>JAJYWC010000003.1 GCA_021791695.1 archaeon | reverse complement strand
AGCCGAGCATGAACTCCTGATCGTCGAGGCCGAAAGAGTAACCGGTGTTGATCTTGATGCGAGGGTACTTGTGCCCGATCTTGAAGTGCTCTGCCATCATTCTCTGTCTCTCCGTGAAAGGCAGCTTGTACCACTCTCTCTTCTTGATGAATGGGTACACGAAGAGGTAGCGCGACGACGTTCTGGGGTCATCCGCTCCTGTCCCTTCCTGGCCGGGATGCTTGTGCGAGCCCAGGTACGGCGAGCGCCTCGTCATCGCCAGGTAGGAATACGGTGTGTCTAGATACCTGCCGAGCCGCGTGGAGAGAAGCTCCGAGAGGAGTGACGGGAAGGAGTCGAGCGTGGGCGAGTCCGCCAGTATCATAAAGTCCGTGTCACCCCTCAGGCCTACGAGTGAGAAATAGCTTAACCCGGTCTCGTCCCGGGGCTTCATCAGGACCTCTATGAACTCCTTTCTCGCGACCTGCTGCTCTTCTCTTACCAGGGATCTCCAGGCACGGTCCACTTTGAAGAAGGTGTACTTCAGGTAGCGCTTCGCTGTGGCATGCTTTTCCGGCTCCGTTGCTCTCTGCTCCTCCATTAGTATCACTCGGACAGCCACTGGGCGGCCTGTTCCGCAAAGTAGGTGATTATGATGTCAGCTCCGGCGCGCTTGATTGAGGTAAGCACTTCCATCGCAGCCCTCTTCTCGTCGAGCCATCCGTTGGCTCCCGCAGCCTTGATCATGGAATACTCGCCGCTCACGCTGTACGCCGCGACCGGCAGGTCGAACCTGGAGCGGGCCTCAGCGATGACGTCAAGATAAGAGAGGGCAGGCTTGACCATGACGATATCCACCCCCTCTTCGGCATCCTTCTCGATTTCACGCATCGCTTCCCTGGTGTTCCCTGTCCCGAGCTGGTAGCCCCGCCTGTCCCCGAAGGACGGGGTCGAGCCCGCTGCCTCTCTGAAGGGACCGTAGAATGAGGAGGCGAACTTCGCCGAGTAGCCCATGATGAGAGTCTCATCAAGACGCGCCTCTTCAAGGGCCGACCTTACCGCCGCCACCTGAAAGTCCATCATAGCGCTCGGAGCCACGATGTCAGCGCCTGCCCTCGCATACTCGACAGCAGCCCTGCTCAGGAGAGGAAGCGTCTCGTCGTTATCGACCTGGCCATTCCTGACGATGCCGCAGTGCCCGTGCGAGGTGTACTCGCACAGACAGACGTCAGCCACCACCAACATCGACGGGACGGCGCTCTTGATCTCCGATATGGCCCTCGGCACGACTCCATCACCTGCGTAGGCCTGGCTGCCGAGATCGTCCTTTGTATCCGGGATGCCGAATAGCAGAACTGCGCTTATCCCCGTCTCCGAGAGCCTTGAAACGTAGCTGCCCAACTGGTCCACTGAGTATCTGTTGACTCCCGGCATGGCGCTGACTGGTTCCACCACCTTGTTGCCATGCGTCACGAAGATGGGAGCTACGAGACAGGACGGGTCCAGACGCGTCTCCTTCACGAGCCGCCTCACGGTCTCCGACTTTCTCAGCTTTCTGAGTCGGACCGTTTGGTTCCCTGGCTCAAGCATCTCGTCTGCTCAACCTCCTTATCTCCTCAACCACTGCCTTCAGGGTGTATGACCTCGGCACGATAGTCATCGCGAAACCGTTTTCCTTCGCCGCTGCTTCCGTTACTGGCCCGATGCAGATTGCTCTGACGCCCTGCAGTCTGGCCACTTCCTCTTCCGTTACAGACGTGCAGAAACCCCGGACGGCTGAGGGGCTCGCAAAGACGATAAGATCGACGTCACCGAGCTTCTTACCGGTCGTTCTCCCGGCGAGCTGCGTCCGGTAGATGGCTCCCTCTTGGACCTCGCACCCGCGCGCTCTCAGCCTTTCTGACAATTCGGGGTCCGCAATGTCTGCGCGCAGGAGGAGGACGCGCGCTCCGTCTTCTACAGGAAGCTCCTCGCCGAGCTTCCTTGTCAGGTACGCCGATGGTATGAAATCCGGATTGATCCCGAACCGAGAGAGCCTCTCTGCGGTGCGCCCACCTACAGCGGCTACCAGCGGCTTTCCCTGCCAAGGCAGCCGAAGGGACAGCGACTTCATACGCCCGCCGAAGTACTCTGCACCGGTCGCCGAGGTAAAGACGAGCCAGTCGAAAGAGTGGAGGCGACGCAGGAATCTATCGATGACGGACCAGTCCTTCGGCGGCGACAGAGAGATCGCATCCACCGAAACAGGATTGAGCCCGGCGAGCTTGAGGCTCGCAGCCAGCTCTTCATTCCCTTCCTTGGACCGTGTGATCAGAATGTTCCTGACGGGCGCGGCCCTGACCGTCGTCGTCATGTTCCGGCCCTCACGAGGATTCCAGCCCCGCCGTCCTGAAGCATCTCCAGCGCGAGGGTCTCCCCCAACCCCTCGGCATCGGTCGCGGTCATCGTCCTCTTCAGAAGGTGTTCGCCGTCGGGGGACGCGATCATCCCGGTGAGCGTGAGCGACCTGCCGTCGTCTGCCGCATAGGCTCCCACGGGTACGTAGCAGTCACCCCCCGTCGCTCTAGCGAAGGCCCGCTCGCATCTGGATGCGCGCATAGTTCTGTCATCGTTGATTCTCGATACTATCTTCGCCAGCTCTTCGTCCCCTTCTCTTATCTCGACAGCAAGAGTCCCCTGACCAGCCGCCGGTACCACTTCATCCGTAGAGAACCTGCGCGTGATTACATCGCCGAGTGAGAGCCTATCGAGTCCCGCCGCCGCTAGCACAACACCATCAAGCCCAAGCCTGTGCATCTTGCTGATTCTCGTCTCGACATTACCATGGAGGTCGACCAGCCGAAGGTCGTTCCTCATGTTCAGAAGCTGAGCCCTCCTCCTCATACTGCTCGTGCCAAGGATAGCGCCCTTCCGGAGGTCAGCGAGCCCCTGTCCTCCAGACGTCACGAGCGCGTCACGAGGGTCTCCCCGGACGGGGGTGGCCGCTATCACCAGGCCGCTTCCGACCTCGACTGAGAGGTCTTTCATGCTGTGGACGGCCAGGTCGATGCGGCCTCTGATGAGTAGGGACTCGATTTCGTCGGTGAAGGCACCCTTCCCGTCCGTCTCCCCGCGCTTCTCTGGTGGCAGCCTGTCTCCTGTGGTCTTGACCACCTGAATCTGTGCACCCAGCCCGGGAGTCTCCTGCGATAGCAGATCCAGTACGATGTGGGTCTGCGCCAGCGCAAGCCTGCTCCCCCGGGTGCCTATTCTGAGCTTACGCAACTCGATTCACCATTACCATCGCCGAAGACGGACCTGCCTTGGGCTCTCAGGGTCTTTCATGCCGCCATGAGTGGCTCTCGTCGTCCCGTTGTTGAGCCTGCGGGTGACGGAGCATCGCCTGAATCCTAGCGGTGGAGCCCTGAAGGTAGCCAGCAGCGCCACCGGAGTCGCTTCGCCTCGAGTGACTGCATCTTTGAGACCTTTGCGAATAGCGATGTTCATCCGCTCGGCTCGGTGGGCGCACTTAGAGTTTATTTAACGTTAGCTAAATATGATCCCTCCCGAATGCTCCCACAGCCATTCGACGGGGCGTCGAAGCAGGACAAGGAGCGGGCGAAGCTGCAAGAAATTCAGCGCTTGGACTCGGTAACGATGTAAAGGGAATACGTTCTCAATCCTTTCGGCGCTGCACTCTCGACTTCTTGGCAGCCACCTTCCGTACTGGTGCCCGGGAGTTCAGGGTCGCTCTTACCATCCCGGTAGACGCCTCCAGCAGCCAGAAGATGTTCCCGTCCGGATCGGCAAACTTCGCCATTCTCCCCCAATCCTCCTTCTTGAGCGGCTCCGGGAAGTTCACCCCATTCCTGATCATTCGAGCGAACAGGGCGTCGATATCGTCTGTCACGAATGCGATCCCTGAGTTCCTGGGTTCAAGAGGGACGAAGCCCTAGCAGAGGTGCAGAATGAAGCGCTCCCCCAGGTGGGGCAACGAGGATCGCGTGACCGGTCCCACCGACTGTGTACGTCGAAAAGCCGAGGTTCTTTGTCCATCATCTTGCCGAAGCTCTTGCGTCGGAAACTACGACGGTCACGTCGGCTAGCGCCAGCATACCCTATGTTTAGCTCCTTTTCGAAGTTAAACCTATTGTAAGATTCGCAATCGCGTTAGGCCCCGGGGTGAGTCCTTTCTGTCCCGGGCTGGAGGACCGGATGGCCTGCAACTCGAACGCTGGCAGTTCGTGGGCGAGTAGATTTTCGTGATGCTTGGCATCGCGGCGAAGGGCGCTTCAGGCTTCGCTCCCGATGGTCAAGGCGCTGCACAGCCGCTCTCGAGCAATCGCGCTAACTCTGCCTCAATCTGCCTGCCATGTGACGAATTTCAGGCGCCATCAAGAGCATCGATACGAGGACAAACGGCAGGACTACAAAGAAGGATATTCCGAACGCGGTCACGTTCGATGCGATCGGCGAGAAATAACCCTCCTCGTACGAGTAGAAAGCTCCCCAGTGGAACACCAAATATCCAAGGGATTCCAAGCCGTCATTGTTCGTGAGGCAAAGGAGTCCCAGGCTGCAGCGAAAGACGGTCGCGGGGATCACGGGGACGAAGTAGAAGAAAAGAGCTGCGAGGGTGGATGCGGCGGCTCCCCAGCGAAGGTACCTGCCCCATCCCATGCAAAAAGAACGCCGGGATGACGATAAATTGCTTGCGGACCGAGCTATGGACGGTGTGCCCATGCGATGTGTTCGGAGAGGTCAAGGAGCGAAGAAAAGGGAACCCCTCTATCCTTGGTCAGCTGGTCCGCCGGTAACTCCTCGAGAACTTTTCGGATGTCCTTCCGGACTTCGCTGTACGTGAACCGTTGCCGGATAGAACCGAGACTGTCTCTGACTTCTTCTGTACTGCCCAACCTCCGGCTGAACTTCCGAGACTCGAATCTGCTCTGTCAAGAGACAAGCTTGAGACGGTATCGGCTCTGCCTGTCAGAGACAATGCGACGCGCAGAATCACCAGTCGATATGGATGTGCGTTACTCCGGCACAGGGGACTCCTGCGTGCCAGGGACACGGAGTCCCGCAAGGGCGTATCGGCTGACTACCTGAAGTCTGGGGAGTACCTTCACAGAAGGCATGCGCGATGTATCCGAGGTTCTGGGCTGCGACACAAATGTCGAGAAAGGTCAGCGCGCCGGTCCCAGGTCCTAGGTCGAGAGCTCTTCCGAGCGTGTGCTCGCTTCTCGCGGCCCCGTGAACCTGCGCGTTTCTCTGCGGGCAGCGGAAGCCACCTATCACCTGGACAGCTCCGTGTGTACCGCCAATGACATCCTGAAGGACCGACTCCATGGCATGGTCCGTCCCGAAGCCATCGACCATGTATCCGTAGTTTCCGTTGTTTAGACTGTTCAGGGCGGCGGCCGGACACTGGACACAGTTTGCGCGCGGAGGTACTCCGTCGTATTGATAGTCCACATACTCCTGCCTCAGCGTGTCTATCTCGTCCTGTGTGAGCTCCGAGGTCGCCACGAAGCTCCCTACACTGACCTGGACTCTGTACTGTAGCGGCTGGTTCGGAGTACCGTTCACTGACCCCGTCGTCGGATTGTTCGATGGAGAAGCAGGCTGGAAGCTGAAGGTCGCGCCTGTTCCGCTGGCCGGACTCGGCGGACCTGCGTACTGGCTGTCTGCGCTCACCTGCCAGCTTGCGGAACTCGGGTCGGCGCCCGACTGACTGACGTCGACGGTGAAAGCAGGAGTATCCGTGGTGATGAAGGTAGAGTCGCCGCTGTCCGTACGCTGTATCGAGATGGACGGGTAGATGGTCAGAACCGTTGTGACGGTGAGTGTCTCTCCGCCCTGGCCGGTGTAGTTGTACGTCTTGGTGGCGGTGCCGCCGTTGACCCTCCGAATGGGAGGGGCCTGCCATGGAGAGCTCTCCACAGGGCCCGTAGCTTCGGTCTCCGACTCGGTCGCTCCGCACGGGTTTGTGAGCGTCGTCAAGTCCTGCTGCACCTGCCCGTTGATTATGTCGCTCCAGTTCCGGGCGACCAGCTGCATGTCCACCGGACTGGTGGCGTCCGGGTTGGTGGCGGCCCACTGGCCCTCGGCCTGCGCCGAGCTCGCGGGCGTGGTCACGTCGATGGCCGAGCTGGCGTGCACAAAGTCCAGCGTGAGGTTGACGTTGTTCGAGCCAGGGTCATAGCTCCCGCCTATGTCCATCGTCCCTGTGGGCGCCGCTGTCCCCTGGTCCCCCGCTGCGGAGACCTCTATGGAACCAGTCCCCGTGGCGGTGCCGCTTATCGAGTTGTCAGCTGCGATTGTAAAGTTCATCTTCCAAGTGGTCGAACCCGCGACCGTCCCGGCGCCTTGGCCCGAAATCGTGGTCACGGCTTTTCCGCACCAGCTCGACGTACTGGAAGAGAAGCTCTGAGGCTGGGACAACGGGATGTTCAGGGGTCGCGCTTCGTATAAAAATCTGACACGCTGATCTCCAGGCCCATCGCGGCGAACTTCTCGACCTCAAGAAATCGAACGGCCGATTGCACAGATTGTGACCTGCTCGGCGCCATCAGCGACCTGTCCCCAGGCGGCAGGTTACCCTGAGCTGGGTCAATGGCGCTGGGCGGATAGCGGTCCTCGTTTGGTTCATCCTTGGAGAATCTTTCCAACCATGGTACGACAAACCCCGTTCACCGCTTAGCCTTTGGCTTTCGTCCTGTCTTCCGAGCCTTTGGGCTGGACTTCTTGGCAGCGACAGAAAGGGCGGCGTATTTCCCGGGCTCATCACTCTCGGACTCGTCCTCCTCCTTCTCCAGCTCCTGTTCCTCCTTCTCCAGGTCTTCCATATCCTCCTCGTTCGGTTTGTAGACGGCCATGCGACTTGCTACCTCTGCGCTTACAGAGCAGCAGCGGCGTATAAACATGGCTTCCGCCTCTCGCGCGGTTCCCAATCGCCACACATATATCCGAAGGCAACCGTCATTCCACAAGGCGACCAGGCTGAGCATCGACGACGTCCGGGAATCGGAGGAAGAAGACAAGGCGATTGGACAAGCTCGGAAGAAGCTAGCGGAACCGGATGACGGGTCGAGAGAGGAAGCCATCTCCGAAGATACAGAGGCAGAGATCGGAGAGGACTCCGATGACGACACGGAAGAATTGGAAGGGCAAGAGTCGGAAGAGCTCAGTTGAGGAGAACGGAGCTTCGGGCGGGGAAGCGTAACCCAACCATACCACGCCAGCCTCAAACTCATCTCTCGTCAATCCCGCTTGGTTTATGATGCCCATCAGGTGGTCTTGTTGACCTCGCGGTGGAGAGGCACCACAGTCCTGCGGTCGTCGGGATGCCTCAGAAAGACGTTACTACCCCTTTAGTAGTAACCCGGCCACGCCAAGAGTCTTTGAATTCAAAGACCACCGCATCCACAAATCCTGAGGCTATATGACGGCAGAACCGCAACTGCCACAGAATCTTGAGTTTGGAGGAAGTCTATCACCGCATCCCGTGCAGAATTTGGACATACCAATCTGCGATTGAGGTTGAGAACTTGGGAAGGTAGGCACTTGAGGCTGGGCTTGTGGTATCGGGGATGTTCTAGGAGCTGTTTGAGGGTCATGGAATGCGAAAGATTCTTTGTATTCTATGTTCGTAATGTGATACGAAGCCGAGCTGAATCTTTGCCTCATATTGCGGGAGACATTCCCTAACTGCATCCTCTGATTGAACTCGTTCACAATATCCTGGGTTGCGGGAATCTGTGGGGACGTAGAGGAGATTGACACGTCAACCTTGTTTGCCAACGCTTGGAGGGCACTTGCCTTGTAGTGCACCTTGAAGTTGTGAATGAAGGAATATCTCCAAGGGTTGCTGAACAGGTCTTGGTAGGTGGGTGTTGGCCCGCTGCGAGCGTCGAACTTCCTTTTCTGCAACTTGATGAATCCTTAGAACTTCGTAATATAGGGATTACTACTGCTACGCCCGGGGTTTCGTAAGCTGAAGTCGAGAAGCCCGTATGGACGTCGACGTGAAGGCCGGCGGCCTTTATGGCTGCATCGATGTTCGACGCCAGTGGAATCATTCTTACGAGGTGGCTTTCACGACTGGGAGTTCCACATGAGTGCGGGCCTATTCGCCGTCCCGGCAAGGAGCATGAGGAGCTGGTTGCCTAGGGTCCACTTGGAGGATGGCTTGGCGGGGCTGTTGATCAGGTGCTTCGCGCAGAGGCCCGGGAGTTGCCTGGAAGAGAAGAGAGGGACATTCTTCTCAAGCTCGGAGTCAGCCCTCTCACGGAGGGACTGTTGACCGCCGGGTGGCCCAGCCACTCGAGGGGACAAAGTCTCCGCAGACATAGCTCCCCGAGTCTGTAAAACGTTATAACCATCACGCCTTGGAAGGGGCTCGAAAGCGGTCATAAGTTATGCCGAAGTTCAAGACAACGACGGAAGCTCTCAAAATCGTCCATAATCGGGACCAGATTCGTAACCTAGGTATCATAGCGCACGTGGACCATGGAAAGACCACCACTTCGGACTCTCTTTTGGCAGCGACGGGCATGCTTTCACCCTCTGTTGCAGGGCAGGCGCTCGCTTTGGACTATATGGAGCTGGAACAGCAGAGACAGATGACGATTAAGGCAGCAAACGTCACTTTATACTACGAATTGGATAATAAGCCGTATGTAATCAATCTAATCGATACGCCGGGCCACATTGACTTTACTGGTAAAGTAACTCGAAGTTTAAGGGCCGTTGACGGAGCCATCGTCGTTGTGGATTCCGTTGAGGGAATAATGACCCAAACCGAGACTGTTCTCCGACAAGCGCTTGAGGAACGGGTTCGCCCTGTCCTCTACATCAATAAAATCGACCGTTTAATCAAGGAACTCCGATTATCGCCCGAAAAGATGCAGGAGTGGCTCTTTAACATCGTGAAGGACTTCAACCGCCTCGTCGAGACGTACGCCGAGCCGGAGTACAAGAAGGCGTGGCAGGTCGCGGTCGCCAACGGGCAGGTCGCGTTCGGCTCATCCAAGGACAAATGGGGCTTCAACTCGGTCATCGCCAAGCAGGCGGGCATGTCGTTCAAGGACATCATTGAGGCCTACACCACCATCGGCCCTCAGGAGCTCGGCAAGAAGCTCCCTCTCCACGACGCCCTACTGGGCATGGTGGTAAGGCACCACCCGCCCCCGGACGTGGCGCAGAAGTACCGTATCCCTAAGATCTGGCAGGGAGACCTCAACAGCCCGATAGGGCAGTCGCTCCTGAAGTGCGATGAGAACGGCCCGATGGTCATGATGGTCACCAACGTCGTCGTCGACCCGGCAGCGGGGCTCGTGGGCACTGGCAGGCTCTTCTCGGGAACGATAAGCAACGGAGACCAGGTCTACCTGCTGAACTCGAAGAAAGAGGGGAAGATACAGTCGGTCCAGATATTCATGGGCTTCCAGAGGGAGATAGTCGACTCGCTCCCGGCAGGCAACATCCCGGCCATCCTCGGGCTGGACATCAGGTCGGGCGAGACGATATCCACCGTGAAAGATGTCGTCCCGTTTGAGTCTATCCACTACGTATCGGAACCTGTGGTGACGACGGCCGTCGAGGCGAAGCACCCCAGGGACCTCCCCAAGCTGGTCGAGGCGATGCGCAGGCTGAACATCGAGGACCCGAACCTCGTCATCACCATCAACCAGGAGTCGGGAGAGACACTCATGGCAGGCATGGGGGTGCTCCACCTCGAGATAGCGACGACAATGCTCCAGCAGCAGGGGCTCGAGATAATCACCTCGCCGCCCATCATCAACTACAGGGAGGCGGTGAGAGCGCCGGCGGGCCCCATAATGTCGCGCTCCCCGAACAGGCACAACAAGATATTCATCAAGGTCGAGCCTCTCGACCCGCACATCATCGAGCTCATCAGGAACGGGACACTCAACGAGATGACCGACAAGAAGGGCATCCAGAAGACCCTCAGGGACAACGGCTGGTCCTCGGACGAGGCCAAGAGCGTCGTGAGCATCGACCCGAAGGGCAACATGCTCACAGAGGAGACCAAGGGCGTCCAGTACCTGCAGGAGTCGATGGA
The DNA here is from genome assembly GCA_021791695.1 of archaeon. Taxonomy (GTDB): domain Archaea; phylum Thermoproteota; class Nitrososphaeria; order Nitrososphaerales; family Gagatemarchaeaceae; genus Gagatemarchaeum. The sequence goes on along the minus strand of JAJYWC010000003.1, from coordinate 62,053 downwards.
CTCTATTCGCGCCGGCTGGGAGGATGTAATGCAGAACGGGCCCCTCGCGTACGAGATATGCAGGGGAGTCAAGGTCACCCTAACCCACTACGTGCCGCACGAGGACCCGGCCCACAGGACCTATGCGCAGCTGATGCCGGCGACGAGGAGGGCCGTTCTTGGGGCGATGATGATGGCGAACCCCACACTGCTGGAGCCGATACTTGCGATAGAGGTCAAGGGTCCCGCAGAGCTCATCGGCGCGATTACGGGAGTGATCAGCGCCAAGCGGGGCAAGCTCATCAACGTGGAGCAGAGGGAAGTGGTTACCATCATCCAGGGAGAGATACCGGCCTCGGAGACGTTCGACCTCTCACAGGTCATGAGGGGTGCGACCGCGGGCAAGGCGACATGGAACACGAGCTTCAAGACATGGCAGTCGGTCCCGACGAACATGCTGTTGCCGATAGTCACGGACGTGAGGAAGAGGAAGGGCCTCTCGCCGGAGCCGCCCACGCCTGCGGAGTTCATCGACAAGGAGTAAGGAAGACGCCAGGCCCTCAGATGCCGATGGATGCCGCCTAAGCTCAGAGTTCGGCTATGGCCCGGACGGGGGAACCCGACGCGCCCTTGAGCTTGAGAGGCAGTCCGTAGAACCTTATCTTCTTCCCGGCGAGCTTCGATATCCCCTGGAGGTTCTCGTACCCGACAAGCCCCGCGCCGAGCAGGGTCTTGTGACCCACGTAGTCGGGGCTCTTGTAGTAGTCGAGGCTGGGCGTGTCCAGTCCCACCGCCTTTATGTCCAGCGACACAAGATGGTCAGCAAGCTCCTTCGAGAATCCGGGACACGACCTGAGGTACACCTCTTCGTTCCCCAAGTGCCTGTCCCAGCCGGTCGCGAACAGCAGCGTGGTGCCCTTGACGGAGGGTGACCCGAATCTCTTGATGGCCGCCGAGAACTGCTCCATGTTCAGCTTATGGTCGGGACTCGACACTGGCACGTCCAACACGAGTGCGTCGCCGAAGAACGTGCCGACGGGTATCTCTTCCACCGATGCCGTCCCCTCGATGAAGTGGATGGGCACATCGACGTGCGTCCCGACGTGTATCGCGACGCAGATCTTGTCGCTGTAGCACCCGTCCTTCTCATAGGTCTTCATGACCGTCATCTCAGGCTTTGGATAGTTCGTCCAGACCGTCATTTCCTTGTGGACCAGCTGCGTCAGGTCTACGAGCATCGGCCGTGCCCCTTCTCCCGGGGATAAAAGAAATCGCACGTCCCGAACGGGCCCTGAGCGGCGGCCGATTTGCTTAAGAAAGTCCAGCCCGCGGTCACGCCGCTTGGAAGCTTCTTCACGGTTGCCTGCGGACGAACCAATTCTCGGAGTGGTCTGCTCTGACGGTCTCCGCCGCGGAGACGACTCAGGCTACGGCGTGGTCGTCACCCGCCACCGCATCATGGGCTCGAAGAAACCCGATTCGATGGAGAGCTTTGAGGCCTACGTCGCGTCGGGTGCGGCAGAATCAACCGTACGGGCCGCCCGTATCTTCGCCAACGGGTTGCTCGCGACGAAGGACTTCGAGGTCAGCATCGGCTCTGTCGGTCAGGTGCTCTTCAAGAATCCGGGCTTATTCTCTGGGGGATACGCTGTGATCAAGACATCCAACCGCACCATAAGGGTGGAGACGCGCGTGTCATACGTTGACCCTCGCATCGCTGAAACGATGAGCGTCCTCTGCAAGACTCTCTATGCGGCCGTCGGATGGCGACTCTCGACAGGCGGCGCCGAGAAAGCCGTCGTGAAGCTGCGATAGAGCCGTTCTGTGCGGCATGCCTTTCTCCACGGCAGTCCACCGATCCGGAGTCCAACCGGACTCTAGTGGGCTACCTGCGCCAGGCGCAGTCCTCGCCTGAGAGGGTTGTTTTCAGGGTTCGGCTGCGCGCAGCCGGGAGCCGTACTAGTCCTTCCACGGCGCCATAGGCCGTCCCGGTCCGCCAGCGTTTCCGCTGCCAAGAAAAAGTCTCACGACCTTACTGAGACGAGGTCGGTGACGCGACGTCACCTCGGACGAGGGTCTCTCCGAGTGCGAGCTGAAGAGCGGTGATGACTACGATGCCGGCCTTATCAGCGCCGCCAACGGCTTGCCGTTCTCGCGCGCAAGGTTGGTGATCCCATCGACGAGGCTCTGGCTCTTGATCCCCTTCTCAGCGAGGAGCTGCGCCATCCTGAGGGACGTGTTACCCGACATGCAGACGAGCAGGACGCTCTTGGGTCTCTTGTCGACCGCCTGAATGAGCTTCGGGGAGAGCTGACGCGTCGCCACGGCACGCGCGATGTCCATCGCCGGCATTACCTCCAGAGGTCGCGTCTCGCTCCCGTTGCTCAGAGACGCGGTGAGGAGCCTGACTCCCTCGTCGTTCGGCGCGTATCCAGGGTGGGTCCAGACGACAGCCGCGTACTTGTCCAGGTACTGCCTGGCCTGCTGGAGGGTGACCTCGAGCTTCCCCTCCGTCTCGTCCTTCTCAGCCTGCCTGAGCATCCGCCTGTACTTCTCGATTCCGTCAGCGAGTATAACCACGAACCTCCCTTGGACGCCGTAGTTCACCATCTGGATCACGGCGTAGAGCGCGAGCCCGCTGCTCTCTCCCAGGTCAAGGTTCCTCCTGCCCGCCAGGTTCGCCAGGAGCTTCCTGGCCTGCTCGAAGTCTACGTCGTGCTGACCCGCGTACAGCTCGGGCTGGTAGAACGTCAGACCGTCGGCTCTGCTCCTAGCCCTGATTCCGGCCACATCCTGGCCCTCCTGCGGAAAGACAACGTGAACGAGCTTCTTGCCGTATGTGCTCTGCATGAACCTGCTCAGACCGGCCGAGGTCCCCCCGGTGCCGAAAGCGCAGACGACATTGAAGTCTCCCATCGACAGGCCTGCCTCCTTCAGCTGCTGGGCGATCTCTGGGCCGGTCACGGTCTCGTGCACCCTCGGGTTGAGCTCGTTCTCATACTGCGCCGGGCAGAATCCTCCGTAAGTCTCGGCCAGCACCTTCGCCAGGTTGATGACGTCCTGCCTGCCCAGCAGCTCCTCGACCTTCGGCCTGGCTGCATCGAACGGTCCCGAATCCAGCCCGATCTCCTGCAGCCTCTCGCGCACGCTTCCGGCCACTATCTTCGCGAGCAGCAGGTTCGGGTCCATCTGGATCCCGGGAGCCGGACAGATGTCGACGTCGAGGTTGACCGCCCTGACCCCGCTCCGCTCGAGTTCGTCGAGGACACCTTCCTGCAGCTTCCTCGAGACGAGGGCCACGACCCTGAGCCCTAGCTTCGTGAGCTGTCCCAGCGCGATTCCAAAGTTACCGGAGGTGGCCTCGAAGACCGTCTGCCCTCTCCTGAGCTTCCCCGAGGATATGGCGTCCCTGATTATCCCGACCGCCGGTCTCGTCTTCACGGACCCCCCGGGCAGCTCGCTCTCGAACTTCCCGAAGACGGCCAGGTCGGTGCCCCGCAGGTCTAGACCGTACTCCTCCTCGGCCGCCTCCCTCAGCGTCTGGGTCAGGTCGACCAGGGGGCTGGGACTCACGACCCTGCCCCCTTCCTCGTGGGGGACGTTCTTCCAGACCATGCGGTCGAAGTCGTCCAGCAGGCTACGGTCTACGGGAGGCACGCTGGAAGAATCTTGCATTTTTTTCATTCCGCCTCGCCCCGCACATGGATTTAAAAGAAGCGGAGCTATCATATGAATCGGGACGCTTCTTGAGCATGAGCCGTCCTTTCAACGACCCGACCCGCAAGCGGGCTTTCTCCAGTCCTACCGTGGTCTTCGCCGTCCTGGTAGTGGTCATCGTGGCGGCTTTCGCTGGTGGTTCGTATCTGATTGGCAGCACGGATTCGTTTCCTGCTCCCGACCGGGTCTGCGACAAGGCGCTCTCCCGCGCCCTGGGCCCCTCGACATCCGGGCTCTGTCTTCAGAACGTCCAGCTTTCGGTCTCCTCGTCCAACGTCTCTCAGTTCATCGTGCCCGTCATGGTCATGAAACCAGGGACCACCACGACCGTGGACATACTGTATCTCCTCGGGAGCGAGACCGTCGGCCACAAAGGCCCGATTCAGAATGTGACCACTTCAGACTTCCCGGAGGCGCTCAGTGTCCCCTCGGGGAAGGTGAGCGGGCAGGTGGTCTTTACGGACCCGTCAGTCCTCTCCTCCGGCAGGGGATTCATCATCTACCGGTACGCCGTGGCCGCGGCGGCCGGCTCTACCGGGTACTACGCGATCCTCCCCCCGTTCTACTTCGGGGCATATCCGGCCCTGGCCGTGGGTGCGCAGCCCGACCTGCTGAATCAATCCGCTCTGACGACGTGGGGGTACGACGGAGTGATGCAGTCGGCGGAGTTCGCCATTCCATCCGAGATAGTGGGCACGGGCAGCCTAGCGCTGGTGAACGCGACCGTCCCGGCGGTCCCCTCGTGCACTACTCCGGCGTGCGTCATCATATCCCACAGCGGGACGTAGCCGGGTCTGTCCGTGCGACCTGACCGAGGATAAGCAGTACAGGCATCGTCCGTCTCCATGGGCTCGTGCCCGTCTGTCCCAAGTGCCGCAAGCTCATCAGCGAGAGCCTCTATGAGAGGCACTGAAGAGGTGTGGGACCTCGCACAGGCACGCCGCGCAGACCCTCTACGTCACGTCTGCGACTGCACAGATAGAGTCCCAATCGGGACATGACGTACGCCCCCGAGCGCGTCCTTCTCTGGGTCGAGACGCTGGCGCTGGCTGGCGTAGGGCCTCGCCGACGCTGCGGTCCTGCTGGGCGCCGTGATGTTTCTCGACGCGCTGTAGACGAGACCGCGGAAGCGGGCGCCCAGCTTAATAATACGGGTCGGAGGCGAAGCAATCTCTCATGGCTCTTTCGATTCCCGATGAGTTTCCGCTGACCGAGAAGTTCTGCTACCTCACGACGGCCGGTATGGGCCTGGTTCCTAGGTCGGCAATAGAAGCGACCTGCGAGTTGTACCGCGACCATCTGAAGGCCGTCCCGTACCCCGACCTTTTCGATGAGTTTGCCGAGGTCGTGGAGGAGGCGCGAAAGGTCTTCGCAGGATGGATAAGCGCCAAGGCAGAAGAGGTCTCCTTCCAGCCCAACGCTTCCACCTCGCTCAACGTGGTCACGTCGATGGTTGGGCCGAAGCGGGGAGATAACATGGTCGTCGACGACCTGGGCTTCCCGAGCGGGACCTTTCCCATGATCGCCCTCGGAAAGAAAGGAGTGCAGACGAGGTGGGTGAAGAACAGGGAGGGACTCATCACGGCAGCCGACTACGAGAAGGTGATAGACGACAAGACGCGGCTCGTCGTCGTCAGCCTCGTTTCATGGGTGAACGGGCTCCGGGCGGAGGTCGAGGAGATCACGAAGATTGCACACGAGAAGGGCGCCCTCTGCATGGTCGACAGCACCCACGGTACCGGATACATCGACATCGACGCCGCTGGATGGAAGCTCGACTTCCTCGCCACGAGCAACTACAAGTGGCTGTTGTCCACCCACGGTTCGTCCGAATTCTTCTGCGCCTCGCGGCTGATGGACCGCTTCGACCCACCCCAGCTCGGATGGCACACCGCGGGAGGCACTCAGAGCCTGAGCGCTGAGAATCTGGAGGTGGCATCGACCGCGAGGAAGTTCGAACCGGGCAACCCCGACTACATCAGCACCTTCACGCTCACCAGGTCTCTGGCGGCGATATCGCGCTTCGGAAGGAAGCGGGTGACCGAGCGAACCCTGAAGCTCTCGCGGGCGATTAACGAGGGCCTGATGAAGCTCGGGCTGGAGGTCCTCACCCCGGCCGACGCCAAACACGCCTCTGGGATAGTCTTCGCGCGGTCGAAGAAGGTCAGCGGAGAAGAGATGGGATCGAGGCTGAGGAAGACCGGAATCCTGGTCACTCCCCGGTCCTACCACGGGTCTTCGGGAATCCGCGTCTCCCCCTACTTCTACAACGACGAGGGCGACATTGAAACCTTTCTGGGCGGCATGAAGAGGGTTCTTCGTTCGGTCTGAGGACCCGCTTATCTTCTACGCTGGTCTTCCGGCCTCAACGTTCGCTCCTGACCTTTTCGGCAGCTCTCCCATGCGACAGGGTCGTCCCGACCCAGCGTCTAAGGGACCACCGCGAGCTTCATCCCACCGAACTTCCCCTGCATCTGAAGTGCATCTCCAACTTCGTCCAGGGAGAACCTGTGGGTGACGAGACTCGCGAACGGGTAATCCTTCGAGTACTTCACGAGGAACTTCAGGTCGCGGGCGTGCTGCTGAGGGCTCGCGTACCTCTGTCCCACTAGGTGCAGCTCCCTGGTGACGATCTTCGAGGGGTCTATCCCTACGGGCCCCCGGTTCGCCCAGCAGCCAATCAGCACGTACGTCCCTCCAATCCTAAGCATGTCGATTCCCTCGGGGACCGCAGCGGGGAATCCGGTGCACTCCACGACCATATCAGCACCTATCTTCGCCGTCGCGCTCCGGACCACCTCTAACCTGTCGGCAGCATTCTTCACCTCCTCGATGTCGATGGTTTGGTCCACACCGAACCTCCTGGCGACCTTCAGCCGCTCCTTCGGCCCTCCTATCATTATCACCTTGCCCGCACCCATCGCCTTTGCCTTGAACGCAGCCATCACTCCAACCGGGCCAGCCCCCTGGATGACGACCATGTCGAACTGTGCGAAGCCCTCGCGCATCGCCGGGACGACCGACATGCTCGTCTCCACTCCTCTTATCGATACGAGTGTGTCCATGAGCACCGCCACATCGGTGGGAAGCTCATCGGGTACCTTGTAGACCCAGGTCCGCGGCTTCATCACCATGTACTCGGCATAGCCACCTGTAAGCCACGGTCTGAGCTTCGGGTCCTCACAGCTGTCGTTCCCATATGTCTCGGCGCTCGTGCAGTAGCTGCTCTTGGGCCACGCGAGCCATCTGCAGCCGTAGCACTTGCCGCAGGGGATGCTGTTCGACCACGTGACCCTGTCACCTTCAGAGAGGACCTCTCCCTGAACCCCCAGGTCCACCGCAGCGTTTGCTCCGACCCTGTCGACCGTACCGATGGACTCGTGCCCTGCTATGATCGGATAGTTGGCGTCCAGCTCCCCGAGCCAGTAGTGCTGGTCCGTGCCGCACACGCCGCACATGTCTATCTTGACGACTAGGTCATCCTTACCGACCTGGGGATACTCGAACTTCCTTACTTCCATCTTCCTCGGCGCTGTCATCACGGCCGCTCTAACCTGTCGGGGCACCGGAACGCAAAGGCACGCCTCTCATCTTAAGTCTTGCTTCGGACCAGGTGGCCCGACCGCTTTCGCAAGGGTTTATGTGACGTGGAAACGGCATCCGACGGTATGGCCAAGGAAAGGACGATCTTCCCGTACATACCAAATTCCGTACCCGAAGTGAAGGCGCAGATGCTCGAGGAGGTCGGGGCAAAGGGTGTCATGGACCTCTATGTCGAGATACCGGACAGGTTGCGTTTCAAGAGGAAGCTGAGACTCCCCCCGCCGATCCTGAGCGAGTACGAGCTGAAGCGCCACGTCGGAGGTCTACTCGACAAGAACAAGAACATCAAGCAGTACCTGAGCTTCCTCGGTGCCGGCTGCGCCGAGCACTTCATTCCGGCGGTCTGCGACGAGATAAACGGCCGCGGCGAATTCCTGACAGCGTACGTGGGAGAGCCCTACGCCGACCATGGCAAGTGGCAGGCGCTCTTCGAGTACTGCAGCCTGATGGGCGAGCTGCTCGACATGGACGTGCTGAGCTGCCCGCTCTATGACGGAGCCCAGGCCGCCGCCACATCGATCCGGATGGCGTCGCGCATCACGGGAAGGAAGGAGGTCGTAGTCCAGAAGCAGCTCAACCCGGAGGTCAAGCTGGTTCTCAGGAACTACCTGAAGCCAGACATCTCAATCAGGGAGGTCGGCTTCGACGGAACGACCGGGCTGACCGACCTCACCGACCTGAGGTCGAAGGTCTCCTCCAGGACCGCGGCCGTTCTGATCGAGAACCCCTCCTACCTTGGTGTCCTGGAGACGCAGGCGGAGGAGATAGGCAAGATAACCAGGGAACGCAGGGCGGAGTTCATCGTCTATACAGACCCGATCTCGCTCGGGGTAATGGCGCCACCGTCGCAGTACGGCGCGACCATCGCTTGCGGAGACTTCCATCCGCTGGGAATACCAGTCGTGGCCGGAGGCGGCCAGGGGGGCTTCATCGCCACCCACGACGACATGACCTACATCAGCGAGTTCAAGGACCTGATGTTCGGTATCACGAACACGACAACCCCTGGGGAGTACGGCTTCGGCGAAGTCCTGTTCGACAGGACGTCCTACGGCTCCCGCGAGAAGGGCAAGGAGTTCACCGGGACCAGCACCGGGATATGGGCGATAACTGCGGCGGTCTATCTTTCGCTGATGGGCCCCAAGGGGATGGAGGAGACGGGCAAGACGATCATGCAGATGTCGCAGTATGCAGCGAAGCAGATGGCGGGGATAAGGGGCGTGAAGCTCCAGTTCCCGAGGACACCCTTCTTCAAGGAATTCGTCGTGAACTTCGACGCGACCAGGGCGAAGACGGTCGAGAAGGTCAACAGGGCCCTTCTCGCAAGGGGCATCATAGGCGGGAAGGACCTATCGAAGGAGCTGCCCGAGCTCGGACAGAGCAGCCTCTACTGCGTCACAGAGGTCCGGACGGCCGAGGACATCCATCGCTTGGTCCAGGCGATCAAGGAGGTTGCCTAGAGATGCCCCGAGACCCAGATACACTGCTGAGGAAGTTCCATGAGGCGAGATGGGACGAGCAGATTATCTTCGAAATGAGCGTGCCCGGAGAGAGGGGGATTCTGGTCAACGAGGCTGACCCGAAGGTAAGGAAGGCGGTCGGCAACGCCGCGTCGAGCATCCCGAACGGGCTCCGCAGGAAGAGTGCACCGAAGCTCCCCGAGGTCAACCAGATGCGCGTCCTGCGCCACTTCATGCATCTCTCCCAGGAGACGATGGGCACGGACGTCACTATAGACATCAGCCAGGGGACCTGCACCATGAAATACAGCCCAAAGGTCCAGGAACACATGGCGGGAAGGCACCCGGGAATCCGCGAGATACACCCTCTGCAGCCAGCCGAGACCGTCCAGGGCCTCCTGGAGATAATCTACAGCCTCGAAAAGTTCCTCAAGGAGATATCGGGCATGGACAGGTTCTCGTTCCAGCCCGCAGGAGGCGCGCAGGCGGCCTACACGGCCTCATCGATAGTCAGGGCGTACCACGCCTCCCGCAAGGACCTCGAACGGACCGAGACCATCACGACAATGTTCTCCCATCCCTGCGATGCCGCAGGTCCTTCAACAGCGGGCTTCAACGTCATCACCATCATGCCCGACAAGGACGGCTACGCCGACATCGATGCGTTCAAGGCGGCGCTCTCCAAACGCACAGCGGCAATCTTCATCACGAACCCGGAGGACACCGGCATCTACAACCCGCGAATCGACGAGTTCGTCAAGGCTGCGCACGACGTCGGGGCCCTCTGCTACTACGACCAGGCCAACGCGAACGGGATGCTCGGGATAACGAGGGCCAGGGACGCGGGGTTCGACCTCTGCCACTTCAATCTCCACAAGACCTTCTCCGTTCCGCACGGGAGTATGGGCGGGGCGGTCGGTGCCCTCGGATGCGCCGGATACCTCGCCAAGTACCTTCCCGTTCCTCAGGTCAAGTACGACAAGAAGAAGGGCTACTACTACGACTACGGCACCAAGGACAGCATCGGCAAGGTGAGGTCCTTCATGGGCAACACGCAGAGCCTCGTGAAATCCTACTCGTGGATCATGCAGCACGGAGCAGAGGGGCTGCACGAGACCGCCGTCTGTTCCGTCCTCAACAACAACTACATGATGAAGCTGCTGAGCGAGGTACCCGGCGTTACCATCCACTACGCGCCCGGTAAGAGGCGTCTCGAGCAGGTCAGGTACACCTGGGAGCAGCTGAAGAAGGACACGGGCGTGGGCACGGAGGACGTCATGCGCAGGATGGCCGACTTCGGCCTCCAGCACTATTGGACCAGCCACCATCCCTGGGTGCTCCCGGAACCCTTCACCCTGGAGCCGTGCGAGTCCTACTCCAAGGACGACATCGACGAGTACGTCGCGGTCCTGCGTCAGATATCGAAGGAAGCGTACGAGAACCCCGAGTTCGTGAAGAACTCGCCTTACAACCAGGTCGTCCACAGAGTCCCCAATCCGAGCATAAACGAGCCGGAGAGGATCGCAGTCACCTGGAGGCAGTACTTGAAGAAGGGGCTGGACAAGAAGTCGTCTTCAAAGCTCCAGAGCAAGCGGGTTCATTCCTAGTCGGAGTGCTTGTCCTCGCAGAGAAAGCGCAGCACTGGTGAGCCCGCGAGGAGGAAGCTCGGCGTCCTCGTGAACCCAGTAGCTGGTATGGGAGGCCGCGTCGGACTCAAGGGCACCGACGGCGCTGAAGTCACGAGAGAGGCGCTCAGACTTGGCGCCGAGCCGGAGTCTCCCCGCAGGGCCTTCGAAGCGCTCAGGGTGCTCGCCCCGATGAAGGACGAGATCGACGTCATCTCTTTCCCTGGAGAGATGGGCGAAGACATCCTAAGGGACGCCGGATTTCTGCCCAAGGTCATCGGCACGATAAGACCCGGACAGACCAGCTCGGCGGACACCGAGAGAGCGGCGAAAGAGATGGTGAAGCTCGGGGTGGACCTCCTCCTCTTCGCCGGCGGAGATGGGACTGCGCGCGACATCTACAGGGTGGTGGGGCGGGACGTCACGGTTCTTGGTGTGCCCGCCGGAGTCAAGATGCACTCGGCGGTTTTTGCCATCACCCCGAGAGTCGCCGGAGATGTCACCATGAGGTTCCTGCGGAGTCCGGCGGGCGACACCACCGAGGGCGAGGTCATGGACATCGATGAGGTTTCGTTCAGGAAGGGCTTCCTGAACGCGCGCCTCTACGGCTACTTGCGTGTCCCTCGCGAAAGCCAGCACCTGCAGAGCGCCAAGTCGGGCGGGACGCGCACGGAGAAACAGGTGGTCCAGGGGATCGCGACCGAGCTCTTCCGTACCATGGACAAGGCCTGCCTTTACATATTCGGTCCCGGAACGACCACCAGAGACATCCTCGCTCAGCTCCACCTGGAGAAGACGCTTCTTGGTGTCGACGTGGTGGTCGGCGGTAGGGTCGTAGCGAGAGACGTCAACGAGAAGCAGCTGGGCCTCCTGATGGGGCGCGACAAGCCAGCGAAGATAATCGTCACGCCGATCGGAGGGCAGGGATACATCTTCGGGAGGGGCAACCAGCAGCTGAGCGGGAAGATAGTCGGTAGGGTCGGTAAGGACAACATAATCGTCGTCGCGAGCAAGGAGAAGCTCGCATCGCTGAACGGGAGACCTCTTCTTGTCGACACCGGCGACGCCCTGGTCGACAGGTCTCTCGAAGGCTACGTCCGGGTCATCGTAGGCTTCGGTGAGTACGTGATGTGCAAGGTGGAAAGCTGAGCTCGGTTACCTCAACCGCAGAGAACAACCGACAATCCGAGCCGAGAAGCCCTGAGACACGGCAAATTTCAAAATGAGTCGCAACGTTCGTTCAAAGTTGCACTTCCCTCCCGGTAACGGCTACGAGGACACCATGCGGATGCTCGAGTCATTCAAGGCAAAATGTGCAGATTCAGATAAGCAGTTGACCGGCAGCCATCATCTCAGGGGCTTTAGCAGCCCAGCGGGGTTCATGGCCGCTGGGGGAAGTCGAATATCGTCGCACTCCATGGCGGGGACCGTCGGAATCCCCAGCTCGATAGGCTACGTTGCGCCCAAGCAAGGAGTCGTTGGGATAACAAGAACTCTCGCTATCGATTTTGGAAGACATGGCGTAAACGTGAACTGTCTGTGTCCGCGAACCACGCTCACCACGCTCGTCAGCGACAATTACAAGAAGGCATACCTAGACATGCGGGCGAAGCGGATCCCGCTCGGTAGGCCGTCCTCTCCCGACGAGCAAGCTAACGCAACCCTCTTCTTAGCTTCTGCAGAATCGGATTATGCAAACGGCTTGATTATGAATGTCGACGATGGGGTGTTCTCACTCTTTTCAGGCTATACGGGCTTTCAGGAATAGCCAGAAAGGAGATGGTCCCGTAATCAGTCGAAGGTGGAGACGCCTGGCCGAAGCTTCTTCCAGCCCTTCGGAGAAAGATATTCGCGCGAATGAGAGAGTAGCAACGTACCGTTCCGTTTCTTGACGATGTCCTTGATTCTCTGCATGGATTCAGCGTACATACGGGCATCAACGTACAGCCCGGGGAGGATGGGGTCCTCAAGGTTCTCCCTTACGTATATTGCATCTCCCGCAAGGACTACAACGCCGCTTCTCTCGAGTTCGACCACCACAGACTGGTGCCCCTCTGTGTGCCCTGGTGTCTGAATCGCAGTTACTCCCGGCACGACCTGAAAATCGCCCTTCAGCGACTTGTACTTGAGTCCTGCGACATCGAACACTTTTTTCACGTATGGGAACGCCTCCCACCAGCTCGGAGAGCTCGCATGCAACAGCTCGTCCTCTTGGACCAAGAACGTCGCCTTCGGGAATAACGCGTTATTTCCACAGTGGTCATAGTGCAGGTGCGTGTTGACCACGTAATCGATGTCGTCGGGGGAGAAACCGATGCGCTCCAGCACCCTGTTCGGACGCTCGCTGACCTTCATGTGGACCGGCCAGAACTTGGACAAGGCCACCGGATGGAGTTCCTTCCATCTGACGGAGGAACTGGTATCGACAAGGATGTTCGCTTCAGGGTCTTCGATAAGATAGCTATGGTAAGGAATCTCGATTGTCTTGCCGATGTCTTTCAGAAGGGTGATGCCGCCCTTGTCACCCATTTCGTGCCCCACAGGCAGTACATGGACCTTCCTCAATTTCCAGTAGGATGGTTGGTAGTTTGCTAGTTAAATATTGCAGAGCCCCCGGATTACTCCGGAGGTATCTCTTTGAAGGCCAGATTGACGTCGATGCCTCTGCGCTTGTTGTATTGTTTCATCCCGAAGTAGCTCACGACGGCTACCAGGATGGCAAGCATGGTGGTCACATCGGTGACCAGTCCGAGCGGACCGATTATGACTGGGTTGAAGAGAGCGAGCGCAATCAGGGACAGGATGAAGACCACGCTGTACGCGCCCAGAATCGCTATGACAGGGATGCCGGCCACCTTCTTCTTAGCGATTGGCGGAGCCTCTTCGAAAGTCCTCTTCTTCCTCAGGACCAGCGCGACACCGGCCAGCCCGTCCAGTGCCGTACCGCCGATTATGAGGTATGTCACGTTGACGGCGCCGCCCACAGTCGGCAGATAGACGAGAAATGCCAGTGCGCCGATTCCTATCAGCGAGCAGACGGCTATCGAGACTACCGGACTGTGGTAGCGGTCACTCACCGCCCCGAGCCTCGCTGGGAAGACCCCGTCCATCGAATAGGCTAGGAAGTTGCGCGATGGGATGAAGATGAAGTTGATTATCAGGAAGTAGCCCCATGCCACGAAGTTAGCCATGATCAGTATGTTGACCAGCGGGTTGCTGTCGACCAGCGCCGCGAGGGAATTTACATAAGGGGCTATGCTCAACGGGTATTTCGACGGGGCCTCGTTGAACAGGTAGTTCGCTGCCACGATGAAGTTGCTGCCGAAGCTGTACTCCATCAACCACGCCAGCAGCGAGAAGAAGCCACCGGCGAAGATGATGGCGCCCACTACGGCGATGGTCATACTCCTGGTGACCCTCCTGATCTCACCAGCGTAGTAAGTGTTGAACGCGTAGCCGAGGATGATGAAGAACGAGACTGGCAGCGAGAGGATCGTTGGTTCCACCCAGCTCGAAGGAATCTTCATCCCAACCGCGGGAGCGGTACTGGTGATATTCTGATAGACATTCGAACCCGCGAACCCGTTCACGACTGTCTGAAAGTGAGCGGTCGTCGTCGTCACCAGTATCCCAATCAGAGCCAGGATGCCGGCCGTCCCAACTACGAACGCGATCTTGTTGGCGAGGATTATCGCTCTGGTGCCGGCCGCCGCTATGAGCGCAATCAGTACTATGAAGACAGTCCCTATACCGAAAACGACTGTAGGTGTGGCTAGGGTCGTCGCCAGGGAGGCGAGGCCAGTGTTGCCGGTGACCGTAGCATAGGAGGTGAGCGGCGACGCGATTCCTACCGAGAAGGTGATGTCGGCGATGAAGCCGATGTTCAGCAGAAGACCGGCTGAGAATATGAGGCTCATCACCATGCCGAGCAGAGGATGGACTGCTCTGCTGAGCGCGCCATAGCTGCCGCCCGCGCTTCTCGGAATCACGGAGGTGATCAATATGTAGTAGACTCCATTCGCCAGACCAAGGAACGAGACTATGATGAGAGACGCCGGGATGTTTACACCCGGGAAAAGATACCACTCCGAGCTGAAGCCTACGACCCAGAACGGACCGATTATTGCGCCGATTGCGAAGAGAAGGGCGTCAATCGTGCCGAAGTCACGAACGAGGCCGGTGGCCTCCCTCAGGAAGGTCTTCTGTGCCATTTCGCGTTTCCTCGCGTTCGCGAGTTCTAATGTTCTTGAGGAACATGAATGATATATATGCTTTAGTAAAGAACTATGCGATAAACTGTCCCCCGCCCTGAGTGCGATTTGCAGTGAAGATGGATGCTCTTCGCCAAGGCCGACTGGTTGAAACTCTTAAGAAAAACCAGCTACGGCTTCCACTCGAGTTTCATTGAAAGCGGGTGTGAAGACAAAGCCCGGGCCCGGAATTGAATTCAAGGAGGGTCTCGACCCTCCTCGTAGGTCGGCTGATGAGGTCGTGCTTCGGGTTAGGTCAGTCGGCATCTGCGGTAGCGACATCCACATTTACAGGGGACACGACATCGGTAACCTTCCAAAGCTTCCGATCCCATTCATTCCGGGTCACGAGTTCTCAGGATCGATAGAATCGATGGGAGACAACGTCCATGACTTCAAGATAGGCGACAGAGTATGCGCGGAGATCACGGTAACCTGCGGACATTGTTACTTCTGCAAAACCGGGCAACGAGTCTTCTGCACTTCGATCAGAGAGATAGGCGTGGACCGTGATGGTGCTTATGCCGAATACGTGGCAGTCCCGGCATATGACCTACACTTGTTGCCCGATTCGATGACGTACGAACAAGGCTCGTTGGTCGAACCTCTTTCGGCGGCATTACACCCGTTCGAAAGGTTCGATTTGGGAATCAGGGATACCATAGTGATACTTGGGGCGGGCCCGATAGGACTACTTGCCACAGCAGTCGCCCGGTCGCTCGGCTACGGAACGGTAGTGACAGCTGGCCGTCACAAAAAGAGACTCGACCTTGCGAGAGAGATGGTGCTGATTATGTCATCAATGTTGATGAAGAGGATTCAGTGGAGAAGGTCTACGGGATTACCGGTAATCTCGGGGCTGATGCAGTCCTGGAGGCTAGCGGAAACCCCACCGCGCTCGAGCAGTCGCTGAAATTGTGCCGGAAGGATGGTCAAGTATGCCTCGTCGGCGCGACTCTGGAGTCCTCCACCATCAGTTCCTCGCTCATAGTCGGAAAATCCCTCAGGGTCACGGGGAGCTTCGACTACACGTGGCTCACCTACGAAAGGGCGATCGATTTGATTTCGTCTGGAAAAGTGCATGCCGACAGGATAGTCTCGAACAAGCTTCCGCTGGAACAGATTGAACTTGCATTCCAGTTGGTACTCGCCAAAGAGGCTGTCAAAGTCCTCATGGTCCCCTGAGATTGCCTCGTCGTCTATTGTCCCTCGATGGAACGACGCCCAAGAACGTTTATTATTGGCATGATCCCACTTACCGCGAGCATCGTCATTTGGCGCATTCGCCAAAGATATTCGCGAGGGAGGCAACTGGTCTTGTCCGTGATTTCTCTTGGTTTGACGCCTTTCTCATCAGCTCCGCCGTAGTACTTCCTAGTGTGTGGTCGTACTCCTCCCAGATTGCTTTCGTTGCGAGCGCTGACCCAGGGGCCGACATCGTTACTTCTGAGCACTTGGGACTTTTGTTCACCCTGCCGCTCGCCATTGTCTACGTTCTGATGGCGACGGGAATGCCGCGCTCGGGCGGAGACTACGTCTGGATAACACGGCTCGTGAACCCCATCGTAGGATTCATGTCGGGATGGGGATTCTGGGTTGCGATCATAGCGATATTCGGGACAGAGGGAGTGGTATTCGGCTCGGTGATAGTGCCCGACACTCTCGCGGCGTTCGGCTACGGGCTCAACAATATGTCACTGATCAATCTCTCATCGACGATCGTCGGTAGTACGTCAGACATATTCGCTCTCGGTCTGTTCCTAATAGCGGTCTCGTTTCTAATCACGATGCTCCGGCCGAAGATTTTCACGCGCGTGATGGCGGCCCTTTTTATTCTCATAATGGCCGGGACGTTCGCCTCGTTTTTCGTACTCGCGAGTGCCTCCCATGCGGACTTTGTGAATGCAGTGAACGGGTTCGCGGGAACCAGTCTCAGCTACAATGGTGTCATCAGCGAGGCAGCGGCGAACGGGTTCAAGTATGTCCCGATAGCTACTGGAATTACACTCCTAAGTACCCCTCTCGCGGTCTTGCTGTTCAACGGCCAGAACTACTCCGCAGCGGCTGCGGGCGAGGTGAAGAACGTTAGACGTAGTATGGTGCTCGCTATAGTTGGTTCTTTGATCTTCGCCTGGGTCGTCAACGTGATAGGGACCGTATTGAGTCTCAATCTTGTCGGCTACCCCTTCATCCAGGCTTCTCTAGCTCTTGGTTCGAAGTGGCCCCTCGTGGCACCACCTTGGATGCCCCTTTTCATCTCAATGATCAATCACAACATCTTCGTCCTCACAGTGGTCCAGCTTGGATGGGTCCTCACCTTCTTCTGGAATCTGGCTGCGTTCCTTCTCGTCGCAACGAGATATATATTCGCGTTCTCATTCGACCGCGCCTTCCCCACGACCTTCTCGAAGGTCAGCGAACGGGTTCGCAATCCCATCAACGCAACGGTTCTGAATTTCCTTCTCGCCATCGTCTTCCTCGGCATAGCTACATACACGTCCTTCATAGGTCTCTTTCTGAACAGTGTCGCAATCTGGAGTGTGGTTTGGTTCCTTGCAAGTCTTTCGGCCGTCGTTCTTCCTTACAAGAAGAAGGATATCGCTGCCTCGCTGCCAGGAAGTCGCTGGTCCATCCCGCTGGTTTCCCTAGTGGGCTTCATATCGATGATATTGATGGCGATAAACTTCTACTTCTCTGTCACGACCCCGTCGATAGGTCCGTCGACACCTCAGGCTGATTTACTGTTGGGGGTAATTTTCGTATCCGGACTCGCTGTATATTCTGTCAACTACTTCTACCAGAAGTCGAAGGGCTTCGACCTAAAGCTGGTCTACTCCGAAATCCCGCCAGAATAGACCTACGCTGGAGCAAGCAATCGAAGCCCTGCCCTGCCGGGCCTTAGCGTACCGAGGCATATGCGTAGGCGGGCGCCCCGTCGTCGAACGAGAAGTGCATCGTCTGGTATTCCCGCCTGAACTCTGCAATGTCCTTCGCCACCCTTTTCGGGTCTTCCTTCTTGACCAGCGCCCTAGCGACGAACTCGGCGGCCTCGTCCATCTCCGACTCGCCCATCCCCAGCCTGACGGACTCCTCGGGACCGAACCTGATTCCCGAGATCTTGCCGCCGTAGAGGACCTTGTCCTTTCCGGGTATCCCCGATGGCGTGCCAGTGATGTTGGCCTTCTCAAGGACCTTCGCAGCGGCGTACGACCCGCCGAGCTTGGAGACGTCGATGACCAGCATGTGTGACTTTGTGAACCCGTGCTTCTCGCCTACGACCCTGAAGCCTCTGTCGGAGAGCGACTGGGCGAGCGCCTGCGAGTTCTTTATGACCTGCTTCGCATAGTCCTGCCCGAACTCTAGCATCTCCGCGAAGAGCGCCGCCTGGACGGGCCGCAGGTTCGGATGGCCCATCCCGGTCGCCCCGTGCTGTATTGCCGTTATCTCTCGCGCGAGCTCTCCGTCCTTCCTCATCAGGATGATGCCTCCCATGGGACCCGGCAGCGTCTTGTGGGTGCTCCCCGTGATGATGTCCGCCCCCTCTTTAAAGGGTCTCTGGAACTGCCTGCCCGCGACCAGACCGAAGACCTGCGCCGCATCATAGATGACGGTGGCACCCACTTCGTGCGCGGCATCGGCGATCTCGGAGACAGGATGCGGGAACAGGAAGAACGTGGCGCCGAGCACCACCACCCTCGGCTTCTCTTTTCTCACCTGCTTGACGGCTGCGTCAGCATCGATGTTCACGTCCTCCGGCAGGTATGGGAGGGCGCCAACCCTGAGCGGGACCAGCCGGTGCAACCACCGCATGTGCTGTATCGTGGGGAATCCGCCGTCCTTCGGGACAAGACTGAGGACAAGGTCGTTCCTCCTGAGCAGTGCCAGTATGGGGATACGGCAGGCCATAGCCGCCGAGGGGGAGTGCAGCTCGACGTATTCTGCATCGAACAGTTGCTTCGCCAGGTCCTCTGCGACCTTGTCGACGGCTTCGATGTACTGACCTCCGGTGAAATAGAACTCTCCGTGGGAGTTCACGTACCTCCCCTGAAAATCAGATGCGAGGAGCTCTCTGGCCGTAGGGCTCATTGCGTTCTCGGAACACATCAGCGGCAGGCACTCCGTGCGCCACTTGTGCTGCGCCTTCGTGAGCTCCCTGACCTTCGAAACCGCCTCCCTGTTGGATGAGACCTTGCCTCGAGGCAACGAGGTCATCGCCCTGAATCCACTAATAAATCATTCAGACGATACGGGTTGTTCGACCCGACCGGCACAATCTTATCCCTGCCTGGTCGGCTCCCTGAAGGTTCGAGATGGTCAAGGCGGTCCAGCTGATGAACGGGATGGTCATGTTGCTGTATCGCGCATCGGGCGGACGCGTCGCTAACCATATGCAGAAGGCGCCAATCATGCTGCTCACCACCATCGGGTCGAAGAGTGGGAAGGAGAGGACGAACCCGGTGCTCTATGTCACGGACGGCGAGGACCTCGTGACAGTCGCGTCGGCGGGCGGCGCCCCTAAGAACCCTCAGTGGTTCGTGAACCTGATGCACCGTCCGGAGGCGGTCGTCACGATCGGGAAGGAGAAGAGGAAGGTCAGCGGCAGAGTGGCTTCGCCCGAAGAGAGGAGCCGCCTCTGGCCGCGGCTGACGGCCGTGTACTCCGCCTACGATGAATACGCTAAAAAGACGAAGCGCGAAATCCCCGTGGTCATACTCACGCCAGCTCCGTAGGTCCGGCCCTCGCACGCTTGACCCGCGTCAGACGCCGGCCATCTTGACGCGCATTATCCTGTCCATCTTGGAAGCGTACTTGGAATTCAGTATCTCGTCGAGCTTGTCGATGCACGATTCGGGGACGACGACGAAGAAAGGCACCCCGAGTTTGCCCTGGGTCGTCGAAAGGTCTGAGAATGCTGAGAATTGCCTTAGCGTCTTCTCCTCGCCCAGCCGTTCGCACGTCTCCGCCTCCCCCACAGCTATCAGTCCGTCGGACCTCTTTGCGATAACGTCCGGCGTGTAGCCGCCGATGGCGAAGGGCTCCAGGTATCCGCTGACGCCTGCAGCGTGCACGACCTGCCAGTCGTTCTTATTCATGTAATCGATAAGACCCATGACCAGTCTCTTATGGAGCTGACTCGGGCTGTCCTTCGCTGACATGTTGTTATGGACGGTTCCTCTCGCTAATAAGGGTGAGCAAGCGTCGCGTGACCGGCGGAGAGCGTCGTCTCCTGCTTCCCTGCTTAAATAGAGCAGCTGGACGGACGTGGACCAGATTCTTCTTGGACTCTTCCAGACATCCCAATTGGTTCCGGGGTCTCGAAGTGGCGTTTGGCCTGGGTGCCATGATACTCGGGCTGCTCGTCCTCGCGTTCCCGAGCCTCGGGATTGCCACCCTCGTCGTCCTGCTGGCGCTGGGTCTGCTCTTCGCGTCGTTCAGGATCGTCTCGATCTTCGGCCTCAGGCGTCTTCCGGCGAGCCTGAAGTCTCTGGGACTGGTCACAGGGCTCATCTGCCTCGTGCTCGCCATACTGGCGGTCGCGTACCCCAGCCTCGGGGCGGCAGGACTCGTCGTGATCGTCTCGTTCGGCCTTCTCGTTTATGGACTGAACAGGATGCTTCACGGCTACCTGCACAGGGCGACCGCTGACTGGCACAGGATGTCCGTGCTCGGGGTGGGTCTGCTCGCCGTGGTACTCTCGGTGGCCGTCCTCGCCCTGCCCGACCTCACGCTCCTGACCCTGGCGACCGTCCTCGCCGTGGTCCTGATCTTCGCGGGAGCGGAGATGGCGCTGTCAGGATTGACCGGTGTCTCGAGGTTCGCACCGGCGCCTGGGACCGAAGCCAAGAAGTCCTGACCGGAGATTGGAAGGGTAACCCTGACCACGGCCGGCCCTTGCCACAGATGCATCTTATATCGGCCGAAACCCCGAGGGTCCCAGATTGGGCGAGCTGCGCGTCGGGACATCCGGCTGGTCCTACAAGGAATGGGAGACGGTATTCTACCCAAAGGGGGAGAAGAACAAGCTGTCGTACTACTCCCGCTATTTCGACACGGTCGAGATAGACTCGACCTTCTACGCCTACCCGAAGAGGGCCATGATACAGGGCTGCGCAAGAACCACTCCTGATAACTTCGTCTTCACCGCCAAACTCCCGAAGCTGATAACGCACGACAAGAAGCTCGACGTGGAGAAGGGTGTGGACAGGGACGTCTACAGGTTCCTTCACGACATGAAACCCCTGATGGACGCGAGGAAGCTGGGCCCGCTGCTAATACAACTCCCGCCCAGCTTCGCATACGAGACGGGCCTGGTCAGGCTGATACGCTTCTTCGAGATCCTCCCGACCGACGTGAAATTCGCCATCGAGTTCAGGAACGAGTCGTGGCTGAGACCGGAGACCTGGGACCTCCTGAAGAAGTGCAATATAGCGAACACGGTCGTGGACGAGCCCCTCCTCCCTCCGGACACCGTCGTGACCGCCGATTTCGCCTTCGTCCGGTTCCACGGACGCGGTGCCGCACCCTGGTACAACTACCGCTATTCAGACAAGGAGATACAGCTGTGGGTATCCAGGATAAAGGAGGTGGCGGCGGCGACGGCCCACTCCTACGCGTACTTCAACAACCACTTCCGCGGCAACGCCCCCGAGAACGCGCTTAAGCTCCTGAAGGAGCTGGGAAGGGCTACACCTCAGCAGGTTGAGAAGCAGAAGATGATGTCGCACCTTATCGACAACCCACCTTCGGCCCAACAGATGAGGCTCGCCTAGGGGCGCCCTGCTACATGTGAAGGAAATCCTTGCGTCCGCCGTCCACCACTATGACCTGACCCGTTATGAAGCTCGAGTCCTGCGAGGCGAGGAAGAGGACCGCGTTGGCGATGTCCTGTGGGTCCCCGACCCTCCCCATTATCGCCTGCCTTGCCTTGGTCGCGGTCAGCTTCTCGAAGGCCTCCCTGCCCCCCGCCCGTCGCACCACCATCTCTGTGACCGTCCATCCCGGCGCGACGCAGTTGACGTTTATGCCATAGGCGCCCAGGTCGAGCGCGGCCACGGCGGTCATCGCGTTAAGGCCCGCCTTGCTCGCGCTGTATGCGAGCTCGCCCTCGGGAGCGCCGAGGAGACCCGATATCGAGGAGACGTTTATGATCTTGCCGGACCTCTGCTTCACCATCACCTTCGCGGCAGCCTGCATGGTGTTGTAGGGTCCCTTGAGGTTAACCGCAAGGCACCTGTCCCAGTCAGCCTCGGTCGTATCGAGGACTCCGCCTCCGAGGAGTACGCCTGCGTTGTTGACGAGAATGTCGACCGTCCCAAACTCGGCCACGGTTCTCTCCACGAGCGCCGTTGCCTCCTTTCTCGACGACACGTCCGCCTTGAACGAGAGCGCCCGCCCTCCATCCTTCTCGATCTCCCCGACGACCCTCTCCGCGTCCTGGCCGCCCTGAACGTAGTTGACCATCGTGCGGGCGCCTTCACGGGCGAGCGTCCTTGCGACGGCTCTCCCGATGCCGCGCGACGCGCCGGTCACTATGGCGGCCTTGCCCTCGAGCTTCATGGAGGCCTTCCCGGTTCGAGCCGAGTTAAGCGTTCCCGGGGAAGGTACGGACGTCCGCTACCTCTGGATCCTGAGGTTGGGACCCGATGCGAGCAGTCTGTCGATCTCGTCCTTCGTTGCGTAGTTGGAGTCACCGGGCGTCGAGACCTTGAAGGCAGCCATCGCGTCGCCGTAGTCCAGTCCCCTCTGAACACCTCCGGTCAGGTAGCCGTAGATGAACCCGGCGGCGAAGCTGTCGCCCGTGCCGAGCCTGTCGACGACCTCGACGTCATATGGTCTGCTGCTCTCGTATCTCTTGTCCGAGACCGCAATGCTGCTGATCCTGCTCCTGAATGTCCCGTCGTCGGCACGCTTGGTCGTGACAACGAGAGGGACTCCGAGCTTCTTCTTCAGAGCCTTCACCATCCTCTCGGGCTCCTTGTCGACGTTCCAGATTGACGACGCGTCCGACGCGATGAGTATGTCCGCCATCTTCGCAATAGGGGTGCAGGCGAGCTCAGCCTCGCTCGGGCTCCAGAGTTTGGACCTGTAGTTCACATCGAACGAGACCCTGCAACCCCACCTCTTCGCCTGCTTCAGGGCGTGGAGCGTCGTCTCCCTGTTCGTCTCGCTGAGTGCCGGCGTGATACCGCTGATATGGAAGAGCTTCACCCCTTTGAGGAACTTCCAGTCGACGTCCCCCGGCTTGAGATTGCTAGCTGCCGAGTCCTTCCGGTCGTAGATCACCGACGAGGGCCTTGGGGCGGCACCGAACTCGAGGAAGTACAGCCCCACCCTCCTCTCGTCGGTCCAGACTATCTTGGAGACGTCTACCTCCATCGCACGAGCGTGGTTGGCGATTATCCTTCCGAGCGGGGTCTTCGGGAGCTTCGTCACCCAGGCCGACCTGAGCCCGAGCCTCGCCACGCCTATCGCGACGCTGAGCTCAGCCCCGCCCACGTTTACATCAAGGCTCGTCGATTGCTCCAGCCTTTGGTGGTCCGGGGGAGAGAGACGGAGCATCGCCTCGCCGAGAGTCACGACATCCGGCCCACCGCTCATACCGCCCTCGCCTCCCTGATGGCTCCCACCACCGCGGCCGCGCCCGCCGTGATTTTGTCATACCTTTCCTTAGCGAGGGACATTGCCGGGATGAGCCCTCCGCCTATTCCCACGGCAAAGGCACCTGCATGCAAGTATTCTTTCAGGTTGGAAGCGTCGATCCCTCCGGTGGGGACGAGAGGCACGTCTGGCAGCGGCCCCCGTATCGCTCTGATGTAGTCCGGGCCGACCTGCGATGCCGGAAAAACCTTGACCAGGTCAGCGCCCCACTCGCGCGCCTGGACTATCTCTGTCGCTGTGAAAGCCCCCGGACAGGATACGACGCCGCGCTTCCCACACACTTCGATGACCTCCCTGCTTAGTGAGGGGCTCACGATGAACTGGGCTCCGGAGGATATGGCCTTCTCGGCCTCGTTCGCGCGGATGACCGTTCCCGCGCCGACGAGCGCGCTGTCCCCAAACTTCTTGGTTGCCTTAGATACCACGCGCACCGCGTCCGGCGTGGTCATCGTAACCTCGAAGACATTCAGTCCTCCCCTTGCCAGGGCCTCCATCGCTGGAATGCACCTGTCGGGGGCGTCGACGCGAAATATCGCGATGACTCCAGCTTGGTGGATGCGGCGAAGTACCTCGTCTTTCGTCACCAATGCCGTGCCGCTCGACTCGGGCCGGGGTTATCAATGTTGAGCTTGGGCCGCCAGCGCCAAGCATTTCTACGAGGGGTCCGTACGGTCCCTCGTGGTGATAATAGACATCGACGGACGAGGCAACTCCGTGATGGAGGCCGTGCAGGACATGTGGGAGAGGATGCTGCCCCTCGAGGGCAAGGGGTACCACGCCATCACTCCGGTCGAGGTGGTCGAAACGAAGACAAAGAAGGTGGTGGAGAACTTCCAGATAACAGACCCTGAGTGGGCTTACCTGAAGCCGGGCGAAGGGAAGAAGAAGGCCGCCGCTGGCGAGCACCGTCCGCCCACCGCTCACGAGTTCAAGTTCAAGGCCCGGGTCAAGCTGGAGTCCTAGTCAGCGCCGTCCCGTCTCCCACCCCTCGAGGCCCTCGAGACGAGGGCGAGGACGGCGAAGACCACCAGAATCGCGGCCGTGACGACCACGGTAGCGGCTATCTTCGCGAGGGAAACGCCGTTGCTGTCGAGGGAGACGAATAGGAGGAACATCGTGCCAACTATCACGAGCAGTATGGGTAGTGCGACTCTGGGTGGCACCGCAAAGGCTGGACGTCTCATCGGCCCCATCTCGGTGGCGTCCTCAAGGCCATCGCTTAGGTCTTGCCCGAGAGGCCCCCTGCCTTCACAAGGCTTAAGATGACGATACCGGCCGCGGCCAGGGCTCTCTATGAGGATTTCACGGGTCCTGGTCGTCATCATCGTCGTCGTGGTAATCGGAGTCATAGCGCTGTTCGTCTACTCGTCGTTGAGCACCTCCGGTCCCCCCGGTACGTGGACGAGCGGCCCCGGCTATCCGCTCCAGGTGAGCGGGACTCCCGGCGTAGTCGGTCAGTCTTGCTTCAACGGCACGGCGACGATATACTGCGTAGGAGGAATCGACTACAACGGGAACTCGAGGAACAACGTCTACTCGGCCGCCGTGTCAGCGGCAGGCATGAGTGGGTGGACGACAGACGGAAACTATCCGCAGACGGTCGGGCTCCAGTCGTGCGTCTCGTCAGGCGGTTTCGCGTACTGCATCGGCGGCTCGTACGACGACGTGGGAGATGACCTTGCATCCTCGTACTACGCGCCGCTTACGAGCTCGGGAATCGGCTCCTGGAACTCGACCACATCCTATCCGGTGGCGATAGACAGCCAGGCGTGTGTCGCCTCCTCCGGGTACATCTACTGCCTCGGAGGCGAGAACGAGACCAGTGGCACCAACTCCACCGTCATCCCGACAAACTCCGCTTGGTTCGCATCGATATCATCGGGTGGGATAGGGGTCTGGAAGCACACGACGGCGTACCCAAGCACGGTGTCGTTCGAAGCCTGCGCCGCTTCCAAGTCCGACATATACTGTGTCGGAGGCGTCGATGCCAGCAACAACGGCGTCGCGAGCGTGTACTATGCGCCTATTTCGTCTTCCGGGATTGGGCAGTGGTCGGCTAGCACGTCCTATCCCTTCGATGCCTACGGGCAGACCTGCGTCATCGACGCCGGGAGCTTGGTATGCGTGGGCGGAGTGCCCAACGGGACGAGCTCCTCTTCCAACGGGGTCTACTCGGCGCCAGTATCTTCGGATGGAGTGGGTCAGTGGCACAAAGCCGGCAACTATCCCGTAGGAATAGAGACCGCCTGCGTGGCCAGCTCAGGGAACTTGTACTGCTCGGGCGGCTATCAGGACAGCTCGACGATATCCGGAGCCACGTACTACGCCAAGTTACAGTCGCTCCTGTGAACGGAGCCTACCGTTCCAGGTCCGACTTCCTAACACTAAATACCCCGGCGAGCCTGACGAAGGATAATGGCCGAAGAAGAGGACCCACCGAAGGACAGGGACGAGCCCCGGCCCAATCCAAACACGATGCCAACCTCCTTCCTTGGCGTGGAGAAGGTTGACTTTGAATATGTGAACACGCTCGTCCACCAGGAAGGCGCCCCCGACCACATCGACCTCCTAGTCAACGTCCCTCTCGCGGACGGTTCGGTCGCCGAGACGAAGGTGGTCATCGGTTCGCCGGTCAAGTTCCTCCGGCGCGACGGCAGAAACGAGTACTCGAACAAGGTGGACAGCAGGCTCACCGTCACCCAGACGCAGAGGAAGGCTACAGGACGGGTTGACGTTCAGAACCGCGACGGTCTCTGGTGGGAGTTACCCGTGGGATACCCCGGTGCCTGGACGGTGCTGCTCGAGCACGAGCCAAAGGTGAAGGAGTTTCTCGGTTCGCGCTTCGGGCCCGGGAAGGTATTCGTGGACGTAGGCGCCAACGTCGGCGCGTATTCGTTGAGGGCTCTCTCCAGAGGGACCAAGGTCTATCCGTTCGAGCCGAACCCGGAGAACGTGAAGCTATTGAAACGCAACGCCGAGATCAACCATCTTACCATAGATGTCCAGGAGTGCGCTCTGAGTTCGTCTGAGGGCACGGCGAACCTGTCCCAGAATGGCGCGACCTCCAGGATATCTGACTTGAAGGGGGTGACGGTCCCATTGCGCACGCTCGACAGCCTCGACCTACAGCAGGCTGACCTCCTCAAGGTCGATGTCGAAGGCCACGAACTAGAGGTCTTCAAGGGGGCACGCAAGACCCTTGCCAGGTGCCATCCGGACATAATGGTCGAGATGCATCACTGGATTGGCGCGGAGGCCGAGGCCGCCCTGTTCAACATCCTTCTCGAGAACGGCTATCGCTTCGAGTACCTCGACAGCTACTCCCAGGGCAGGCACCTCGTCGCCCATTACGAAAAGGCCGCATAGAACAGAGGTGGATTTCAGGTCACGGGTCTCAGAAGAAGGTCTCCTCGGCTAAAGCCAAGTACAGGGCAATGGAGACCTACGAGGGCAACGAGCCTTCGGTGCCCACGATACTCCGAACCGGATATCGTGTGCAGAGGAATTGTCTCGAAGCTCAACCGAAAATCACCCTCCGTCTAATATCGCCTGGAAATCCTCTCTCGCGCAGATAGCCATGACGATGACCGCACTTGAGAGGGCGCATCGGTCGACCGCAAAGTACTCGACCGCGCAGACGCGAGTGATCGCGGTAGCGAATCAGAAGGGAGGCGTCGGAAAGACTGACCTCACGGTGAACCTTTCCTGCCAGTTCGCGGCGGCCGGGAAGAAGGTGCTTCTCATCGACATGGACCCGCAGGCAAACGCCACTGACTATCTCGTCTCACCCGAGACACCTATCGAGAGGTCGACGGCCGACCTGTTGATAGATGATTCCGTATCTCTGCAGGACATTCTGATCAAAGAGTGCAGAGAGAATCTTGACGTCGCCCCCGCCGATGGGGACCTCAGCGCCTGCCAGATCCGGTTGGCGAACGACATCAACATGCAGTTCAAGCTCAAGAAGAAGCTGAAGGAGATGAAGGAAGAGGGAGACTACGACTACGTCCTGATAGACACCCCTCCGTCCCTTGGAATTCTCACGGTCAACACCCTTACGGCCGCCACAGAGGTCCTCATTCCCGTCCAGACACAGTACTTTGCGATGGACGGCGTCGTCCAGCTCCTGGAAACAGTGAGGAAGGTCAGGGAAGACATCAATCCCGAGCTCTCCGTGATGGGTGCGGTGCTCACCATGTACGACCGCAGGACGATTCTCTCGAGAGAGGTCGCCTCCCGCGTGAGGCACGAGTTCAACGAAGGCAGGGTGTACACGACCGTCATCCCGGTAAACGTGAGACTGGCCGAGGCTCCGAGCTATCACAAGTCAATCTTCGAGTATGACTCGGGGTGCAACGGGGCCAAGGCGTATGACGCCCTAGCACAGGAGATACTCTCTTGCCGAGAGGACTAGGTGACAACCCGCTCAAGCGGGAAAAAAAGACCCGCCGGACGGCATCGCAGCAGCTTGCCTCGGCGGCCGACGTCCCCGGAAGCGTCTCGGTCGCATCGACGGCGCCCGTCCCGGATGGTACAGCCGGCATGTCGTCCAATTCGAGGTCTTATAACGACGTTTTCTTCCATCGAAGGTTCGAGGGTTCTCCTGCAGCGAACAGCGCTCCCGAACTGATCGCGGTTGAGGAATCCGATCCAGCTCCGGCTACGGCGCCGATAGCAGCGGCGGAAGCGGCCCTGGCGGCTCCAGCCATCCCAGAAGCGATCGCACCTTCAACGCCCGAACCGCAGCCCGAAATTCATCTCGCGGCACCCGAGCCTATCTTGCCCATCGAGGCACTCGGTCCGGAGCCGGTGGCCGTCCAGGAACCAGTCCATGTCGCTGAGCAAGCTCCTTCCGCCGAGGTCGCGCCACAGAAGGAAAAGTCCGGTCTCCTTGGGCGCATATTTGGCAAGTTCCGGAAGACCTAGCTCCACGCGAAATACCGCAGAATCCGACTGCGGATTCCTCCATGCGGAGGGCGGCATCTCCACATTCGTACGGATGTTGGGTTAGCCCTATCAACTCCCCGGCCTGTCCCTAGCACATGAACCAAGAGCCCGCTACCTCGAAGAAGAAGACCACCAAGAGAACGAGACGGGACAGCATAAACGACGCCATGCCCGACGTTCAGACTCCTGGCGCGGTCAAGCGCATTCATGAGCGAGAAGAAGAGGATGATGAAGAAGACTGACCGATTGTGGATGCTGACCCACCCCGAGCCGTAGAATTTGGAAGAACGCGTATATTGGAGCTCGAGCCTCAAGCGAGAGAATGAAGCTGCTGGTTCTCGAGGCCCTGATGTCGGCCGTCTACGTATTCGATGTGTCAGCCTTCCCATTCATCCACGTCCCGTTCTACTTGCTCACCCTGCTCTACTTCGCCTCGATACTCGAGATCTACGGGATGTTCAGGCTCGCGAAGTCGGTGTCGCGAAGGCTGAACTGGCTCCAGCGTCGCTCAGAGAAGGCAAGGTGCGTCACGGTCGCGCTGTTCTGACCCGAAGCTTAGCGCAGCGCCCTGTTCAAGACTGCTGAACGGACCCTCAGCTCCCTTGACGGGCGGGTGGAGCACCCGTTCAAGAATGCTGGTTCATATCGACTGCGCGCCATCAGAGGTGCCATGAACGGAAAGAGAAGTACGGTCGTTCCAGCAGTCCTGGCGATAGCATTGGCGGTCGCCGTAATAGCCTTCGGGATGTACGCGGGAATCCCGATAAACCAGACGAATACGTCGACTTTGCTCCAGGCTGGGAGTAGTGGTACGACGAGTTCGACCTCGCAAAGCCAAGCCCAAGTGACTACATCCCAGGCCTCACCTACGGCCAAGTCGGCTTCATCACCTGGAGAGGGGACGCTCTCGGTCCTGCTCACCGACCCACCCAGCGTGCCGCAGGGGGTTACCAGGGTCTACGTCAGCTACAGGGACCTGCAGGTCCACATCTCGGGTGCCGGAAACCAGAGCGGGTGGACCACGTTGCAGACAGCCGGAGAGATAGAGCTGCTCGGGACTGTCAACGTCAGCCAGACGATCTCCTCGGTCAAGGTCGCGACCGGCGACTACAACCAGCTCCGGTTCAACATCAGTTCCGCCCAGGTAACGTTCCAGGGGCAGAACTACACCGCCTTTGTGCAGTCCGCCGAGCTCGTGGTCCCGATCCACAACGGCATCACGGTCGACGCTAGCGTCGCCAGCGCGACCATAATCGATATCTCTCCCACGGTGATAAACATAGGCAGTCCTTCCACGCCCGAGTTCATCATCAGGTCCGTGGCCTCGGCCTATCCGGTACCGCCCGGCAGCGTGACCGCCAGCATGCAGCAACAGGGCGGGAAGACGAGCCTGGTTGGCTTAGGCTGGTGGCGTGCCACCCTGCAGAATGACACGGCCAACCTCGTCATCGGCGGCGCCAGCCTTAACGCGACCAGCCTGAAGATAGACGTCACCAACACGGGTAGCAACTCCACGAGGCTCACCCTGGTCGTGGTGTCGCCCCTGGCGAGCGCCCTACCCCCTATCACAAGAGGCTATCTGCCCGAGACGTTCGTCGGGTCGGCGGTCTTCAGCATCCTTCCGAACGGTACCCTCGTGCCGTTGACGTTCGCGATGCCCATGGCAGTGGGCGAGCAGAGCTCGGTCTCGGCCAGCGTCTTCACGCCCCTGGGGCTGAACCTGTCGGCTGGTGCCTCGGTCAGTCTGTCGTACAACGGGCCGATTCGGCTCGGGTTCCTGGGCCCGGAGGTTGACCAGGCCATAATCATGCCGCATCAGCAGTATCTCATTACCGTGCTAGGAACGCAGGCATTGGCCAGCTACGTAGTGGTGGCCAGCTAGGCCCCCACCCAACTCTTTTATCGTCGGAGTCTGGTCTAAGCTTGAACAAGAACAGGGGGTACGTTGGATTAGCTCGAGAGCCGGTGGAGAATCAGAAGCCAGGCGGCGAACTGCGCGGAAACACGCTCCGGGTCTATCTGTACGCTCTGAAGCAGGGAAGCGTGGGAGTTAGGGAGGTGCAGCGCTCGCTCGGCCTCTCCAACGCTTCGCTCGCGCAGTATCACATCAACAAGCTGTCCGAGATGGGCCTCCTGAGGGAGGAGGGCGGCGAGTACCGCGTTGTGGGCGAGGTCAAGGTCGATGTGCTCAAGGACTTCACGAGGCTGGGCAAGATCCTCGTACCTCGTTTCGTCTTCTACGGAATGCTCTTCACTGTCTTCACGGCGTATCTCGGCCTCGTCACCGTTGAGTCCTACGCTTCCGAACCCATCGTGGGCTGGTTCGCCGCCCTCCTCGGGGTGGCATCTGCGATCTTCTGGTATGAGGCCATCAGAGCCTGGCGCACAGTCCCCTAACCCCTCGCCCAAAGGCTTCTTTAGTCCGGCCAGCGGAGCAGGGTTCATGAAACTCCAGGGGAAGGTCGCGATAGTCACGGGAGGAAACTCCGGCATAGGACGAGCCACCTCTCTTCTCTTCGCCAGGGAGGGCGCGAAGGTCGTGGTGGCAGCCCGCGACGCCTCGAAGGGTGAGGAGGTCGTCCAACAGATCAAGCGTGTAAGCGGGGAGGCGGTCTTTGTGAAGACGGACGTTTCCAAGAGCGAGGACGTGAAGAGGCTCGTTGAAAGGACCGTCTCGCTCTACGGCCGGGTCGACATCCTGTTCAACAACGCCGCACTCTCACCAGTGGGGAACGTCCTGACTACGTCGGAAGAGGAGTGGCGCGCGGTCATCGATACGAACGTCAACGGAGCGTTCCTTTGCACCAGATACGTGCTTCCCCACATGCTGAAGCAAGGGGGAGGAGCGATTGTTAACACTGGTTCGATCAACTCGTTGATGGCGATGAAGGATGAGGCTGCCTACGACACTTCGAAGGGCGGTGTCCTCATGCTCACCAGAGCGACGGCCATGGACTTTGCCAAGGATGGGGTCCGCGTAAACTGCATCTGCCCGGGAGCGATCGAGACGCCCATGCTCCGGGACATACTCGACAAGGCCCCGAACCCGGAGGAGGCCGAGGCGGACCTGATCCGCAAGCACGCCCTAGGTAGGGTCGGCACCCCTGAGGAGGTGGCCCGGGTCGCTCTCTTCCTTGCTTCCGATGATTCTTCGTTCATCACGGGCGCGGCCATCGCTGTCGACGGAGGGATGCTCGCCGGGTGGCCCTGAGACAGGCGCCGCGACGAGGGTGAGAAGTTGAAGAAGAGTACGATTCCGGAGTGGGCGATAGCGAGGGAGCGTTTCCAGTTGATGAGTCCGGAGGACGAGCTGGCCCAGGACATGCAGTTCATCAGCTACCTCCTCGTCTTCGACTCGTCGGCGGACTACGACTCGCTTACGCCGATGGAGAAGACCACCGCCGACAGGCTGTTGAAGATGGGAGTCCTCGTGGAGGTCGACGGTCGGCGGAACCGGATAATGCTCGCCAAACCCTGGAAGAAGGCGTTCGACAGCAAGATCCGAAAGAGCTGAAGGTGTCAGCCTCTCTTGGGCTGGAACTGGTCCTTGTAAGCGAACAGGGCAGGCACCCCTCCTGTGTGCAGGAAGCAGACGTTCTGGTCGTTCCTGAATTCTCCCTTCCTTATCATCCCTATCATCCCCGCCATCGTCTTGGACGTGTAGACGGGGTCTATGATGAGCGCCTCGGTCCGCGCGACCAGCCTCAATGCCTCGTTCGACTCCTCAGTCGTGATTCCATAGTCCTCTCCGGCGTAGTCGCCGTTGACTATGATGTCGCTCTTCTTCACTCTGGCGTCCGTCCCTAGCATCTTCGCTGCGCCTTCCGACGAGCGCAGTATCACCTCGTTCAGCCTCTCCGCCGAATACGCCCCAACGTTGATGCCGAATATCCGCGTCTTCATGCCCAGGACCTTCGCGCCCAGGATGAGACCGGCCTGTGTGGGCCCAGCACCAGCAGCGACGAAGACTGCGTCCAGCGTGACACCCATGGCCTTCGCCTGCCCCGCCATCTCGATGAAACCGTAGGCGTAGGCCGCGGTCGCCATAGGCGACACCGAAGCCGCAGGACCGAGTACTAGGGGTCTGTGCCCCTTCCTGCGCAGCTTGTCGGCTTCCTCCTCGAGGATAGGCGTAGGGTCCTCGTTTATCCGCATTTTGATTACCCGGACCTTCGCGCCCATGATATGGTCGAGAAGTATGTTCCCGTCGTAGACGCTCGGTTTGCTCTTGAACTGCGCCGTTCGCAGCACGAGCATGGCCTTCATACCCATCTTGGTCGCAAGCGCCACGGTCTGCCGCGACCAGTTGGACTGGACGCCGCAGGTGGTTATCACGTAGTCGGCCCGCTTCTTCCTCGCCTCGACTAGGATGTAGTCCAGCTGTCGCACCTTGTTGCCGCCCAGCGCGACCCCCGTCATGTCGTCCCGCTTAACAAACAGCTTCGGTCCTCCCAGCTCTGTCTGCAGCCTCGGCATCGGTTCGAACGGGGTCGGGAAGACGCCGATGCCGACCCGCTCCAACTGCCTGATTTGCAAGTCGGCGCATTCGGATGCTGGGCCTCTTAAAAGCGCTTGGGTGCGCCCTGGAACCGGCTCGACGTCCGAGCTAGGCGAGCCCTTCTACCATCCGGAGGATGTCTGCGTCGTCCAGCCCCTTTCTCGCGGAGGCGAAGAAATCGGACACGTCGTTCCCTCGGTCGGCCATTCTGTACTCGCGCGCCTGGAGTGCGAGCTCGAGCTTGTCGACGTGCTTCACCAGCCTCGCCTCCTCGGAGACGCCTTCCTCGT
Source organism: archaeon (assembly GCA_021791695.1). Classification (GTDB taxonomy): domain Archaea; phylum Thermoproteota; class Nitrososphaeria; order Nitrososphaerales; family Gagatemarchaeaceae; genus Gagatemarchaeum. Next base: position 29,026 of record JAJYWC010000003.1, on the reverse strand, counting down.
ACTCCTCCCAGATGGACGAGTATCTTCTCGATATATCCTTCGGCAGGTCTTTGAGCATGCGCCTCATCGCTGCTTCCTCGCCCCTCCTCTTCTCGGTCCTGGTCCGCTCTCCGGGGACGCTGTCGCCGACGAGCGCCTCTGGGAGGTCGTGCAGCAGCGCCATCTTCACGACCTTCGCGGCGTCGAGCCCGCGGAGGTCCGCGTACACCATGGCCAGCAGAGCGACCCTGTAGGAATGGTCGGCAACAGACTCAGGGTCCTTCATCCCCAGTTTCAGGACCCAGCCGCGCCTAGGCTCCAACTTCAGGCGTCCGGCCCTCTCGAAGAATCGGACCATCCCGTTGCTCGATTTTACGACCATACCCCGCGGGGCGTGCCAGCCGTTAATATCCAGTAGCCGCGCGCTCAGTGACCGTCGGGCTCGACCGCCTCGGGCACGTAATCGTCGCGTTCGGGTGTGAAGAAATCGACGCAGACGAAGGTCTTGTCCCCGTCCACCCTCAGCTCGTGGGACACTCCCGGAGGGATGAAGTATCCGTCCCCCTCCTTGACACGCCATTCCGAGTCTCCCACCTTGAAGACACCCGTCCCCTGCAGGAAGACCCCGAACTGGGAGTGGGGATGATTGTGCCAGGCGAAGACTGTGCCCGGCGATATTTTGTAGTAGACCATCATCCCCGTCGACGCGTGCGTGGCGATGCGCCTGAGCACTCCGGGCATTATCTCGTGCCATGCTTCCGCCTTGTCATGCCAGAGAGAGGGTGTAGCGTAGGGTTCCATCTCTGAGACTCAAGGGTTCGCCGCTCTCGCGATATTAATCGTTATCGGACCCTCTTTTCGAGGGAGCGACCCAGTCAAGTGTTCACAAAGAATAAAGAGAGTCGCTTCGGTCTGCCTACAGCCAATGTCTTCGGGCTCGCCGCCTCCCAGCTCGGGAGAGACAGTCGTCATCTTCCTAGTGCTCCTCGTCCTTCTCAGCCTTCGACGCGTCTACAGGAGCTACAGAGGTGTCAGGTTCAGCGCGGCTCGCACGGTAGGCTACGCCCTATTCTACATCGCCTTCGGCTCCACCTTCTCGATACTCTCCTTCTTCGAGGGAGTACCGCTGCTCTTCGCAGCGCCGTATGCTGCCCTCCTCGCCGCGGCGGGGTTCTGGTCTTACAGATACGCGGACCGGAGGATATCCTTCTGGAAGGGGGGCGACGGGGACGTCTATTTCAGGGGCGGCGTGATCCTTTACTTGGTCTATTTTGTCGGCCTCATAGCGCGCCTCTCGATCGACCTGGCGGTCTTCGGACCGAACCTCCTCTCGGTCAGCCCCAGCTTGGTCCTCACCTCGACCGCGCTCTATGCAACGATAGCCACGGACCTGCTGCTCATATTCGGTCTCGGTCTCCTGGTGGGAAGGAACCTCAGGGTCCTCAGGAGGTACAGGCGCATCGAGAAGGGTGAGGACGCCCTCCCTGACTCGCCGCCCCCAATCGGTCCCATACTCGGCCCCCGGGCGCGGGACCGGTCCGACGCCCAGTTCTGAGCTTACAAACGCTTTTTAGGCAAACCTGGAAACGACCGGCACCCCCTTGAAGTGCTACGTCCACCAGAATGTAGACGCGGTGGGTGTCTGTTCATCCTGCGGCCGAGGCGTCTGCCGGGTCTGTGCCGTGAGGCTGGGTGGGAAGCTCTACTGCAAGGAGGACGCTGACAAGGTCTTCGCCTCCAAAAGAGTGGTCGTCACGAGCGGTGGGACACAGGCCGGGCCGAAGCGCGGCTTGGGCGTGATGCTGGGGTCGGTCTTCGCTTACCTTCTCGGAGGTACGGCCGCGCTGTTGAGCTTCACGGTCCTCTTCGCCGCGATCGTGAGTGGAGACACTGGCGGAAACAGCCTCTTCTCCTCGCTCCTCAACCCTGACCTGGGCTTCCTGGGCTCGATACAGCACTACGCCAGCAGCACGATCCTCAGCATCGGTGTGGTGATGCTCGTCTTCGGCAGCCTGGGGATTGCAGCCGGGTTTTACACATGGAAACCTTCGCGGGCGGGAGCGGTCTTCGCCGTGATATTCGGCATCTTGGGGCTGGTCGTGGCCTTCGAACTCGCGTCCATATCCGTCGACCCGCTGCTGGTCGACGCATGGTTCGCACTCAGCGGGCTCACCATAGCTGCTTCCTTCATCGGGTTCGTCCAGCTGACCCGTTCTCAGCCACCCGCAGCAGTAAGCCGGCGGAGCCACGCGGCGGACGCCCTTCAACCTTAATTACGGACCCGATGGCATCTGCCTCGAGACATCATGTCGTTGAAACTAGGGAACCTGAAGATCTCCAGTGCGGCCTTCGCGGCCGAGGGACACATCCCCAAGCGCAACGCCGGGGACGGCGACAACCTCTCGCCTGCCTTGGAGTGGTCCGGCGCGCCGAGCGGAACGAAGCAGTATGCCATCCTGTGCTTCGACCCCGACGCTCCGCTGCCGAAGGGCTTCGTGCACTGGGTACTCTATGGCATACCGTCGAGCACTACGAAACTGTCAGAGGGCCAAGCTCCAGGCGCTCACACCGGTGGTGTGAACGGCACGGGCAAGGCGGGATACATGGGCCCCTATCCGCCGAATGGTCACGGAATCCATCACTACTACTTCTGGGTGTACGCGCTCGACGCCACGCTGAATCTGAAGCCCGGGTTGAACATGGACCAGCTCCTCGAGGCCATCGCGCCGCACATACTAGAGCAGGCTCGGACGGTAGGGCTCTATCAGCGCTGACGTACGCTCCCGACGGATATGCCGCTTCGACGCCTAGACATGAGCACTCCCCGTGTCCGGAGCAGCAGGCTGACGAAGGTCGCAATTGCGCTGATGATCGCTCTCGGCGTCTTCACGCTGCTCGTGGACGCGGTGATAGCGGTCGTCATAATAGCCCTGGGCGTGGCGATGTACCTGTTCGAATGGTGGCTGGTCCGGAGAGCGCGGGCGGCGTCGTCTACTTCTGACTAGCGAGGCTGCGCTTGGCCATCAGTACCCTCGAACGCTGCTGGCACTGGATGGCCCTGTCTGAGTAGGATTTCCATACGGTGTAGTTGTCCTGGCCCTTGGCGAGGAGGAGCAGGATGTCGGCGGCGTTCAGGTAGGCCACGATGGCCTCCTCGAAGCTCCCCGCCTTCTCCTTGGTGACTGCGTCGTTGATGAGCTGTCCGGCGTACCATTCGACCTTCTTGAGCTTCGTCATCTCGCTGGGAGACTGTGACTTGTTCGGAGCGTTCGCTGCCTTCGTGGCTGACATCTGCACGCTCAGGCGAGCAACGCGGGCAAAAGGCCCCTTGTCATGAATCCTAAACAAAATCGCAAACGTCCGGCACACCCGGGGAATCCCTGAAATACACCTCCGGCGGTCGCCTGACGAAGTAGACTTGGCGAAGATGGAAAAGAAAGCGCGTCGCATGAAGGGTATGACACTCGTCCTCATCCTGTTGGTTGCGACGGTCGCTGCCGGAGCACTCACCGTCGCCTCGGTCTATCTCAACGCATCCTCGACGAAGACGGCCTCGCTGACAGGCGTCCTGGTGATATACGCTCCCGGTCAGAGCGCGACCTCCGCCAGCTACAACGTGTCCGTCAGCGCAAGGGACGGGTCGGGTATGATGACGCTCACACAGATCAGGGGGGCGACTGGCCTGCTTCCCAACGACACGTATCCGGTTACCGACGTCCTTGTCTCTCCGTACAACATCACGATGAAAGTCTCCGGGTCCAACGTCTCTCTTGGTTGGATAACGACCAGCACCATCTGGACCGCGCTAAACGCTTCTTACTCCGCCGCATCGGGGGTAGACAGGAGCGCCATCTGGAACGACCTGAACTCTTCCTACGCTGCGGCCTCCGGCCCGGGCGCCGCCTCAAACGTCACGATAGGCGAGTTCAGCCCCTCTGTCTTCCATCTGCCCACCAGTTACGCCATGTTCATCGGCGTGACCATTCCCTCCCAGCCGCAGAACCAGATACCTTTTACCATAACCCCGGCGGTCACACCGAGGCAGGGAGGGATGGAATGATGAAGAAAGAGGAGGACCGCAAGAGCATCGCCGCGTTCCACGAAGACCTGCTGGAGGGCAGAACGACCTGCGAGGAGCGGGTCTCAGAGGAGCTCGCGAACATCTCCAAGTATCGCGGGAGACACAACGCCTTCATCACCGTCTTCGACGGAGACGATGGCCTCGCTCTCTCGAGAGCGAGGGTCCTCGACGAGCGGTTGGTTGGCAGCAGGCACAAGCTTCCGCCGCTTTTCGGCGTCCCGCTCACGATCAAGGACAACACCTTCCTCGGAGGGTTCCCGACGACGAACGGCTCAGAAGCCTTCTCCGACTTCATACCTCAGACGAACTCGGATGTCGTCGACCAGCTGCTGGAGGCGGGGTCGGTACCGCTCGGAAAGACGAACCTTCACGAGCTCGCGCTCGGAGTCATGGGTACCAGCGGATTGAACGGACCTATCCACAACGCGGTCGACCCGACGCGCATCTCCGGAGGCTCCAGCGGCGGGTCAGCGGTCTCGGTCAGGCTCTCGAAGGGCGCGATCATCAGCACAGGGAGCGACACGGGGGGCTCCGTCCGGGTCCCCGCGGCCCTCAACGGCGTCTGCGGCTTCAAGCCTTCCTTCGAGCTGCTGAGCACGGACGGCGTCTTCCCGCTGAGCGGGTCTCTCGACCATCTCGGCCTGTTCGCGCGCTCGATGGCAGACCTCTCCCTCGGTTTCAGGGCCATCACGGGCTCGCGACCTCTGCCGGGACGGAAGCATAGGGTCGGGATACCCACGACCTACTTCGTGGACGAGATGGACAAGCAGGTCTCGAAGGACTTTTGGCACGCTATCGACGCCCTGAAGGGGAGCGGTGACTTCGACGTCAGGGACGTTCCCGTGGAAGAGAGCATGGGTAGTTACGCGCGTGCGCGCGCCGTCCTGACCCTAAAGGAGGCTTCGTGGTTCTACGAAAAGATTCTCCGCTCGGAAGCACGCAAACTGCTCCACAAGGACGTCGTGGCGCTGATGGACAACGGGCTGAAGATGGGGATGCTGCGATACATACATGCGACCAACCTGCGCGTCAGGTGCGGGCAGGCGATGGCGCGCCTGCTCAGGGGTCTGGATGCGCTGCTCATGCCTACGTGCCTGGTCGTGGCACCCAGGATCGACGACGTTGTGGGGAAGGAGACCGGATACCTCAGGTATCTCATGCTCAAGAACACCGAGCTGTTCAACCTTACGGGCCTGCCGGCCCTGAGCGTCCCGGCCCGACCCCGCGGAGACTCTCTTCCCACCGGACTCCAGGTCGTGGGGAACGTAGGAGAGGACGAGCGGGTGCTCTCGGTGGGCGAGTCTTTGTCCTCCGTCGTTCGTTGATTCCCATCAAATCGGTAAATACAGGCTGAATTTCGTCTGAGGAGAGCGGGAAAGAAGGCGAGTGGTTGCAGTACAAGTACGTGGTCCTCACTAACACCACCATCGGCGCGTTCATGTCGCAGCTCGACGCGAACATCGTGCTGATATCACTCCCGACGATGCTCAAGCCATCTCAGCTGCCAGGGACAACGGTCTTCGACGGGATCTGGATAATAATGGGATATACTCTCGTCACCGCAACGACCCTGCTAACGATCGGCAGGCTCGGAGACATCTTCGGGAGGGTGCGACTCTACAACTTCGGCTTTGCGGTGTTCACGGTGGGCTCGGGCCTCTGCAGCGTCGCCCCCGATGGGACGTTCCTGGTGTTCATGAGGCTCGTGCAGGGCGTCGGCGCCGCCCTGATACTCTCCAACAACGCAGCGATCCTGACCGACGCGTTCCCGGTCACCGAGAGAGGGAAGGCCCTCGGCATAAACCAGATCGCCGGGGTGGCAGGGTCTATACTAGGCCTTGTGGGCGGGGGCTTCCTGACCACGCTGCTTGGATGGAGGTCGATATTCTGGATCAACCTGGCACCCGGGATTTTCGCGACGGTCTGGGCGTACATGAAGCTGAAGGACCTGGGCCCGAGACCTGTGGGTGAGAGGCTCGACCCGCTCGGGAACGTCCTCTTCGGGGGAGGTCTGCTGGTCTTCCTCCTCGGGCTTACGCTCTCGGCGATAACTGGGTGGTCCTACGACAAGGACCTGCTCATGGTCGGTGGGCTGGTCACCCTGGGGCTCTTCGCTTTCGTGGAGGCAAGGGTGAAGAGCCCGATGATAGACGTGAGACTGTTCCGGATACGCGCCTTCGCCGCTGGCGCGCTCGCGAACCTGCTAACCTCGATCTCCCGCAGTTCCTTCTCGCTGATACTCGTGTTCTACTTCCAGGGCGTGCTGCTCTACAGCGCTCTCGAGTCCGGGATACTTCTCCTCCCATTTGCGATAGCCTTCGTGATAATCGGTCCGCTGAGTGGCTATCTCTCGGACCGCATCGGACCGCGCCGCCTGACGACGTTCGGGATGGTCCTCTCGGCCGTCTCGTTCCTCTTCTTCTCGACCCTGCCCTCCGGGGTCCCATACACGACGCTCGTCCTCCCCATGATACTTACGGGCGTGGGCGGGGGGATGTTCTTCGCGCCCAACGTCGCCGCGATCATGAACTCCGTCCCTCCCGCACAGAGGGGTGTCGCCTCGGGAGTCTCCTCGACCCTGTTCAGCGTTGGGTCGCTCCTGAGCCTCGGGGTGCTCTTCGCGATATTCGGGGAGAGCGTCCCCCTGAGCGCCCTTCAGGACATATTCGCCGGCGTCGCTCCACCGTCGGGTTCCCTGAGCATAGGGCTGTTCGTGGATGCCATGCATCTCGCCTTCATCGTCATGGCCGTCCTCAGCCTCCTGGCCGCCATCCCGGCGTCCCAGACCGGCTCGCGACCCAAAGAAACCGTTATCTATCGCAACGAGTCCTTTTCGGGCTGATGGTCCTCTACGCAAAGGACGTCGTCGAACCGACCTTCCTGTGCCTTCCGCCAGACACCAACGCGCTCGAGGCGGCACGTCTGATGAGGGACAAGCGGCAGGGGTACGTCGTGGTCGTGACGGAGGGCAAGCCGGAGGGGATCGTGACTGAGTGGGATTATCTCTCCAAGGTGGTCGCAGAGGGCAAAGAGACATCGAAGGTCGTGCTCCGGGAAATCATGAGCGGAGGGCCGATCTCGGTCTCCGCCAACGAGGGCATCGAGGGCGTGGCCAGGATAATGACGGAGAAGGGCGTCAGGCGGGTGCTCGTCGTGCAGCAGGGCAAGGTCGTCGGGGTGATAACCTCGAGGACGATCCTAGCGCGGCTCGAAGAGTACATCGACAAGGTCTCCACCACGATCGCTCGACTCCAGGCGCCGCCCCCCTGAGAAAACTATAAACCGAGACCTCCCGGGTTCTGTCTCGTTGTCAAAGCCCAGCGGGGTCGTGCCGAACCACAAGCACTGTCCGGTCTGCGGCGTCTCGATCTCCCCCAGCAAGAACTACTGCTCCACCGAGCACGAGGAGATGGACGAGAAAGCACAGAGGCGCATGCGGAACTTCAGGTCGCTTACCCTCCTGCTGATGGTCGTCGCGATGGTCGCGCTCGTCGGCCTCACGCTCTACCTGAGGGCCCGCGGCTGAGACCTCATTCAGATTCCCCTGTTCCCGATGAGCTTCCAGAGCTCGTCTGTCGGCGCGTCCGTCACCTTCTCGACGCTGCCTCCTCTTCTGACGAGGAGCCTGCCCCCCTTCCGGAACGTGCCCACCACCGTGGCCTTCGAACCGGCTTCCCGGACGGCATCTGCCACTTCGCGCTCCCTGCCGCGCTCCACCGATATCAGCAGCGTCCCGGAGCTGATGAGCCGGAGAGGGTCGAGCTTCAGCAGGGAGCAGACTGCCTCAGTCTCCTTCCCGACCGGCACGTCGCCCTCTCGCAGCTCGAAGCCGAGTCCCGCTGCACGCGACATCTCGTAGACGGCACCGAGGACGCCGCCTTCCGTGCAGTCGTGCATGGCGTGGACTGCGCCCGTACCGTAGGCCGAGACCGCCTCGTCCACGACGCTCATCCTGTCGATGTACCCGCGGGCGGCAGCGACGGCCTTCGGCCCCATCTTCCTCGCGACGAGCCTGGACTCGGACGCACAGATGGCCGTCCCCTCGACCCCGGCCGTCTTCGTGACCATCACCGAGTCACCGTCCCTGGCGCCCGCTGCGGTCACGTAGGCTGAGGCGAACGCGAACGCAGTCGTGATGACTATGGGCCTCCTCAGGCCCGGCGTGAGTTCGGTGTGCCCGCCGACGATGGTTATCCCGAGGTCGGAGGCGGTCTTGTGCATCTCGGAGGACATGGCTGCCACGTCCTCCACCGATGAGTGCTCCGGCAGCAGAATTATCGATTGGAGGAACTGAGGCCTGTTCCCGCTGGTCGCTACGTCGTTAGCGCTCACGTTGACCGCGTACCATCCGACCCTCTCCTTCACCCCTGTGACGGGGTCCGAGGAGACGATCAACCTCGTGTCCCCGTGCTTGACCACACCGAAGTCCACTCCGAGCGAGGGTGCAACCGCGAGGTCCTTCGAGGGGGCTCCCGTCATGCCCAGCAGGTACCTCTCCAGGATCTCGGGGGGAAGCTTCCCCAATCTCAGTTCCAAGTGCTTCTCCCGGTCGCGTCGTCGTGTCGCCGGAAGGAGCGGTCCGACCGGTTCATCCCCTTTCCTTCAGCCACTTCGCCGCGCTGCTGAAGACCGGATTGTCGCTCACGTTGATTATCGGGATGGTCACGCTCGTCTCCTTGAAGGTCATGCTCGGCCGGAACTCCGGCATCTCGCTGTACGACACCCACAGCCAGTGCACGCGGCCGTCGAGGTTCTCCCTGGTCATCTCTTCGTTCCTGAGGGAAGGGTTCTCTCCAGAGCACGAGGCCGTCGGCCCGCTGGAAGTTCGGTGCGATGCTCCCCACCTGCATCCCCGTGCACCGGAGCCTTACCATGTCGTCGAGGTTGAACTTCTGATACTCGTGTATGACCAACTCATCGTAAGGCTTGAACGATACCTTCACCAAGACTGTACCGTATCGGGCTGCTAGGAGATTTATAACTTTCGAGAGGTGCTAGACCTCTGGCCCTTCCTGCTTCTCCGACTCGAGCAGCGACCTGTGGAGCATTATCGGAGCGTCGTAGAAGAGCGCGAGCGCTATCGAGTCCGAGGCACGATATCCTCGCATGAGGACCTCCTTCCCCCTGCCGATGAACTGTAGGTCCGCACGGAGGACCTGCCCCGAAGGATAGACCTCAACCCCGGCCAGATGAAGTCCCTCTTTCTCGGCGAACTCTTCGAGCATGTTGAAGAGCGAGGGGACAGACGACCTGTCCCCGCGGACGAACCGCTGCATGTGCATCGCGGTCTCCCCGGAGAAGGCGCGCATCACGAAGCTCCTCTGGTCGCCGGCCTTCAGGGAGACCACCCCCTCGACCCCGTTGGTGTCGGCGAACCCTACCTCCCCCACCTTGACGACCACGTAATCGCTGTAGGGGCTTCCTTTCAATCGATCTTCAGACCTTCGGTTAATATAAAATTCTTTCTTGGCGGTCAACGGCTCAGGTCGTCCCTGAGGTCCCGGAGCGCCTCTTCCGCCCTCGCGAACGCATCCCTCGCTTTCGCCGCGTCGCCTCTCTTCACTTCGATGGTGACCGCGTTGAGGAGCGCCTGGATGCCTGTAAGCCGGCCGCGCAGCTGGCCCTCGCCCCTAGCGAGCCGGCCCAGCTCGTCGTTCACTCTAAACATCGCCCTCAGCACGACCTGGCGCTGGACGGGACCCACGACCGCCTCCTTCAGCTCGCCGAACGCCCGCTCTAGATCCAGTAGTCGGGGGTCCGGTGACAAGAGGGTCGTTTGCCGTCTACTGAGGTGCCGAAGGCGCCGCGGGCGGCGAGGCCGCCGGCTTGTTGACCTGCCTGTTGACCGCGTCCGCCAGATAGTGACCGCTCACGGTGACCTTGACGCTCTTCACTCCCTTGACCTGCTCGACGCTGCTCTTCATGTCCTGCGAAATCTTCAGGGCGAATATCGGTGGGCAGTATGGAGTCGTGGCGTGATACAGGATATCGACGTTCCCTCCCTGTATGTCGAGCTTCTCGATGAGGTTCATCTCGACGATAGGCACTCCTATCTCGGGGTCGATGACCTTGGAGAGCTGTTTCTGGACCTCCTTCAGGTCGACCTCTTCTGTGGACATGAAAATCGCGACCGCCGCCGTCTATTTATGACTATCCGTATATGTCGGGTCTTCTCGGAGGCGAGCCGGTGCCGTTGCCGCCCTCCAGGTTCGCCGCTATCTTGTTGGCCACCTCGCCCAGATGGGTGGTCTCCACCTCGAAGCCCAGCATCTTCTGGAGCACCGAAAGCAGCTGCATTACCGACAGCGGGTGAGGCGTGGGTTCCCCGTGGTCCACGGAGAGCTTGTACCCTCTCATCCCGTGTTTCTGCGCCAGCGCCACGACCAGTGACGCGAAGTATGGTGCCGGCTCGTCCCTGATTATCTCCACCCCGAGTTTCTCCAGCTCCTCGACGCCATTCCCGTCGGTCGCGAAACCCTTCACCGCGGGCGAGGCGACCGGGGACCCGGCCTCCTCCGTCCATCTGGTCCCGACCGAGACCACCCTGCGGACGCCGAGCTTCTCTGCGTAACCCAGGACAGACTCGCAGTACTCGTACTGGTGCTCAACGGGAGAGGCGTCACCAGCCAGGAGTACCACGTCCCTGTCCGCCCTGAACCTGTAGAAGCTCGTTGAAGAGAGACGGATTATCCCGTCGTCCGATACCATTACGAGAGGCGGCATGGCCGAGGAGTAGAGCGTCGCGAACTTCTCGAACTTCATGCTCTTCAGCATGAACTTGCCGAGCTCCCTGGCCTGCGAGTAGAGCGCCTTGTACTGCTGGATGCTCGTCGACAGAGAAACGAGCAGGACCGGGTCCTTCAGCTCCGGCCTTGCGTCCTCCTCGATCATCTCCCACATCACGGTTCGGCTCGACCAGCCCCGCTGAAGATAAAAGGGCATTGGTCGGAAGTCACGCGTCGATCAGAGTGTAGTACCTGCCGCCGAGTCTTTCGAGACGGACGGGCAGGTTATAGCATTCGCTCAGGTTCTCGGAGGTGAGGGTCTTCTCGATCCTGCCCGCCGCGAGCGCCTTCCCCTCCTTGAGGATCATCGCGTGGTTGAAGCCCTCCGGGATCTCGTCGGTCCGGTGCGTGACGTAGACCATGGTCGTCAGCTTCGCCTTGGCCAGCCTCGACAGGCCACCCAGGAACTTCTCGCGCGCCCCCAGGTCTAGCCCCTCGCACGGCTCATCGAGGATGAGCAGCTCGGCGTCAGCCATGAGAGTCCTCGCAATCATGACCCTCTGCCGCTCCCCCTGGGAGAGCTCCCTGGACTTCTTCCCCGCCAGGTCCTCGCAACCCAGCACCCTCAGGAGAGACATCGCCCTTCGCCTTTCGGCGGCGGTGACCCTCGTCCACAGCCTCGTCGAGCCATACTTGCCGCTCACCACCAACTCTATGACACGTTCGTCCCCTCGCACCCAAGACTCGAGGAACGAGCTCACCATCCCGATCCTGGTCCTCAGCTCCCTGAGGTCGCACTCGCCGAACCTCATCCCCAGCACTTCCACCGTGCCCTGCGTGGGCCACCTGTATCCGTTCAGGAGGCTCATGAGGGTGGTCTTTCCGGCGCCGTTCGGTCCCACGACCGCCCAGCTCTCGCCGGACCGCACGCTCCAGTCGAGACCCTGCAGGGCCCTCTTGCCGTCATACTCTATGGTCACACGTCTGACGCTTATGGCCCGGCTCATCCCGCCGAATACCTCCGGACAGGTGCTTTAACTTAGCATCCGCGAGCTTCATTTAGCTACTCTCTAGTCCTTCCAAGCATGGACGAGACGCAGCTCACCCAGTCGCTGATAGGTTTCGACACTGTCTCCCCTCCGGGCAACGAGGAAAAATGCGCCCGATACATCAGAGACTTCCTGAAGGACCTTCACGTCGAGGGCTCGTCCGTAGAGGTCTACAGGTTTGCGTCCGGCCGGGCCAACGTCGTCGCGACCTTCCCCGGGGACTCACCGGGCCTGATGCTCGCGGGGCACATAGACGTCGTGCCCCCCGGTGATGCCTCCGCCTGGTCCTCTCCTCCCTTCGAGGGTAGGGTGAGAGACGGCAAGGTGTACGGCCGTGGCGCGGCGGATATGAAGGGAGGGGTGGCAGCCATGCTCGTGGCCATCGCGTCGGCCAGGCGCAAGAAGCTGAAGCGGTCGCTCTCCTTCGTGGGCACGGGGGGAGAGGAGATAGGCTACGATGGGCTCAGGGTAATGATAGGGGCTGGGAAGCTGGAGGGCCTCAAGGCGCGGTGCGGCGTCGTCGGAGAGCCGACCGAGATGAGCCCTGTGCGGGGGCACAGGGGAAGCCTGGTCACCAAGGTGGAGTTCCACGGCAAGCCTGCGCACTCGAGCGACCCGTCGCTGGGCGTCAACTCGATTGAGAAGGCCGTCATGTTCGTGGAAGCGCTCCAGGCCCTGAGGAAGGAGCTCGCCAAGGCAGAGGACCCCGACCTTGGCCACGCCATCCTGACTCCGACTATCATACAGGGGGGCACCAAGAGCAACGTGATTCCCGCCTCGTGCGTGCTGACGATGGACGGCAGGACCGTCCCCGGAATCGAGAGCAGGACCATCCTCGACGGCCTGACCGCAGTCATGGAGTCGATCCGCAGGAAGGACAGGTCCTTCACCGCAGACATCGAGGTGCTCTACGAAACCGCTCCTTTGTCCATCGGCGCGAAAGACGAGGTGGTCAAGCTCGCGGAAGCGATAACGGGTTCTCCGTCGACCATCGCGGCCTATGCCACCGAGGCGGCGGACTATACGAAGCTCGGCATCCCGAGTATCGTGCTCGGGCCAGGGAGCATAAAGCAGGCCCACATCTACGACGAGTTCGTCGCGGTATCGCAACTGAAGGCTGCCGTCTCCGCCTACGGCAGGTTCATCTCTACCGTCTGCGGCTAGGTCACGGCTTCGTCAGAGAAAGCCGACGAACCTCCCGATGATGAACAGGACCGCGGCTGCCACTGCGCCTATCACCAGGGTCTCGGTCCCGCTCTTCAGGGGACCGCTGCGCACAACCGCGCCCTTCCATGCACCTGCGCTGAACAGGAAGATGAGCGAGACGACGATGGAGACGACGGTCGCATCCTCCTTCGAGACGAAGAAGTAGTATGGGATAAGGGGCACAGCGGCGCCCACGAGAAAGGAAATACCCACGACCGCACCCAGTCTGAACGGGCTCTGGAGGTTGGAGTCGTGTATGTGCAGCTCGTTCACGAGCATGTCCTCGAGGAATCGGTCCTTGTGCGCCGAGACCCTCGAGACGACGACGTCAGCCTCCTGTTCGGTCAGCCCCTTGGCCATGTAGAGCTCCTTCAGTTCCATAAGTTCCTCCTCTCGCTCGTTCTCGATCTCGTAGGCCTCCCTCCTAGAATCCGCCCTGAACAGGTCGAACTCTGAGCGGGCGGCCAGCACACCGCCGAAGAACATCGAGACCGTCCCGGCTAGAACCGCGGCGAGGCCGGCCAGCCTCACAAGCCCGATGTCCGCCACTTCGGCGAATCCCGTCAGGAACGCGATGTTCGTGATGAGCCCGTCCGCGAGGCCGAGCGCGGACGAGGAGATCAGCCCCCTGCCTCTGATGTGCTCGTGCTTCTCCTGATACCTGGGCCTCCCGGGACCGGGGCTCACCTTTGCCCCCTTGGCGTCCGGGGGCTGGGAAGTCATGTGGTTCCGCGTCCGGCTCTCCGAGCATTTATAGGCGTTCTCGGCGGGCCATGGTCGGCAAACCCGCCGCTCAGATTTATAACCACCAAAGTTGCCTGCGTCTCAGCTAATGTCCCTCATGAACCGGCGCCACGAGTACTCGTGGGCGTCGACGTCTCTCACGGACCTGAAGCTGATACCGGAGGGCAGGGAGTACGGGCTGGATGAGATGGTGAGGGTGCACCTGGGATTCCGCCTCGTCGGGGGACTCAGGGAGTCGTTCATCCCGGACGTCTGGACCGTCGCCTGGGAAGACAACGACAAGCTCGCCCGCCTGGTGATGAAGTCCGGCATCCGGAGGGGAGGAGGGCTCGGGAAGGAACTGGCCAGCACCGGGAAGGAGGTCAGAAGGGCGAAGTTCTACTGGAGTAGGGACCCGGACCTTCCCTACAGGATATGGACCGCGATAGTCCACGAGGACGGGAGCGCGCCGATAATCCCGACCGATGTCGAGGACGCCAAGTCGAAGTACCTGGACGTCGAGAAAACCTTTGAGATCCCCGCGTCATCTCTCGGAAGAGGCGAGGTCAAGCTGCTGGGGACCGTCGAGGTGAGCTGGGGTCGTAGGAGCTACCTCGAGAAGGGGAGCGCGTCCGGCAGGACCCCGAGCGTCAAGCTGAAGATACTGTAGTCTCCTTCACGGTCTCAGGACGAGCTTGCCGAAGTGCTCGTCCTTCTCCATCCTGGTCTGGGCGTCGGCCGCCGCGGCCAGGGGATACTCCCTGTCGACGACGGGCCTCAGCCTCCTCTGCTTGAACAGCTCCAGCACGCGGAAGAGCTCCCCAGCACTACCCATGTAGCTCCCGTAGACTGTTATCTCCTTGCTGTAGATGTAGCGCAGGTCAGTCACGGCTTCGTACCCTGTGGTGGCCCCGCACGTCACCACCCTCCCGCCCTTGGCGACCGACCTGATGCTGCCCCCCCACGTAGCGCCCCCCACATGCTCCACGACGATGTCCGCCCCTCTTCCCTCGGTATACTTTTTGACCTCCTGGACGACGTCCTGCGTCGTCCGGTTGACCACGTAGTCAGCTCCGAGCTCCACCGCCTTCTTGAGTTTGGAGTCGCTGTTCGCGGTCGCTACGACGTTGGCGCCATTGGCCTTGGCGACCTGGATCGCAGCGACGCCCACACCTGACCCCGCTCCGAGCACCAGGACCGTGTCCCCCCCGGTGACCCCCGCCTTGGTGACAAGCATGTGGTACGCCGTCAGGAAGACTAGCGGAACCGACGCCGCCTGCGTGAAGTCCATCCTCTCCGGTTTCGGCAGTACGTTCCTTCTCGGGACAGCGACCAGCTCCGCGTACCCTCCGTCTGTCTCGCTGCCTATGATCCCGTAGTACCTGCACTGGTTGTCCTTCCCGGTGAGGCACTTGTCGCACCGCCCGCACCCGATCCCGGGGTTCACGATGACCTCCGCCCCTTTTTGCAGCTCGACCTCTCCCTGCGGCGCCTCCTCGACGACGCCGGATATGTCGGAGCCGGATATGTGAGGCAGGCTGACCTTTGTCCTGGGCGGTCCGATGCGTCCCCAGATGTCGAGCCTGTTGAGTGCGCACGCCTTCACCCTCACGAGGACCTGGTCGTGCCCTCGCACAGGGTCCGGAGCGTCTTCGTACTTCAGCACCTCCGTGCCTCCGTACTGGTGGAAGCGGACTGCCTTCATGTCAGGCCGTCATGCCTCCGCCCTTATATTGTATGGAAGGGAGAGTCCGAGTACTTTCAATCTACCCTCCCGGACGGCTTCTCCGAACGGGGCGACCACTGTTTATATACAGAAATCGGAGAAAATTCCCGACTTGGGATGAGCCTGCGACACTCCGTCTTCAGGAACGAAAGTATGCTCGTCCCGGAATACGTCCCCTCGTCAACGCCTCACAGGGCGGAGCAGGTCAGGACCCTCGAGGCATATTTTCAGGGCGTCGTGGAATACTCCGACCGCATGAGTCAGAACGTCTTGCTCTGGGGTGCCGTCGGCTCCGGGAAGACGATGCTAGCCAAGAAGCTCGGCGTGGTGCTCGAGAAGAAGGCGATGCTCTACGGCAACCGCGTCAAGTTCTTCCACGTCAACTGCCGGATCGACCGCTCGCTGCAGGCCGTCCTCACAAAGGGGCTGCGGTTCCTGGGGCACGACTACCCGTCCCGAGGGTTCGGGTTCGAGGAGCTCCTCCAGTCTTTCTTGGATGCCCTCGCCGCCGACAAGATACACCTGGTGGTCGCCTTCGACGAGGTCGACTCTCTGGTGACCGCCGACCCGTCGTCGCTGTACACCATAACCAGGCTCAGGGAGGTCTCGCGCGAGGCTCAGGTCTTCTCGTCACTGCTGATATCGAAGACGCTGGACTACCTGAAGCTAGTCGACCTCAGTACCCTGAGCTCGCTCCAGCGGAACGAAATATCTCTCGTCCCCTACTCTGACGACCAGCTCTATGACATCCTCGAATCGCGCGCTCAGGAGGCGTTCAACGACGGCAGCATCGAGGACGACTCGCTCCATCTGGCGGCCGAGATAGCGAGCATCTACGGCGATGCGCGATACGCGCTCGACCTCATCTACAGGGCGGGTAAGGTCGCCGACATCGCTGACTCCCAGCGCGTGATGCCCGAACACGTCAGGCGCGCCAAGGCCTCCCTCCCTCCGCAGTTCAAGAAGGAGGAACTCACCTACCTCGGCAGGCACCAGCGGCTGATACTCATGGCGATATCCAACCTGCTCAAGAAGAGCGAATCCGCTTACGTCACCATCGGGGAGGTGGAGAAGAGCTACGACGCGCTCTGCGAGGACATAGGCCTCACAGCGAACCACCACACCCAGCTGTGGAACGACGTCAATGAGCTGTCACGGAAGGGGATAATCGAGACGCAGATTTCCGGCAAGGGCGTGCGCGGGAGGACAACTATGATAGGCCTCTCGCTGGTCTCGGCGGAGCAGCTCGTCGACGAACTGAAGGGGATGGTCGCCGATGTTAGAGGTTGAGCAGGTCTTCTCCTCTTACGGGAGGGTGAAGGTGATGAGCGTGATCATGAAGAGCGAGGAGCTCAACATCTCCGAGATAACGCGGAGGGCCGGGATATCGCACTCCTCGGTCGCGCTGCACCTGGACTTTCTGGTCAGGGCGGGCCTTCTCACGGAGAAGAGGTTCAACAGGATACGGATATTCAGGGTGAACCACTCCAACCCCTACGCGGAGGCACTGGAGCGGTTCCTCGCCGACTGGCGGTCCCTCGACCCTGGCGCCGGCGAGATTGCGTTCAACTGACCAGGTTCTCAGCGAAGGTCTTCTGGTACAGTTCGAAGGCCCCCGCCCCCGCAGAGTGCTCGGCGCAGAGGCAGACCGAGGAGACTTTGCTCCGGTCGCAGAACGAGGAGTACAGGCATCCGGGACACGCCTCCTTGCCGCACACGATACACCTGAGGTTCAGCTCGACCTCCTCGCCGAGCGCAGAGCTCAGCGCCCTGAGGGCTCCGCCGATGTCCGTCCCCGAGTCCAGCTTGAAACCAAGGGTTCTGTCGTAGACCACTCCCTGCTTCATCAGCGCAGAGAACGCTGCCGTCCCGAGGCGGGGGAGCGAGAACCACGCCCCGAGCATGACCCTCAACGAGACGCCTCCTTCTGCAGGAACCTGTCGAAGGTCTCATCCAGGTCTAGGCTCCTCTCGAGCTCCTCCCTGAAGCTCGCGGTCTTGCAGAGGGAGAAGACGAAGGGCATGTCCTGCGAGCGGGCGCTGAAGCCGCTGGTGTGCGTCCTGCCCGCGTACTTCAGAGAGAGCTCCCTGACCTTCTTGGAATCGTTCCATATCCTCAACATCGTCGAGAACGGCAGGTCGTCGGTGGCGTACCCGACGCCCCGGCCGCGGACAAGCGGCGCGAGCTCGGTCGCGAGCATACCGTCGAGATAGCGAAGCAGCCTCCACTCCTGGTTCCTCATTATCTTGCCCATGAGGATGTCGGCCCGGGAGAGCACCTCGAGTGCGGCCGAGAGAGTTCCGGGGGGCAGGTTCGAGCGTAAGACACATCGGGTCAGCTCCCTCACCTTCTCGACGGGCGACATCGAGATGCTGCGAAGGGCGGCCATGGCCGATGCTGTGTCGGCGCTCCCGAGGAAGGCCTCAAAGCCCTGGGCGACGCTGGAGGACCTGTCCTTGAATCCACCGGACGCCGTGACGCTGCCGCTCTGCATCGAGTTGATGGCGTGCCTCAGGTCGCCGCCGGCCGAGCTCACTACCGCGACTATGTCCTCCTCGGAGACGTCGCGCTCCTCCTTCGCCGCTATCCTCCTGAGGTAGAGCTCGACCTGTCTGGGAGGAGGAGGCTTGAACGCGAGCAGCAAGCAGACGGAGGAGAGCTTCTTGATCTCGTCCGCGTCAGGGTCGTTCGCGGCCATGATTATGGGGTTCTGACTGGCCTTCACGGCTTCCTTGATGAACTCCACCCCGCCGTAGTCCGACCTGCCGAGGAGCCCGTCCACCTCGTCCAGGAAGATGAGCGACCTCTCGCCGAACAGGCTCACCGTGTGTATCGCCTCGCCGATCCTCCTGTCCAACATGTCCTTCGTGCGCGTATCGCTGGCGTTGAGCTCGACCAGGTTCAACCCGAAGTGCTTCGCCAGCAGCGTCGCCAGCGTGGTCTTTCCCGTCCCAGGCGGGCCGACCATCAGCAGCGCCTTGCTCCCCGGCTTCCACTTCTTGAGCCAGACGCAGGCGGCCGTCCTGGAGTCCTCGTTCCCTATCATCTCCTCGATCTTCTTCGGCCTGTACTTCTCGACCCACATCTAGAACGCCCCGCCGATGAACACGATGAGCCCGATCAGCATCCCGAAGAGCGCCCTCGTCTTCACCTTGAGGGCGCCCTCGCCCGTCGGCCTGCTCAGGATGGCGTACGCCAGATAGATGAAGACCACGTCCGGGACGACCACGCCTATCCTGTAGAAGAGGCTGACCGATATCAGCACCAACGGGAGCAGACTGGAGACCACCGATGCCAGGAAGAAGCCCGCTCCGACGACGGCTGCGGCCTTCGTCCCATGCGTCCTCGCGAAGGACCTTATGCCCCTCTTCTCGTCACCAGCGACGTCCGCCATCGCCTTCACGACCTCCCTGCCCACGCCGGAGAGGAACGCAGTCCCGGCCATGAAGAGGAGCAGCGAGCTCGCCACGTCACCTCCTGAGACGACTCCACCGTAGATGAAAGGTATCGCGAGTGACGACGCCACGATAACGTTCCCCGATAGCCCGTACTTCTTCGCCCTGAAGTTGTACAGCCACGACAGGAGCGCGTAGAGCAGGACTATCCCGACCGCCGTGAGGTTCAGCAGGATGAGCGACGCGACCACGCCCACGAGGAGCATCGCGACAGCCAGGGCCAGCGCGGCGGAGCCCGAGACGGCGCCGCTGGGGAGCGGCCTGTCCGGCTGGTTGACCCGGTCGACCTCTATGTCGTAGTAGTCGTTGATCACCATCGAGTAACCACATATGGCGAAGCCGGTGACGAAGCCAAGTACGATGCCCTCCGCGCCGAGCACCGGCGGCTTCGAGACGAACACTCCTACGATCACGGCGAAGCCTATCATGGCGCAGTTAATCGGCCTGAGAATGGACAGCAGCGCCTTCGGGTCCAAGGGTTCACGCTACTTGCGGAAGTTCGCTCTGCCGACCCTGTAGTAGATGACCTCGCCCCTTCTCTCGATGACCGCGACTATCGCTTCCTTCCCCATCTTGATAATCTGTCGGACCGACTCGTCGAGCTCCTCGACCTTTCGTTCCGTCCCTTCGTCGAGGGCGAAGACCACGAACTTGGCCGCCTTATCCGGAAAATCTCCCCTTTCATAGACCCTCAGGTCCGTCCCAAAGCCGAACCCCTCCTTGACCACGTAGCCCCGCGTCCTGAGGTCCCTGTAGATGATGAACTTGGTCCACGCGTCCTTCGACCGCCCCTGGATTGACTCGGCGAAGCTCTCGAACCCGACCTCCCTGCCCTTCTCGTCCCTGAGCCTGAGCTTCTTCGTGTGGATGAGGTAGAGTGCCTCGTAGTCCCTGAGGGACATCTTCTTCCCGTCCCTCTCGCCGTATCCTCCCTGCTCGAGCCCGCCATAGTCCCCGCTCCGCTCGAGGTACACCCTGTCCCCTTTCAGCAGAGCATCGACGGCCTCCTCGACCTTCTCCTGGCTCTCCAATCGAACCGCGCGACCTCCAGACCGATATTAAGGGTTTCAAGGACGCGCAAGTCTTTTAGATGCAGCCCGGTGCGTTCTCGCCAGTTTGCGAGAGGATTTCTTCACGCTCCGGACGGTGCTCTGGGACGAGGGGAAGGTCCGCATGATCGACCAGACCCTGCTCCCTCAGCGCCTTGTCTACAGGGAGTTCGGGAGATGGGAGGAAGTCGCCGATGCCATCAGGAGGATGGTCGTGCGTGGCGCCCCCGCAATCGGGGTGGCTGCCGCGATGGGCGTGGCCCTGGCCGCCCAGGGCTCTAGGGAGTCCACCAGAGATGGCCTCCTGAAAGACATGGAACGGGCGGCGTCAGGGCTGCGGTCCACGCGTCCGACCGCGGTCAACCTGTTCTGGGGCATAGACCGGGTCATGGCTGCAGCCCGGACTGCCCGAGGAGGCACCGACAGGCTGGTACGTGCCACCGTGAGCACCGCCGTGGAGATGGCGGAGGAGGACGTCGAGACGAACAGACGCCTCGGCAAGGTCGGCGAGCCCCTAATAGATGACGGAGACGTGGTGATGACCCAGTGCAACGCCGGGGCCCTGGCGACGGTGGGATACGGGACAGCACTCGGCGTCGTCAGAGCGGCGAGGGATGCCGGGAAGTGCGTCAAGGTCATCGTCAACGAGACGAGGCCGGCGCTGCAGGGCGCGCGGCTGACCGCGTTCGAACTAGTACGGGACGGGTTCCACTGCACGCTCATCTCGGACACGGCCGTGGGCCACATGATGTCGAAAGGGCGCGTGGACAAGGTCATCGTGGGAGCGGATAGGATCACCAAGGACGGCTACGTCTTCAACAAGATCGGGACGTACCAGGTCGCCGTCCTGGCGAACAGACACGGGATACCCTTCTATCCGGCGGCTCCGCACTCCACTTTCGACTTGGAGAGGACCCACGACAGGGTCGTGATAGAGGAGCGTGCGGCGGAGGAGGTCTTTCAGGTCAGGGGGAAGCGTGTCGCTCCGAAGGGGATCCCGGTCGCCAACCCAGCGTTCGACGAGACGCCTCCGGAGCTGGTCACAGCGATAGTCTCAGACAGGGGGCTCATCGGCAGGCCTATCGGCGAGAACGTCGCGGCCGTGATCGGCACGCCGTAGTTCAGAGCAATTTTAAGCGGGAAGCACGGGCGTGACGCCGGGCCCGTAAGTTAGTATGGATAGACTGCCGGCCTTCGGAGCCGGATGTCGTGGGTTCAAATCCTGCCGGGCCCGCCACTCTTTCGTCTCGGGCACCCTCTTTTTCCAAGACCACCTTTCCGTTTGGCAGCGCGCCGACGTAGCGCCACCCTTCCGGTATCAAGGCCTCTGCCTCCTCCGACGTGGCCACCCTCTGCTTCAGGCATGGGTGTTCCCGCCGATTTCCTCAATCAGCTTTAGGACCCTGCCGAGCGTCTCGGGACCGAGCTGCTCGACCTTGGCCTGAACCTGTCGCCTCGCCTTCTCCTGCTCGTCCTCCCTGCGGAGGTCTAGGTCTACGAACTGCTCCGCCCTCAAGAACGCGTCCCTCATCTCCTGGAGCATCGTCTCGGGTAGTCGCCTCTTGTTCGTCGTGTAGACGGCGTCAATCGAGCCGGTGTGGCCCATCCAGAAGACTCTGAATGACTCAGGGACGAGGCCTCTCGCCTCCGCCTGGAGGAGTTGCGTGTCGAAGTACGCTCTAAGGGCATATGGCCTCAGCTTGAACTTGGGGCGTATGGAGTCCCTGACCTGCTTACTCACGGCGGCGCTCGTGAGGAACTGCTTCGCAGAGGACGACCTTATCGGGAGAACCAGCGAGCTCTCCGGACCAAGCGTCTCTCCGCTGAGCGCCCTCTTCTCGAGGTAGGCGATGATTGTGTCCGCCGCGGCCGCTGTAAGGAAGGTCACGTACTGCTTCCTCGTCTTGCTGAGCGAAGGCCTCACGACGAGCCTGGCCGGCTTCTTGAGGATGGTCCCCCCGGTTGCTGACAGCGCGACGTCTGGCAGGTCGCCAAGCCGGATTCCGTCGCTCCCGTCGTGGTTGCCGACTACCCCGGGCCTTATCCCGCTCTTCGCCATGAGCTGCTTGATTACACGCGCCTTCAGCGAGCCGAGGAGCATCAGCTCGGTCAGCTCCTCCCTCTCAGGGACCTTCTCGTTGGCCAAGGTCGTGGCAATGTCCGAGTCTCTCACCCTGATTCTTCTCGTGGTCGTCACGCCGCAGTGTGTGAGCCAGGACTTGAGGGCGACGAGGGACGTATGTACGTAGCTGGGGGCATACCCATGCTCGTCCATTCTCCCCACGTAGTCGTCCAAGATGTCTGTGACGGTCGAGGGGTTCCTCGATGCGAACTCCGTAGGCGTCGTTTGTAGTTGAGCGCAGAAGAGTCCGAGGCGACGCAGCCGAGTCTTCGCTGTGTGCGCGCTCATCCTGTTCAGTCCGCTGTACCAGCGGCGCACCTGCTCGTTGTCCAGTAGGACGGCGTACTTGCTGTTGATGATGGTCTTGGTTGTCTGTTCCGTGGTTGGCTTCGTTTGTTCCCACCTTAGCCCGAACTTTGCAATCCGGGCCGCATGTTCCGTAGAAAGATAGTGCGTGGGTAGGCTACTTATTCCCGTCATCGCGAATGTTGAGTTCTCCGCAGTTTTCTCGAGATTACCGCGGTATGTCTCAGTCTTGGTGGGCGGCGTCGGCAGGCTGCTCAAGCGAGCCATTTCTCCATCTCCACGCCGATTGCCTCGATGACCGTTGTCGTTACCGAGTCCCCAAGGTAGCGATAGGCCCGCGCGTCGTCCTCGGGTAGCCTGAACGAATCTGGGAATGCCTGCAGCCGTGCCCACTCTCTCGGCGTAAGCCTGCGGAGAGTGGTCCCATCCTCTATCAAATACAGCGGCTGGCCCCTCTGGTCGAGACCGGGAACCAGGGTAGGCGACAAGCCGAACGGGGAGAGGACTAACCCCCATCCGCCGTATTCCTTCGGGGAATGGCGGCCTATGCTGACTATGGCTCGGGCTCGCTGACGCCAGAAAGGAGGGAGAAGAAACTCGGTAGACCTTACAATCACCGCAGGGGCATAGTAGCGTGCCTCGACTTGAGCCTCCATGACATCAATGACCGCTGAGCCATTTCGCTCGCCCTTGGGGAACACAAAACCTTTCGGAATGCCGTCCCTGAAACCTACGAAATACAACCGCTCTCTCTTCTGAGGAGGCCCGAACATGCTCGAGTCAAGGACAGCCCAGTCGAAGGCATACCCCGTGCGTTTCAGCGAGGAGACGACCTCGACCATCGCTGACGGAGTCATTCGGAGCCCCTTCACATTCTCGAAGAGAAACGCCTTCGGCCTGCAGAGGGATAACAGTCTCGGTAGGTGCAGAAACAACTGTCCCCTCGCGTCAGAAAATCCCCTTCTCTTGCCTGCCATCGAGAAGCTCTGGCATGGGAATCCGCCGACGAGCACGTCCGCTCCCTCAAGATAGTCTAACTCCGCAATATCATAGTTGTCTTCCTGTACTGCAGTCTGAAAATTCCTTCTGTAGACTTCCCTACGCGCACCGTCAATTTCGCAGTGGCCGTAACATCGCCATCCAAGTCTCTCGAGTCCAAGTCTGAATCCTCCGATGCCCGAGAAGACATCGAAGAAGCTAACCCCCGACAAGCTCCAAGTAGCACCTCTTGCAGCACGGTAGCCTCTCAGCATCTGCCGAGGCTTCACGACATCTGAAGCACTCGTGAGACCTGAGAGGTTGCCCTCTCCTCTTAGTTAGTAGGTTCGAAACTATCCAGTCCCAATTTGGCTCGGAATTTACAAACATTGGAGAAATAGCCCCGATGGCTTCATCCCACGTCGGGTACAGGTCCGCGAACTGCTCACAGCTGTGCAGGAATGAAGTGCTACAACTAGCTTGGGAAGCCAGCTTCTCAAGGAATACTGTCTTCGACCCATGCTTGAGAGCGCTCTTCGCCTGCCTTACACGTACTCCTATCGCGTGCTTCCTGCGTAGCTGTTCCCATCCGTGGTAGACAATCCCTCCCACGAGTTGTCTGATTTCGGCGGCAATAGCCCCGACCTCGTCTTGGCTTGCAACCATAGCTCGCGGCGCTTGCAGATTCAACCAGTCGCATCCTCCTTGGTGTCGGGCCAGTCGAGGAAGTTCTTGCACCTCGGACACACTTTGGGGCGCATGAGCCTGGGCGACCAACTATACTTGCACCGGTCGCACGTGAGTTCAGTTCTGACGACCCCTCTGATTTGCATTTCTTCTTCATTAGAATAATACTCTTAATTATAGCAGCGTTACCAAGCGTTACCACTTGGCACGCTATTCTACTCACGCAGATGGCGTAGAGTCATACTTGCGCAACAATGGGCCGAGTAGGTTCGGCCAAATCAAGAAGGGAACTGGATTGGAGAGCTCTCAAGTCGCTAGAGCGTTGAATAGTCTGCGAGCCAGAAAGACAAACGGGAGATGGGCACTCCTAGAGCGAGGGTCAGTCGTAGAGACCTTCTATACGGCCGAGGCTCAGAGAAGGTCGCAGATGATGAAATTGGAGAAACGACATTCGACGGGAGTTTTTACCTTCCCAAAGGGATTCCTGAAAGAGGCGGACTTGCCGGGAGACATCGACGCCTCGGAGTTCGACTGGCTTGCATTCAGAGTCGAGCGGGCTCTTAGAGAATTCCAAAAGCGATTGGTTGGGCGGTACCGGAAGAAGCTGAAGGAGAAGGGGATTCGGACCACGGAAGTCGAAACTAGGGTCAATGACTTTGATTCTGCCCTTCGGAAGTGGCCTCCTAGGGCATTGGTATCTCTGCTTCCCCAGTTCGTCGCGGAAACATGGGACCAACTAGACCGCAGGCTTGAAAATTTGGACGATGAAGCTAAAGCTCGGGCAAAGAGACTGGCGAAAAAGATGTCCGACATGACGTATTCGAAGACAGAGCGGACACGTGCCGAGGAACAGTTGGCTTTGATACTCAACATTCGACAGCAAGAGAAAGAGCGTCTGGAATATGCAGCCGAAAGGCTGACCGGTAGCTCAAAATTTCCTGAATGAAACCCGCCGACTGTCGGGGTATAACGAGGTTAGGCCTCACGGAGCGTTCGACCTCTCGAAGGTCGAGACACCCATCCACATGTTCTACAAGAAGCTGGAGGAGAGGGAGGCACTGGTCAATCCCGCCGTGCTAACTGGGGAGGAAATCATTTGAGGATAAGACAAAGACAATCAGGTGGCGTCGACTGTAAGGGTGATGTCTTGGTAACTGCCCGTCTGCGGGATATAGAGAGCAATCTCGAGAGGGTATCCATGCCCGCTTTCTAACCCGCCATAGCTCCACGTGTAGCTCCAGCTGGCCGACTGGCCCACCTGCACAAGCTGAGGCTATGTCAGAGAGAATGAGCCTGTGTCTAGGCCGTCGAACATCAGTCCGGCAGCTCCGAAGCTTTGGGTGTCGATGTTCTTGACGCTGCCGGTGAGGATTGTAGTCCCATCGGAGTTGATAACCAGAGAGGCCGTGACCTGAGCCAATGGAGCGCCGTCAGTGCTGTAGGTTGTCGTGGTTGTCTGCGTTCCTTCACCGAAGCCACCGACTCCAGAGGAGATTGCCAAGAACGCGATTACTGCAGCTATGACGATGATAAGTAGGACAGCTACGCCCGCGCCTATACCTGCTCTGGCGTTGCCTAAGTTTTGTGGCACCACTTTGGTGCTCGGAAATGCAGAAACTCGGGATTATAAGCCTGTGTCACCAAATTTGGCCAACAAAGGGTCAGGGCGATTCGTCAACCGGCCCACTAGGACTGGAAGCAAGAAGTACGACAAGTTCTTCATCTACGTGCCCACGGAGGTCGCCAAAGACTCGCAGTTCCCCTTCAAGCCTGGACAGGCTGTTGAGGTGACCATCGACCTGCCCCGCAAACGAGTCATCGTAACTGAGCTTTAGCTGGGCTGTCTATCTCGAACCATGTATTCAGAGTGTTTATCAGTCCAATCCCCCGAATTGTTGGGGCAGCTTCATGTCGACCACAACTCGGGACGGGACGAGTCTTGCCGACGTCGTTGCCAAGATAATGGAGAAGCGCGCAACGCTCTTTTTCGGTGCAGGAGTTGCAATGGGGTGCGGGGGCCCGAGTGGCGGGGAGCTCCTAATGCAAGCAAAGGCGAGATTCGGGGAGAAGGGAACCGAGCGCCTAATGGATTACATGGGCAACGTAATAGGACTCGACAACGCGAACCGTCGGGAGGTTGAGGATTGGGTCCAGGAGCGTCTTGCGGCCGTCTCTGCTGGAGATGAACAAAGGTACCTGTTCTCGCTGCCTTGGCGGGCGACCATGACAACGAACTACGATGCTCTGCCGGACTCCGTTGGAGTGACCATAGATGGCAGTAGAACAATCATACCCGTCTCTGACCCTGAATCCGAACCCAAAATTTCCATTTCAAGGGAGGACCTGCTATATTGCCTGCAACTAATGGGGAGCTCGAAACACAACTTCCCCACCGGCGGCTGGATGGTACTAGCTACCTCGGACATGAGCCTTGGAGCCGAAAGGAGGCGAAGATTCTTCGAGGTCTTTAGGGAGCTTGCCCTTTCCGGTCACATGGTCTACCTCGGGTACTCGTTCGAGGATGGGCTTGTGATTCAGTTACTCCAGGAGATGCGACTCGTGCTTAGGGAGTTCACATGGAAGGGATTCGCCGTCACGCCGACAAAGCCCCGCGAAGAGATGCTCAGGGCGATGCATTCATTGGGTATCGAGTGGGTTCAAGGCGACCTGGCGGCCTTTCTCGCTGCGGCGAATCAGTCAGTCGGTCCTAGGCCTGACAGCGGGGCGCCGGCAGCGCCGAAACTCACAATCAAGAGGGTGCCAGTGGAGGTGGACCGTGCGACTCTTTCTAACATAGCCAATCGGTACTCTGTTCTGGAAGACGCCATGCTCGCGCAGCCAAAATCAGGCCTTAGCCAAACGGCGTTCGTTCTCGGGGCCGAGACTTCGTTCTATCCCTATGCAATGAGGTGGGACTATCCGAGGAAGACCAAAGCAATCTGGATGGCTAAGAGAGCCCAGCAGCTACCTGTCTCTCTCTCGGACATGATGGGCCGGCTTGGCAACACGAACTCCTCGGACAACATTGTGGCAGTACTCGTTGGAGCTGCGGCATCCGGCAAGACCGTGGCAATGCGTAGGTTAGCATACGATTGGTACCACTCGGGGAACCCGGTGGTCTTTATTGAGCCAGGAGCGCTCGTCTTGGATTTCCCGGCATTGGAGGGATTGCTGGACGAGGTGTGGGCGAAGTACGCCTCCGAGGCCGCGTCGAGGGCTGGGCCGCAGGCTGTCAAAAGCCCACGGTTCCTCCTCGTCGCAGATGACGGAATTGTTCACTTGGACGCTCTAATCGCCCTCAAGAACCGTCTCCGCGGGATAGCGAAGCCCGTTGACATCCTCGTAGTGGCAAGGAAGACCGACGCGCCTTTTGATGCACTGAGGTCATCGCCCGTGGATGTGGTCTTCGAGCTTGACGACTCGGTTGGAGAGATGGAATGGGAGAGCTTTGGGAGACACTTCGCGAGACTCGGTTCACTCGAGAAGAAGGAGCTCTGGCATAAGAATCTCCGAGACAAGGAAATCAACTCCTCTTTCTTCGCACTCCTCTACACCTCTGTCAAGGGGCTTGATATCCCTCTTGCCAAGGCTGTCGCGAAGGAGTTCTCTTCCCTCGACCAGAACGCTCAGAAAGTATACGCCTATGTGTCGTTCATCCAGTCCTTCACTCTTAGGCCTTGGACGTCCCTAACTACGAGGAGTGCGGGTGTTGCCAGAGATATCCTGCACGCCGAGATGAGCAGGAGCTTGGGTGGGGTGGTCTCATTCAGAGAGGGTCAGAATACACTTGGCGTAGCGAATAGGATTCAGGCTGAAATCGTCTCTGAGATGGCGTTCAAGACACCGGCCGAAAGGTACGCAGTCCTCAAGAGCATTATCGAGAACGTGCAATCCGACACACTTGAAGAAGTAGACCTCATGCACGCCTTCCTAACAGTACGATGGAGGTTCATGCAAGCCTCCGAAGGCCTGAAGGAGACACAACGTGTCGAATTACTCGACCTTGCTGTCAAGAGAGTCCAGTCAAGGCCGCTCTACATCCACCTCGCTATAGCCCAAAGGGAGGCGAAATTGTTTGACGACTCCCGGCTTTCGCTAAATAGAGCAAAGACTGCGAACATTAGGGGCTTTCATGAGCCGGACTATCACGTATTCGATGCCGAGGGACGACTCGAGCTCAGAAAGGCTGAAGAACGCTTAGAGCACGATGACGTACTGGGTGCCCGCGAGTTCCTCACCGCCGCTGAAGGTCACTTCGTTGACGCCGTTCAGCTCAGTGGGGGGCCGAGCGTAGCTCCCCACTCCTACCAAGGGCTTGGCGAGACGTACGAGAAGATGGCAGAGATAGCGCCCAACAGCAGCGAAAGGTGGCAGCTTCTTCTCGCGGCGATGTATTGGCTCGTGTATGCAGAGAACGCTCTGGGAGAGTGGTCCAACAGAGAAATCTCGCAATTCAAAGAAAGGGTCCTCGGTCTGCTCAAGACGGAGAACCTCAGTACTCAGAAAGTAGAACAAATCACTAACACCGTGGGACGAGGGAACGGCTATGCCTTCATGGCAATGCTTGAGATGAGCCGCGGTTCACCTGGTGGAGCACTGGACTTGGTGGAGAAGGGTCTGGCCATCGACAAGGGTAATCTCTGGCTTATCAGAGAACATGTCAAACTCATCAAAGCTCTCTCGCCGAGGGACCTTTCGGCTCGGAGGAAAGCACTAGCCGACTACGAGGCTATTGCTGGGAGCAGGTTCGACTTGACCCTGACCTTCGAACTAGCGATGCAGAGGTACTTTGACGGCAACCCAACAGACGGGGACCGGCTTTTTGCCATCCTCGGGGAACGTGGGCGCGATTATCCAGGATTCCTGACGCCTCAGGAGGAGAACAGATGGAAGGAAGAGACAGGGGGAACCAAGATTTTCAGGGGCAGGCTCGTCGAATC
>JAJYWC010000034.1 GCA_021791695.1 archaeon | reverse complement strand
GAAAGCTTCTCGCCCGAGCTCATCTTTGGGCTGATATATGGAGCGAGAGAGGTACCAGGGGGCAGAAGACCCCTCGTGAGATAGAAAATAAAGAGGCTGAGCATCAAAAGCACTAGCCCCATTAGCGCCAGACGTCTTATCGCATACTCGTACAGCTTCAAGAGAGCGCCGCCACGTTTGGCTTCATTGATTGAAACGGCTCCCTAAAAAATCGCGGGGGCCCTCTACTCGCTAGTAGAGGGTGGCGAAATATTCAGGACCTACACCGCCGCCAGCAGCTGTACTGAGACCTGGGTTGAAGTAGAACCCTTGGATGTTGGATGTCATCGTGACGAAGTTCACGGTGTACAGCGTCCAAAGGTACATCACTTCGTTGTTCGCGAGCTGGTTCATCTGGTCCGACGCCGCCACGAGAGCCGACAGGTTACCCGTCGAGCTCGCGTTCACAGCCTCTTGGTAGAGGATACCCATCTGTGGTAGGTTCCAACCGTCGGGTCCGGTGTAGGCGCCGTTCGGGGCGTACATCGGGCCGAGGAAGTCAAGTACCCAGGGGTAGTCGTCGATCCAGCCGAGCGCGTACATGTAGTAGTGGGTGGGGGATGCGAAGGCGTTGGCCAGGAGCTGGCCGGTCGGGACAGGGACGACGTTTACGGTCAGACCCATGTTGTACGTCGCGCTCACGTTGTTAATCGTGGTCGCGATCGCATTGAAGATCTGCTCGTCTACGGTGTCACCAGAGCCGAAGATCAGGGATATCGACTGCGGCGTCGGGTTGCTGCAGGTACCCTTGGTCAGGGTGGCGCAACCGAACGTGTTGCTGAAGAATCCTGCCGGTGCCTGGGTGCCGTTCTCGAACTTGAACGAGGTGAGTGGGCTCTGCATTGCGGAGAGCAGGAGAGCCTGCACCTTGTCCGGGTTGTAGGAGTACGAGGGGGTCAGGGTCGAGTTGTACGCTCCGGCGGGCGGAAGCCCAGGAGGTACGACGTTGATGGCCACCTGGCCCACGTTGTTGTTGACGGCCGCGTTGATCTCGGTCAGGTTGACCGCGTCAGCGAAGGCCTGTCTTAACCTGAGGTCTGCGAATGGCTGGAACTTGTAGTATGCGCCCGTCAGAGCGTTCGTGACGTTAGTTCCGAACGGGTCGAACAGGGTGCTGTATATCGGATATGTCCCGTAGAAGCTGATGCCCGAAATGTCGGAGACCAGCTTGTTGTTGTTGAGCCACTGCGACCTGTCCGCGATGTCGTACAGGTTGGTGCCCGGAAGGTCGATTGCCATCGCCTGCCCGGATTTGGCGGCGTTCTCTATGTCGACTTCCCTAGTGGTCGTGTCAGGTACGTACTTGAAGATCACAGTCTTGATCTGTGGGTTGATCTTGGAGCTCAGAGGCCCGCCCCAGTAGGTCGGGTTGGCTGCCAAGGTGATGACGTTGGTGGTCGGGTCGTTGCTCTGGATGGTGTACGGACCAGTCCCCGCCATCGAGCCCTGCTGGGAGACGTTCAGGTAGGTGTTCCCACACCCGGCCGGAGACGATCCCGTGTTGCACGTGGAGCTGAGGTCCTGGAGGTACTCGTTTATCTTGGACGTCGCGTTCCCGCTCAAGGTCGGATAGGGTAATGTGTATCCGGCACTTGTCCAGGTTGCGATGTCTTGCTTCATCACCCATCCTGGTGCGAGCATGACCGCCCATTCCCCGGCCAGTAGCTCAGGGACCGCTGACGTTGGGTGCTGGACGTTGAGGGTGAAGGTATCGGTGCCCGTGATCTGCACGAAATTCTCGGCGAGGACGTCCTTCACGTAGGTAGACCCGTAGGTCTGGGCTCCGCTAAGGGTCGTGCTGAGGCTCGTGTTGAGCAGTTGCTGGAGCAGCCAGGAGGCCTGAGTGCCGTGGGCCACTGGCGTACTTCCGTCCATGACGAGGAGTCTGTTGAGGGTGAAGTACACTGCAGTGGAGTTGAACGACTCTCCATCAGCGAAGGTGATGCCCGGTCTCAGTGTGAACTGATAGGACATCAGGTCACTGGAGGGAGTATAGCTCTGTGCGAGCCACGGGATGATGCACGTGGAGCAAGAGCCGTTGTACCACAGTAGTGGTTCGTATACGTTCTGGATGATGTTGTAGTCGTACGAGAAGTATGATACGCCTGGGTCTAGATACTCAGGAGTCTCAGCGGCTTCGTACGTGAATGTGCTTGGGACTGCCCCGCTCGTCGAGGTTGTGGAGGTGGTCGAGGTGGTAGACGTCGTGGAACTCGTCGTGCCTGTGGAAACGATGCTGGTGGTAGACGTCGTGCTCGTGGTCGTCGAGGAGGAGGGCTTCTGGGTGGAATAGAAGTAGATCCCGGCTGCTACTGCCAGAATCAGGATTACTACGATTATTGCTGCTGCGGTGGTAGAAATTGCGCTTCTACCGCTTCTTTGCATTTTCAGGCGAAGTAAGTCGCGTGCTTATTTAAACGTGACAAAGTGGGCGTTTTTCGCCGGATAATACATGAATCCGCTCACCTGACGCCGAGTTCCTCATACGCCTTCTTTGCCTCCTCGACGGAAGTCTCGTCCTCGAGCGTCGCCACGTCTCCGAGCGGACGGCCCTCTGCTACGGCCCTGAGCAGCCTCCTCATTATCTTTCCGCTCCTGGTCTTGGGGAGCTTGTTGACGAAGTAGACTTGCGAGGGCTCGGCAATGGGGCTGAAGCCATCCCGTACCCACTTCCTGACTTCTATCCTCAGGGCATCGGAGGGCTCGTGACCCTGCTTCAGGACGACGAACGCAATCGGTACCTCGCCCTTTATCGCGTCGGGTATGGCCACAACCGCCGCCTCGGAAGCCGACCTGTGGGAGACGATTGCTGATTCTATCTCGTAGGTCCCGAGTCTGTGCCCCGCGACCTTGAGTACCTCGTCAGCCCTCCCTGCGACCCAGATGTAGCCGTCCTTGTCCTTTACCGCATAGTCCCCGCAGAAGAAGTAGTCGGTACCTGGAAATCTCGAGAAGTACTGCTTCTCAAAACGGTCAGGGTCACCGAACATGCCGGTGGGAGGTCCGGGCATACCGGGCCACGGGTTCTGGATGACCAGGAAACCCTTCTTCCCAGGTGCCACCGAAGCGCCCGCCTCGTCCACGACGTCCGCCTTGACGCCAGGAAGCGGCATGCCGTTGGTACCCGGCTTCATCGGAATGAGCGCCAGACCCGGCAGCGAAGAAATCATGACCCCGCCGGTCTCGGTCATCCACCAGGTCGAGCCCACGGGGCACCTCTTGTCCCCCACCAGGTTGAAGAGCCACCACCACGCCGACGGGTTGATCGGCTCGCCGACGCTCTGGAGCAGCCTGAGCGAGGACAGGTCGTGCTTCTTCACATAGTCTTCTCCGAACTTCATCTGGGCCCTTGTCGCCGTCGGCGTCGTGTACAAGAGAGAGACGCCGTACCTCTCGATGATCGCCCACCATCGGTCAGGAGCGGGGAAGTCCAGCGCACCCTCGAAGATCACTTCTGTAGCACCTTCCAGGAGAGGCCCGTAGGCCACGTAGCTGTGCCCGGTGACCCATCCTATGTCGGCGGGGCACCAGTAGACGTCCTCGTCTCTCACGTCGAAGACCCACCTCATCGTGGCGTGCAGAAGGACCGAGTATCCACCCGTGTCATGGATGATACCCTTGGGCTTGCCCGTCGTCCCGGACGTGTAGAGGACATAGAGAGGATGACCGCTCTCGACGATCTCCGGGTCGACCTTGATGGACTGCGGTACCTCGGAAAGCAGGTCGTCTAGATAGTAGTCCCTTCCATCCGTCATAGGGCAGGCGACCCCCAGCCTCCTGACGAGGAGCGTGCTCTCGACCGAGGGCGCCTGCTCGAGCGCCTTGTCGACAATCTCCTTCAGAAGTACCGTCTTCCCCCTCCTGTAGAAGCCGTCCGCGGTGACCAGCAGCTTTGCCCCGAGGTCTGCGACCCTGCTCGACAGAGACTCCGCGCTGAATCCACTGAACACGACCGTGAAGGTGATGCCGAGCCTCGCTGCAGCCAGAAGCGTCACTATCGCCTCCGGTATCAGGGGCATGTAGACGGCCATCCTGTCGCCCTTCTTCAGGCCGAACTTCTCCTTCAGGATGAAGGCCATCCTGTTGACCTCTCGGTACAGGTCTCCGTACGTAAGCTTCCTGACTTCCTTCGGCTGTCCTTTTTCGTCCGTGGGTTCGCCCTCCCAGATTATCGCAAGTTTGTTGCGCCTGTGTGAATGAGCGTGCCGGTCGACCGCGAGATGTGAAAGGTTGAGAAGCCCCCCGTTGAACCAGTGGTACACGTGAGGATAGCCTTCCTTCGACAGGATGGTCTCCCACTCCTGGAACCAGTCGAGCTCGCGCGCCAGGTTCGCCCAGTACTCCTGCGGGTCCGCCAGGCTCTTCCTGAGCGTGGCTTCGTACGTGCTGACCGAGACGTTGACTCGCGCCCATCCGGGAAGCTCAATCCTCTCTTCGAACGGCAGCGATTCACCGAGTATCTCTGGTTCGCTCAATGCTGCCGTGGGACAGCCACGCGAGTGTAATTAGCCTTTTTCCGCAAAGCCTGACCGTCCAATACAGCTCTCGTTTTTAACCGGCTGCAGTGGGCGCGCGCCAGAGGGGGACAAGTTTGGAAGCCGAATATGACCAGATGGCTGACGAGTATGACGCGACGCGGGACGCTGCCACCCCGGAAGAGGTCGACGCGATCCGCCGGTCACTCGAAGGGTCTGCCTCGGTGCTCGACGTTGGGGTCGGGACCGGACGGTTCGCAGGGCCGCTGTCGAGCGTCGGCTTCGAGGTGACGGGCGCCGATGTGTCCAGGCGCATGCTGGTCAAGGCGAGAGAGAAGGGGCTAACCCGGCTAGTCCTGGGAGACGCGTACCGCCTCCCTTTCAGGGATAAGGCCTTCGACGGTGCGATGATAATCCACGTCCTGCACGTCGTCGCCGATTGGAGGACGGTGATGCGAGAGATAGGGAGAGTGACAAAAGGAAATGCCGTTACGATCATGAGAGTGCCACAGAATCAGCGCGCCGAGGAGGCGGCGGCCAAGAAGGTCACCGAAGGGCCCCATATGACCGAGGGAAGGTATCCCGTCAGGACTCAGCATCGGATGTGGCAGAACGAGCAGGAACTGAAGGCCGAAGTACCCCCCGTGCAGCTCGAGAGGATAAGGGACGAGGTCGTAACCCTGTCCTTGACTGAGGCGTTCCGACGCATGGAGGCGAAACGCCCCTTCGCTTCGCAGATAGTCCCCCCAGCGATGCGGGAGGCGATGATGGAGAGGATATTCGAGGTGAGCGGGGGCCAGCAGGTGCAGAGGCGCATCGTCGAAGACCTTGCCGTGTGGAGGGCGGACGACCTTCAGACGATCAGGTAGGGACTACCGCCAGTTCGGGAAGACCGACGCGTTCGCATCCAGGATGCTTCTGACCAGGCCTCTGCGGACCTGAAGGAAACCCTCCAGGCAGGAACGCTCCTCATCGGAGACCCCCCAGCTCTCAGGTACGGCGGATACGACCTCGTGGATGTCAGAATCTCCGCATCCTTCGATCCGGTCAAGGGTCAGCGAGAAGGCCCCTGCGTCTCTCACCAGCTCTGCTATTATCGGGTGGACGGGCATCAGGACGCGTAGGAACGTGCCCTGCTCCACCGAGTCAGCGGTCCACGCCGTGCCGGTGAAACAATGACTGAAGTCGACCATCGAGTATCTGAAACCTCCCGCTACAGGGTAGATGAGATGGTTGTCGTCCCGGTCCCGGTCCTTGGTCAGGACCCAGTTGTCATGGCAGACCGAGGCCAGCAGAGCCTCGGGGTTCAGGAGGAGCTCACCGGGGTTGAGCTGTCTTCGCCCGAACTGGCTCATGTCCATGGCACCGGATATGAGCTCCGAGCCGTGATGTATTCCCGGCGAGACCGGGCCTGATGCCACATGTGGGAGCCCTGCGGCGAACTGCTCGGTGACCTCGACGAAGACGCTCTCGGGGGCGGGAAGGCCGACAGAACGGGCGAGCGCCTGACCAATCAGTTCGTTGACTGCCGCCCTGTCCCGGCCGGCGAACTTCATCACGTACGTCTTGCCGTCGGCGCCCTCAACGATACGCGCGCCGGTCGCCCCCTTTAGTATGCCGAGGTCCGCGACCGCCCTCACCGACCTTATCTTCATGGACGACCCAATCCGGTGTCGTCGAGCTTTTCACACTCTTAAGCCTGACGAGCCGCCTTGGTCGAGGTCAAGCTTGCCGAGTCCGTTAAATCTCAGAGGTCTGGTGCCCAAGCCGAGACAGCATGGATGATTTCGCTCTGCAGGCAACTTCTCTGTCAAAGTCTTTCGGCCCCACAAGGGCCGTCGATGGGATCAGCATTGCCATGAAAAAGGGCGAGATACTCGGGCTCCTCGGCCCGAACGGCTCGGGAAAGTCGACGACCATGAAGCTCATACTGGGCATCCTGAAGCCGGACTCAGGTTCAATAGTGGTGGGTGGGATCGAGGTGACAAAGGACCCGGTCGGAGTAAAGAAGATAGTGGGATACGTGCCCGAGACGCCTCAGACTTACGAGTTCCTCACGGGTCTGGAGTACCTAGACTTCATAGCAGACATGTATGACATCCCTCACGAGGAGAGGAAAGCGAGAATCTCGCAGTTCCTGGAGGGCCTCCAGATGGCGGGCCACGAGAACGAGATGATCGGAGGATACTCTCAGGGAATGAAACAGAAGATCGCGATTATAGCCGCGCTGATGCACCGACCCAAGATACTTGTGATGGACGAGGCCCTGAACGGCCTCGACCCTCGGTCGGCCAAGCTGGTCAAGGATCTTCTAAGGAACCTGGCCAACGAGGGCATTTCCGTGCTGTTCAGCACCCACGTGCTGGAGATAGCCGAGGCGCTCTGCGACGACGTCGCTATCATGTACCAGGGAAAGGTCGTCGCGAGCGGGACTATGGCCGACCTCCGGTCTCAAGCGGGGCTGCCGGGCTCAACCCTCGAAGAGGTGTTCCTGAAGATAACCGGGACCGGTGAGCTCGACGAGATTGTGAGGGAGCTCAGCAAGTAATGGATCTTCGAAAGATATACGCCATCACGATAGCCCTCTCGAAGTCCCAGCTGAGGACTTCGACGAGCGGAAGGGCGGGGGCGAACATCTTCAGGAGGCCGTCGATAATCCTGATACTCGACCTGGCGGTCTTCGGCGCCTGCGTCTTCTTCGGATACCTCTTTACCGTGGCTCTGCAGTATTCGTTCCCCGCGGGGGCCGCCTCACCCGATGGCCAGTACTACAACGTGCTCGTGAAGCTCGTGCGAGAAGCGCTCATCTTCATCCCCACTTTCGTGCCCGGCTCGGTGGTCATCGCGGGAGTCCTGTTCGAGCTGAACATTTCTTCCAAGTTCTCTGCCAGCGACACGGTCAACTGGCTGCCCATAACCCAGGTGGAGTACGTGGCGGCATCGGCGCTCTCGGTGGCCTACAACTACTCGCTCGTCCCGGCGGTCTTCCTCGGTATCACGCTTCCGCTAGCGGTCCAGCTCAGCTACGCCCCTCTCTGGGTGGGCGCGCTGCTCCTCAGCGTGATCGGACTCTTCACAGGGGGGATCCTCGTCGAGATAATCAGAGCCGCGGTCAACAGAGTGAGCACGCTCGTCGCGGGACGAGCCCGCAAGGGGGCCTTCGCCCTGAGGCTGCTGCTCTTCGTGGTGATAATCATAGTCATCGACACGTCGTTCAACCCCAACGTGCTCATCCAGGTCGTCAATTCTCTCTCGAGCACCCTCACTCTGGTCCCATTCGTCCCGATACTGTGGGGGTCGGTCGCCCTGGACGCGGTCTTCGCCGGTGACGCCGTCCGCGCGACGGTGTTCTCTGCGGCGACGGTCCTGTTTACGGCTCTCCTCGTCTGGATCGCGGTGAAGGTTAGGTCGAGATACTGGGCGCCCATGGTAGGATCGGTGGCGATTTCCACCGCGGAGTACATGCCACGCTCCGGATTTCTGTCTCGGCTGGGCCTGACGAGCGGCGAAGCCGCAATCGTGCGCAAGGACCTCAAGGGGGTTACGCGGAGAAGGGAGCTGATTTCATTCTTCGCCGTCCCGATAATATTCGTGGCCATCTTCCTGATCGATACGCTTACTCCGGGGATCTCGGGTGGAGGCGGTTCCGGTGCGCTGCAGATAGTCACGGACCTCCCGGTCTTCCTCGCTGGCACGATCTTCGCCCTGATGATCTCGTCGATAAGCTTCGGCCAGGAGAGCAAGTCGGTGATGGTCCTCTACTCCATGCCCATCTCGCCTGACCAGATACTGAAGGCCAAGACGTTTCTCGCGCTCGCTTTCTCGCTCTCCGCGACAACGGCCATCGCGGTGGTATTCTGGATACTCGGAGGCCAGAGCGCGCTCTTCTTCATCGAGAACCTGGTCATCGCCGCGGCAATCACCGTCGAGGAGGTGATGGTCGGGCTGGGCTTCGGAGCCGCCCACCCGGACTTTCAGGAGCGGCCAAGACCTCGGTTCGTCGACCCGTACTGGCTCATCCTTATGCTCCCGGTGGGCTTTGCCGTGGCCGCCGTCACCGCGGTTCCGATCATACTCAGGGACATATTCGTAGTCGCGTCCGTCTCAGGACCGACCCCGCTCTATCTCTTCCCCGCGGCCATCGCGTTCGCGATTGTCGTCACGGCCTTCGGGTACAGATGGGCGCGCAGCAGCGTCAGGAAGCTGATGGCCGAATACAGGATATAGAGGCTAAGATTTAATGCGCTCCGGACCGGACCATAATCGTTGAAGGAAGATTCCTTCGGCTACGACACGTTCCTCTCTCCTTTCACCTGGCGGTACGGAAGCAGGGAGATGAGGAACCTCTTCTCGGAGCGGGGGAGGAGAGCAACCTGGAGGAGCATCTGGCTGGAGCTGGCCAGGGCCGAGCATAGGTCAGGGTTGATATCGAGGTCCGAGCTCAATGCGATAGCATCTAAGGCCGGCGAGAAGCACGTTGACATCACCAAGGCGCACGAGCTGGAGAGGAAGATCAGGCACGACCTTATGGCGGAGCTCAGGACCTTCGCGGAGCAGGTCGGCAAGGGAGGAGGAAAGCTCCACCTCGGCGCGACTTCGATGGACATCGAGGACAACGCCGACGCGCTGACTTTCAGGAACGCCCTGGGCCTCATACTGACCAGGCTCGTCAACTGCCTCCAAGCCGCGAGGGAGAAGGTCGTGAAGTACGAAGGGACAGTCTGCATGGCCTGGACGCATCTGCAGCCCGCCGAGCCAACAACACTTGGATACAGGTTCGCGAACTACGCCCAGGATCTCCTCGTCGACATCCAGTTCCTCGAGATCGTACGAGACAATTTCCTTCGGGGGAAGGGGATGAAGGGTGCTGTGGGCACCTCGGCGAGTTTTGGGAAGCTATTAGGCGACGACGCGAGGTCGCGGCAGCTCGAAGAGAGGGTCATGGGAGCCCTGGGGCTGGACTTCTTCACGGTCGCGACGCAGACCTACCCGAGGAAGGTCGACTACCTGCTCCTTTCTTGTCTCGCATCGATAGCCGCCTCATGTCACAAGTTCGGGCTCGACCTCCGAGTCCTGCAGTCCCCTGGTTTTGGCGAGATGTCCGAGCCGATGGAGGAGCTGCAGGTGGGTTCGAGCGCCATGCCGTTCAAGAAGAACCCTGTGACAGCGGAACGCATGTGCTCCCTGTCGAGGTTGGTGGCCGCGTTCCCGCCGGTCGCGTTCTCCAACGCCTCGAACAACATACTCGAGCGCACGCTCGACGACTCCGCCAACAGGAGAGTGGCCATCCCCGAGGCCTTCCTGGCACTAGAGGAGTGCCTGATGATATACGAGAGGCTGATGCGGGGCCTGAGGGTCTACCCTGCGATGATAGAGAAGAACCTCGAAAAGTACGGGCCCTTCGCCGGCACCGAGGCCGTCATGATGAAGCTGGTCGAGATGGGAGGAGACAGACAGGAGGTCCATGAGATGATCAGGGTCCAGTCCTTCGCGGCGTGGGAGGACGTGATGAAGGACAAGCCCAACCCTCTCGCAAGGATGCTCACCGAGAAGAAGGAGATAACTTCGAAGCTGAGGCCTGCGGAGGTGAAGAAGCTCCTCGACCCGAGGCGCCACACCGGCGACGCCGAGGAGCGCTGCAGGGCAATGGTCAGAGAGGAGATCGACCCGGTGCTCGTGAGGCACAAGAAGCGCGTAGGGATCAAGGGAAGAGTCGAGTTCTAGACCAGGCTCACAGAGCCCACCCGCACCCCTCTCCTGCGCGACACAGCACCGATGTCGCAGGCGGCGAAGCCATGCTTCCTGAAGGTTGCGGCTATCTCATCGGCCTGTCCGCTTGGGGCGCAAAGACACAGGCCGACCCCCATGTTGAAGGTGCTGAGCATGTCGCGTCCGCTGAGGTGCCCCTCCCTCTGGATCATCCTGAATATCGGGGGGGCGGAGGGGAGTTTAAGGTCGAAACCGAGGTTGCGGCCGCCCACCAGTCTCTCGAGCTTGCTGAATGAGCCACCAGTTATGTGGCCGACGGCGTGGACCTCGTGGTCCCGTATCGCCCTCAGAGCGGGTTTGACGTAGATCCGCGTCGGGGTAAGCAGCTCATCCCCCAGCGTCCGTCCGAGCTCTGGGACCTCTTCGTCCAGGGTGTGGTTTTCGAGCAGTACCTTCCTGGCGAGGGTGTAACCGTTTGAGTGCAGGCCGGAGCTGGCCACGCCGATCACTCTGTCGCCCTCGGTCAGCCCGGAGCCGTCCAGGATGCTGTCGCGGTCGACGATTCCGACGCCCATCGAGACCAGGTCGAACCCCTCCACGAGGTCTCCCATGATTGCGGTCTCCCCGCCGACGATGGCCGAGGAGGATTCCTTCGCGCCGGCGACGAGGCCCTGCATGATCTCGGAGACCATCGCCTCGTCCTCGCGTTCGAGGGCGATGTAGTCCAGAAGAGCGACGGGCTCGCAGCCCAGGCAGATAAGATCGTTGACCGTCATCGCGACGCAGTCTATCCCCACCGTGTCGTAGCGCCCCATCTGGATGGCGACAAGGACCTTCGTCCCGACGCCGTCCGTGTGCATCGCCAGCGCGCGACCCGAGCCGATGTCGATAAGGCCGGCGTAGTGGCCGATCCCCATCAGGGGCATGCCCAGCTTTCCTCTGCGCGCGTCGAAGGTGGACGCGAGCATCTCCGCGGCCGTCCTCTGCATCTTCTTGACTCGCCTGACGTCCACACCGGCACGGGCGTAGGCGTTCTTCTTCAAGCTCGAGCCACGCGACTAGAGCTTCTTGCCCGTGAATGTCTCGTAGATGTGGATGTACCTGCCGCTTACCAGGTCGATGAGGTCCTGCGGAAGAAGTGGTGGAGGCGGAACGGGTTCTCCGGCTTTCCTCGCCTTCTCGAGCTTGTCCCTGTAGCCGACTGAGATGAGCCAGTCACGGACGGGCTGCTTGTCATAGCTGTCCTGCGATTTGCCGGGAGCATACTTGTCGGCCGGCCACATCCTGAACTCGTCGGGGCCTATCGAATCGCCGAGAATCACCCTGCCGTCTCTTCTCCCGAACTCCAGTTTGAGGTCAGCGAGGATGAAGCCGGCCGCGGCCGCCCTGCGGTTCATAGTCTCGTATATGGCGAACGTGGAGTTCTTCACCTCGGCGGTCTCCGCCGCAGTCATGCGACCCTCCCTCACTATCTCAGCCTCGGTTATCGGCTCGTCCTTCACCTCCGACTTGGTGGTAGGGTCGAAGTAGGGCTGCGGCAGCTTGGCGGCGAGCACCCTCTCGACCGGCAGAGAGACCTCCCCCTTTGAGAACCTCTCGAACAGGCTCCCGTAGAGATAACCCCGGACTACGCATTCAACGGGTATCATCTTCATTGTCTTGACGAGCATGCCGTTCGACCCCTCGAGGGCGACCATATGGTGCGGGACCCCCAGCGTCTCGAACCAGTACGCAGAGAGCTTGTTGAGGACCTCTCCCTTCCGGGGGATCGTCGACGGGAGGACGACGTCGAATGCCGAGACCCTGTCCGTGAAGTAGAAGAGCAGGTGGTTGTCGTCTATCTTGTAGATGTCCTTGACCTTGCCGGACCTGACGAAGGCACCCCTCGGTTTCATCGCCATGCTTCTCTCATCTTTGACAACCTCTCCGCGAGTGCAGCGTCCGAGAGGGCGAGTATCTCGGCGGCGAGGATTCCGGCGTTCCGGGCGTTGTCGATGCCGACGCAGGCCACCGGAACCCCAGGCGGCATCTGAACTATCGAGAGCAGGGAATCAAGCCCGTTGAGCTTCACGGCGACTGGGACTCCGATCACCGGCCTTAAGCCCATCGACGCGACCACTCCGGGAAGGTGCGCGGCGAGACCGGCGACCGCGATGAACACTCTCGCCTCGGACTTGCTGACGTACTCCCTGAGTCCATCTGGGTTCCTGTGCGCCGAGAGGAACTTCACCTCGTTCGGCACCCCCAGTTCGGTGAGGACCTTTGCTGCTTCGTCCGTGATTGACTGGTCACTCTTGCTTCCAGCCAGTATAGCCACGCTTACTCTTTGTGACATCGCAAACCCCCGCTCACGCCCCGCTCCGGCTGAACCTAAGAACCCTCTTGTCGGTCACGAGGATGTCGAGCTTGACGTCATAGGGCTGGTCCGGCACGCGCTCGACTCGCTGAGACTCGAACGCCAGACCTATCGCAAGCGAGTTCCCGCGGGTCGCGAGGGCGCGGTCGAAATATCCCTTCCCGTAGCCAATCCTGTGACCCCTCGGGTCCCAAGCCAGGAGCGGCACGAGGACCGAGTCTGTCTCGCTGAGGGGAACGGGCCTCGCCCCCCGCTTGGGCTCGAGGACCCCGAAATGTCCCGGTGAGAGGTCGGCCAGGCTTGTGACCTCGAAGAAGAGAAGGGTGCCCGACGGCACGTCGACCAGGGGGACGGCGACCGACTTGCCTCCCGATATGGCGCGCTCGAGTATCCGGGCCGTCTGGACCTCGTCCCCTTTGGCGACGTACACCGCTATGTTCTTCGCTTCTTGGTACTCCTTCAGGGCTTCGAGGTTCTTCTGGACGTCTCCGCTCATGCTGGCGATGCGGGAGGCGGGGATGGCGCGCCTGGACTCGATGGCACGCTGGCGGATCTGACTCTTGCTCATCTCTGTAGCACCGAAGACCCGCTGAGATTGTGCTGCTTGGCGGCGGCCACTAGTGTGTTCTCCATCAGCATGACCACCGTCATCGGGCCCACCCCTCCTGGGACGGGAGTGATATAGGAAGCCTTCTGCGAGACCTCCTCGTAGTCCACATCTCCCAGGAGCTTCCCGGCGACCCGGTTCATTGCGACGTCCACCACGACAGCTCCGTCCTTGACCATCTCTCTCGTCACCGAGAACTGAGGGCGCCTGCCGACGGCGGAGATGAGGATGTCGGCCTGTCGAGTGATTCCAAGGAGGTCGCGCGATTTGGAGTGGCAGACCGTAACCGTGGCATCCTCGGAGAGGAGTAGATGAAAGAGCGGCTTGCCGACGAGTGTACTCCTGTTGATTATGACGGCGCGGGAACCCGCGACGGGGATATGGTAGTAGTGAAGCAGCTCCATGACGCCGCGCGGTGTGCAAGGGATGAGTCTCGCCTGGCCGTAGAAGAGCAGACCCATGTTCTCCGAAGTCAGGCCATCGACGTCCTTCTGGGGCGATATCCGCTCGATCATACGCCTGCCGTCGAGATGCTGAGGCAGAGGGAGCTGCAGGAGGATGCCGTTGACCAACGGGTCTCCGTTCAGCCGGTCGATTAGCTCGATCACGTCATCCTCCTTCGCGAACCCCGACAGGGCGTGGTTCTCCGAGGCGATTCCAACCTCGCCGGCTGCCTTGTGCTTGCTGGCCAGATAGACCTTCGACGGAGGGTCGTCGCCAACGAGGATCGTGGCGATCTTGGGGGAGACTCCGACCTTCTTCATGTACTCCACCTCTTCCTTCAGGGTCTGTTTCACCCGCGACGCCACGTCCCGGCCGTCCATCACCACGGCGGTCAAGTTCTGATCTTCACCCTCCTTCCCTCGATGGTGAGCTTCCCCTCGACAAAAAGCTTCACGGCGCGCGGATAGAGGACGTGTTCCCGCCTGAGAATGCGCCTGGAGAGAGTCTCCTCTGTGTCGTCTTCCTTCACGCGTACTGCTTCCTGGAGTATGACCGGGCCGGCGTCGACCTCCGGGACCACGAAGTGGACCGTGCAACCGGCGACCTTCACCCCGTAGTCGAGTGCCTGCTTCTGAGCCTCCAGGCCCGGGAACGACGGGAGGAGCGACGGATGGACGTTGATCAGCCGTCCTTCGAAGGACCTCACAAAGTCAGCGCTGAGGAGCCTCATGAATCCTGCGAGCAGCACGAGGCCCCTTCCGGGCTCGACCCCGTGCCGTCTCAGAGACTCCACGAGAGCCGGGTCATAGGAGCCTCTATCCACGCCGCGGCTCGGTATCACCTCAGTGGGGACGCCATAGCGTCGGGCCACCGACAGTGCCCTGACCCCCGGCCTGTTGCTGATGACCACGGCGACCTTCGCACCCGTTATCTCGCGTCTCTCGACCGCCCTCAGTATTGCCTCGAGGTTTGAGCCCCTCCCCGAGACGAGGACGCCGATCTGGCAACTCAGGCTTTCATCTCCTTCTTCGTCCTGAATCCCGGGTCAATCCCCAGCTTGGAGTAGTCGCCGTTGATGC
Organism: archaeon; assembly: GCA_021791695.1. GTDB lineage: Archaea > Thermoproteota > Nitrososphaeria > Nitrososphaerales > Gagatemarchaeaceae > Gagatemarchaeum. Next base: position 4,482 of record JAJYWC010000034.1, on the reverse strand, counting down.
AGGCGAAGCACATGCTGGACTTGGGAAGACCTATCGCCTGGGAGAGGCCGTCTATGTCGTTGTAGTAGAACTCCTCTACCCCTATCGCTTTTCCGACCTTCTTCGCTATCGTCGGGATGCTGTTGTCCCCATTAGCGACCTCGTGAGCGAGAAGCTCCTCTCTGCTGGGAAAGTCCACGCCCATGTAGCAGGGATGGGAGATGGGCGGGAAGGTGACGACCATCCTCACCTTCTTCGCCCCCGCCTTCTTCAGGGAGTCGACTATTATCTTCGAGCTCGTGCCCCTCACTACGCTGTCGTCGACCACGATAACCTCCTTCTTCTCGATCACCTCGCGTATCGGTATGATCCGCTTGACCACCTCCTCCCTTCCGCTCTGTCTCGGCTCGATGAAACTCCGGATGCTGCCCTTCCTGCGGTACCTGTCCTTCATCAGGCCCTCGTCCATCGGTATCCCGCTCTCTACTGAATAGCCCAGAGCGGCCGGTCGGGCCGAATCCGGGACCGGGATGACTACGTCGCCCCGCATCCTGTGCCTCTTCGCCAGGGTCCTGCCCACCTTCTTCCTGGCCCCGTAGACGCTGATGCCGTTGATTTTTGAGGAGGGATGGGCGAAGTACGTGTACTCGAAGGAGCAGTACGCGGTCTCCTGCTTAGGGGCGAATCTGAACGACTCCAGCCCCCGCTGTTTTCCACCCAGCCGGACCATCTCGCCAGGTTCGATGTCGCGCAGAAACTCCGCGTCGATGGCGGAGAGGGCGCAGCTCTCCGAGGCGACGACGTACGTGCGAGACTTTTGGTGTACGCCCAGGCAGAGGGGCCTGTAGCCGCGCGGGTCACGGACGGCGAAGACCTCGCCCCTCCTGTTGAGTATCACGAACGAGTACGAACCTACCAGTTCCTTCGAGAGACGCTCGAAAGCATAGAACCAGTCGTTCTCCTCTCTGAGTATCTGCAGCAGGCGATAGCCGGCTGCCTTGGTGTCCGTGCCGCACTTTCCCTTGTAGACACCCGAGACGGCCTGCGCGATCTGCTCGGCGTTCACAATGGTGCCGTTGTGTGCGATCGAGAACTCTGACCCTATCTGCACGGGCTGGGCGTTGTCCAGGTTGGACCTCCCCTTGGTGGAGTATCTGACGTGCCCTATCCCGCTCGGCCCCTTGTAGCCCGCTAGCTCCTGCGCGTAGTTGTACCAGTTGAACGCGAGACCCATCTTCCTAAAGACGGGCTTGCTGTCCACGGCGATTCCCCACGACTCCTGCCCTCGGTGCTGCAGTGCCTCGAGCCCCTTGAGGATCTTCGGAGTGACATCAACTCCACGCGAAGAGTATGCGCCGACGACGCCGCACGCCTCCCTGGCGCCCATCAGTCCATCATCCTCGGCAGGCTCTCCTCAAAACTCATATGAAGCACGTCGTTCTCGAGCTCAGAGAGCACCCTGGTTCCGGACCTCAACACCAGCGAGTCTCCTCCGGTCTCTCCGACGATAGCGAATGGTATGCCGGAGGACCTCAGCACCCGGCCCGCCTGCCTTGGGTCGTCCGTTGCGATCAGAAATCTTCCGTGCGACTCGGAGAAGGCGAGAGCACTGACCGACTTCGACGCAGACGGCAGCGCGCCAAGGTCGACGGCGGCGCCAGAGCCTCCGGCCAAGCACATCTCAGCGAGCGCGATGGCCACCCCACCTCTCGAGACATCGTGGACCGAAGCCGCGGTGCCACTCCTGATGAGATCCAGGACCGCCCTGTAGAGGGCTGCGTCCTTCTTGACGTCGACATGAGGGGGAGTTCCAGCGTCGAGGGCACCCAGCAGTCTGTAGTACTCCGAGCCTCCCAGCTCGGCGCGCGTCTCCCCGGCGACGACCACCGACAGCGCCCGCTCTACGAACCCCATTGGGACGATGTGCTTCTCGTCCTCGACCAGCCCCACAACGAGCGAGATGGGGGACGGCTTGATCGCCTTCTTCGAGGCGGAGTCCTCGTTGTAGAAGCTAACCTTCCCTCCCACGACCGGAAGGCCCAGACCGGCACAGTAGTCCGCCATGCCTTCTATCGAGCGACGGAACGACCAGTATACCTCAGGGTCCGACGGGTCGCCGAATTGCAGGTGGTCGACCATCGCGATCGGTTCTCCTCCGACAGCGACGACGTTCCTGCAGGACTCGGCGACGCAACCCGCCGCACCGTTGTATGGGTCGATCGCGCACTGCGCGCTGTTCCCGTCTCCTTTGACTGCAAGCAGGTGGCCGTTCGGGAGCTTAAGCAGCGCCGAGTCGTGCTGCCCTGGCTTGAGGACAGTCCTGAGACCCACCTCGTGGTCGTACTGCTGGTAGACCCACCTTTTACTCGCGATGTTTGGCGACGCCAGGAGCGACAGGACGGACCGGCCAACGTCGAATGTGCGCGCAGCCGGCGTCGCCCGGCGGACCTTTGCTGGTTCCTTGCTGGGCCAGGGGATGAGCGGGGCCTTCACGACGAACTCGGCCGGGAGTCTCGCTACGACCGCGCCCTTCCATCTTATCGTCAGCAGTCCGTCGTCCGTCACCCGCCCTATCGTCGAGTGGGAGACCTCGTACTTGTCGAGTATCTCGAAGACTGCATCTGTCGACCCCGCTTTGAGCATGAGGAGCATCCTCTCCTGGGACTCTGAGATCATTATCTCGGCGGGAGGCATGCCGGCCTCGCGACAACGGACCCGGTCGAGGTCGACATCGACTCCGGTTCCTCCGTTGGAGGCGACCTCGGAGAGGGCGGTGGACAGACCGCCGCCGCCGAGGTCCTTCATGCCCCTGAGAAGCCCTGTGTCAGCGACCTCCAGGAGAGAGTCTATGAGCAGTTTTTTCGTGAAGGGGTCGGGGACCTGCACCGATGACCTGTCGTCGTCGGCTGACTTGGAGAGGTTCTTCGACGCGAATGCCGCTCCCCTGATGCCGTCTCTTCCGGTGCTGCCGCCAACCAGCACGAGGAGGTCTCCTGGGTATTTTGCCTCCCCGAGAATCAATCTTCCCTTCCTCCCGATTCCCACGCAGGCCACGTCGACTAGACAATTATTCTCAAAGCTCTCGTCGAACTCGATGTCCCCCGCGACCGTGGGCACGCCCACGCAGTTGCCATAGTCGGCGATCCCGCGCGTGACGTTCCTGAAGAGCCATCTGGACCTTGGGCTGTTCTCTATCCGGCCGAACCGCAGTATGTCAACCAGGGCGATCGGTCTTGTACCCATCGAGAGGATGTCGCGGAGGACACCGCCGATGCCGGTCGATGCCCCGCCGTAGGGGTCCACCGCTGACGGATGGTTGTGACTCTCTATGTGGAGCGTGACCACATAACCGCCGCCGACGTCGACCACACCCGCGTCATAGCCAGGGCCGAGCACGACACGCTTCCCCTTGGTGGGAAAAAGCTTGAGGAGCGCCTTCGAAGACTTGTAGCTGCTGTGCTCCGACCATTCGGCGTCGATTATCGACCACTCCACCTCGTTAGGTTCCCTGCCCAGCCTCTTGCGGACCGCGGCGATTTCGGCGGGGCTCAGTCCGAGGCGGAGGGACTCAAGGCCGGTCATGAACCGCCCCCCACGAGCGATGCGAACACCATCATTCCATCGGACGAGTGGAACGGACTCAGCAGCGGGTCGGACGCGCGCTCAGGATGGGGCATCAGGCCCACGACGTTGCCCTCCCTGTTCGAGATGCCGGCGATGTTGTCGGCCGTACCCGTAGGGTTGGCGGACCGCGACGCCACGCCATTCTCGTCGGTGTACCGGAAGACCACCCTCCCGCTCTTCTCGAGCGACCTGAGTTCTCTTTCCTGGAGGTAGAACCGACCTTCCCCGTGGGCTATCGGCATCCTCAGGACGCTCCCCTTTGCAATCTTCCTGGTGAAGGGAGTGTCGGGGTTTTCCACGGCCACGCTGACCCACTTGCAGACGAACTTGAGGCCGGCGTTCCTGAGGAGCGCTCCCGGAAGAAGCTCCGCTTCGACGAGCACCTGAAAACCGTTGCAGATCCCGAGGACCGGGAGGCCCCGCCCTGCCATCTCCCTCACAGCCGAGATCGCCGGACTGCGGGCCGCGATGGCGCCCGCGCGGAGAGAATCACCGAACGAGAAACCGCCGGGCAGGATGACCGCGTCGTAGTCGGCGAGCGAAGGGTCCTCATGCCAGACGAGCTGCGGCTCGGCTCCTTTCACCCGTTTGAGCGAGGTGACCGCATCCATGTCGCAGTTACTGGCCGGGAACCTGACTACCGCTACCCTCATGGCCTTGCTCGCCCCGCTTGAACGGTAAGGGCGTGGGCGGCTGGATTGAAGATCCGAAGTTCGTCGCACATCTTCCTGACGAGGCGTGCGGCTGATTCGCTGTCGGAGGCTTCTACCTCGACGCTGAGGAATTTTCCGGCACGGATGGACTTGACCTCCTCGAAACCAGACTTGTGAACCAGGTCCCGAAGAATCGTCTCTCCTTCCGGGTCCGGCGCTCCGTCCT
>JAJYWC010000069.1 GCA_021791695.1 archaeon | reverse complement strand
CTCCGCGAGAATAGTAGGGACCACCTCTCCATCAACATCTCCGCCGGCTCGAAGATACAGGCTCTCGCGGGGTGTCTCTCGGCGATGATTCTCCGGGCGGAAGGGATCGAGGTGACCGTGTACTACGCCGAGCCCAAGAGGTACAGAGAGAATCCTCCCAGGACCCCACTCTCATTCGGCCTGAAGCGGGTCATTGAGGTAGCTCCCATCACGCTGCCCACGCCCCCCGGTGAGGTCAAACTAGCGATGCAGCTCCTCACACAGAAGAACTACCACAAGCTCGAACTGGCCCTCGCGTTGGCCACCCGGGGGCAATTGGACCCATCACGGGTGGGCACTGACGGTGCTCCGGTAGATGACAAAGCGAGGGTCAGCCTCCAGACATCGGTGGATCAGAAGGTAGTTCAGCCGCTCGTTAGGGCAGGCTATGCGCGAGCTCATAGGGATGGGAAGAAGGTCACGGTCTCCCTCACCGAATCAGGTAGGATGGCGGCGTCGTTGCTAACGGCGGGAATGGTAGCCCCGAGCTAGCGTCGCACGGCCTGCACTCACCCCCCATAGGAGTCATTCCCCTCTACTCCCTTGCCACGACCGTGTCGTAGAGCCCGGTGTGAGTAAGGCCCTCATGACTGTCGATGCCGGTGTAGCGGAGGGACGCATCCTCGTACCGACGGAATGCGAAGACTGCCTGGTTCATCTGCTCCGTGTTGAAGACCTTGAGCTGCACAAGAAGGTGAAAGTCCTTCACGGTCAGCCCAGTGACCTGCCGAAACAAGTCCGGCTCAAGCTTAGTTATCACGTCCTGCAGCGTGTTTTCGCGGAGGTCGGTCAGGTACATGAAGGCCGGAATTCTCGTGGCAAACTTGATCAGCTTCTCCTGAACGAGCTTGCGCTTGGACTTGTACTCCTTTTCTTCCTCAGTGAGCTGTTCCTTCTGCCTCGCCGACAGCTTGCCATCCAGAGACTTCTTCTTCAGTCCCTTGATCGTCTCGCTCTTGTTGATGATCGTCTCGATGATGTTGTCCCCGAGAGCCCGCCACCCTTCGATCCTCTCTACGGCGGCCATCGCATTGGGGTCGTCAAGGATACGACGCAGCGTGTCATTGTCGACATTCACGAGCAGTGCACTCTCCCATTTGCGGGCGAGTAGGGTGGCCGACGTGCCTGCCAATGCGATGTCGAGAATACCCCCCGCGTCGACTTGGGTCATGTTCGCGCCGTCGTAGGCCAAGACAGGAAGGAAGGACACGAGGTCCTTCACCGCGTCTTCTGGATTAGGCTCGCTCGGGGAAAGTCCAATCCCGTATTCTGAGAGCTGGCGAAGTGCGCGCGTCGGCGCAAAGTCGAAGACGAAGCAGGCGGGCTTGAGGACCTCCTCCTCGTTGGGATCATCACCATTGGGATTCTCAATGGACCAGGGTGACTGGACACGGAAGGCGGCTTGAAAGTAAGTCTCTGGAGACTTGAGATTACGGAGCATGAGGATCGACGACCACTGCGGCACCGTGACGCCCGTGGTGAGCTTGCCGCAAGACAGCGTGATGGTCTTGCTCTCGAATCCGCTCCCAATGGCTTTTCTTACCGGTGGGAGGGCGTCCAGTCCGATGCCGGCTGACGCACCGGCTGCCACGACCGCCTCATAGTCGTGCCAGAACACGTTATGTCTTTCTCTCAACAGGTTTGCCATCGCGTGGCAGGCCGCCACATTAGGCAGGAACCAGAAGGAGTGCTGCAGGTACGGCAGCAGGCGTACGTCCGAATAGGGGAAGGGTGGGCGCGTTCCCGTCTTGAGATTCTCCAGGGCGCGCGGAGCATATGCCCCTCGGATGATGTTCAGCCACTTCTGAACGTCGTCTTTGTGATTAAACTGCGCCTCCTGGCCCGTGCCGGTGGCGTCAAAGAACTCGTTGAGGTCAAACTCGTTGAACTCTCCCGCGTTCGCGATGGCCACCAATTCATCCGGCATCTGGTAGGTGAGTAACCGGATCTGCGGGAGGGCACCGTAGGGATTCCACCTACCGGGCTTCTTCGCGGCGAACTCCTCCTTCGCACGCTGTTCATCGGTGTACGTCCAGTTGAAGATCTGCTCTTCGATGAATTCGCCTGTTGACAGCGCCCTGAAAGGTGTCCCTGAGAGATACAGATAGGCCCTGGTCGTAATGGGGAGGAACTCAGTCTCCTTAACGGAGAAACCGCTCACCTCCTCGTTCACCTCTTCCAAACCAACTCCGTACTCCTGACTGGTCTCCTTTCGGGCGACTACTTCCTCCTCTCCTTCGAAGAGCTCCTTCGCAGTCTCCCTCCACGCACCGAAATGGTACTCGTCGAACACGACGAGGTCCCACTTGATCTTGTGGAGCCATTCGTTCTTAGCCTTGATGGTCCCCGCCGCATCTCGGCCGAGAAGGTCTTGGAACGAACCGAAGTACACGAGTGGCTTCTTGGGGGACGCCTTTCCCGGATCGCTCTCAGAGTTGCGGGATAGGTACTGCCAGCCGTCGAAGTCCACGTGGGACTCCAGGTCTGTCTGCCACGCATCTTCGACGGCGGGCTTGAAGGTCACCACGAGGACCCGTTTCGCGCCGAGCTTTTTGGCAAGCTGATACGCAGCGAAGGTCTTGCCGAAGCGCATCTTCGCGTTCCAGAGGAAACGAGGAACGGCGTTCATGTCCTCCTTCCAGATCGAGTGGAAGTAGGCGTGCGTCTTGCTCACGGCCTCGACCTGCTCCGGGCGCATCCTGAATGTCTCGCTGTGCGTACCTGTGAAAGTCTTGCCTAAGCGCAACTCGACGAGGACGGTTTTCACGTCTTTGACCTTACACCGAACCCACTCCAACTCGACCTTCTGGAATCTCTTCCTGGCGAGCGCTTCGCGGACCTCGTGGTCCGTGATGATCGTGCCGTCCTCTCGCTCGGCTGGCTCGTCAAGTTCTATCTTGAAGTTCTTGATCGCCGCGGTCTTGAGCTGCTCCGCTACTCGCCGCTTAACTTCGCGAGTGGTTTGTCCAACTTTGAGGAGGCCCCTATGCGGCCTGTCGTCGATAGAGTAAGCGTAGATGCGCGGCCGCGCCTCGGGTCTGGGAGCGAGGACCTCTTCGATGGTGGGCTTACGCTTCATCAGTCGAGTCCATGTCGTCGAGAATATCGCCATGCTCGGCGACTTGGTTCTCGATGTACTCGATGTCTTCTTTGCTAAGTCCGTACCGCTTGTATAGCTTGGAGTCGGTCCACTCTCTATCGGGCGGTAGGTCGGGAACGAAGGCATAGACATCCCGTGCCGCATGCTGGGTTGCTTTTCGGAGAGACACAAGGAAGCGGACGAAGCGAGTGCGAAGGTACTTCGCGTAGTTCGTTGCCTCTGCTTCACTGTTGAAGAGCCCGGCCACAAGATACGTCTCCGTGCAGGCAGTGCCTGGTCCCGCGATGATTGGTTTGCTCAGGAACTTCGTTTCTACAGCAGCGCTCGTCC
>JAJYWC010000033.1 GCA_021791695.1 archaeon | reverse complement strand
GCATCGGTCTACAACCTGTTCATCGGATTGAACCCGTGAACGGGAAACTCCATGCCCGACAGAGAGAACACACTCCGCAAAGCATCGAGTTATTCGACACACCTCTTGATTCGAAAAGCGTTTAAGGCGTAGGTGGGGGTGCGTTCGCACCAATGTCCGGGGAGCAAGAAGATTCACGGATGCCCAGACTCGTGAGAAGGAAGGTACTCGCCGTGGTGCCGAGGCTCTGTCCGAACTGCCTGAAACAGCTACGCCCAGGCAGCGAGCTAGGCGGGTGGCTCACGCCCCAGGACTACTACTGCCCAAACTGCGGATACCGCGGATACGCTTTCCTCGAAGCCAACCCTGACAAACCGGCGGACTGATGGGCGCTTGGACTCTCCCCGATGGAACGCTTTCGGCATCGTCTACGCCGCCATAGTGGCGTCCTGCTGCGCCATGCTGGTGCTGTCGATCCCATTCGGCACCTACGCCGTCTTCTTCACGCATCTGTCGTCCTCAATCGGTTCGCAGACGCTGATCGGCTACCTCCCCGTCTACTTGGCGCTGGTGGAGGTGGACATCCCGGTGACGCCCACCTTCGGAGTACTGTATCTCGCCCTAACTGCCGTCTACGTCATCTTCATAGTCGTCGCGGCAGTCCAGGGTGGTGGGTTCTTCAGGGCGCTTGCCGCCGCGGCCCGCCAGGGTCCCGGAGCACTCCTGCGCAACCCTCTCACGGCCACGACGATGCTGCTGGGAGCGACCCTGCTGGCCACCGTGATTCTCGATTCGGTCCAGACCTCGGTGGGGGTGCAGACGGGCGGCATCTCCGGCGACTCCTTCCTCCTCTTCATGGACCTGACTCTCTCGCCCCTCATAGAGGAGATAGGGTTCAGGTTCTTCCTTATCGGTGTCCCTCTCTTCGTGCTTCTCCTCGCTACGCGCCCGTCGGTGAAGAAGCTAGCAAGAAGCCTCTGGAGGCCCTCAGCCGCCTGGGACGCTGTCCCGACAGCAGACCCTGAAGCCGTCCAGGTCTCCACAGGGGTGCTGAAGAGTTTCGCTTACTTCCTCGTCGCGTTCAGCGCAATACTCTTCGGCCTCGCCCACTACCTCTCCGGAGCGGGATGGGACATCGGCAAGGTCAGCGAGGCCGCGCTCGACGGCGTGACCCTTGGCTATCTGTACGTCCGCTACGGCCTTCACGCCAGCATAATCTTCCACTGGGCAGTCGACTTTGCTTCAAACGCATTCGCGTTCTACGGGCAGGGCGTCTATGGGATTTCGTGGACGGCAAACTCGGTCTTCAGTCTCATCCCGGCCTACGACATTCTGGTCATAGTCGGGCTCCCGGGTCTGCTGTACATCGTCGATCTCTTCCTCAAGCGAGTTATAAGGTCGCAGCGGGAGACGAGTGAGGATGACAGTAGTAGGCAAGTCTATCCTGACGGAGCTGGTGGAGAAGTACAAGGTAATCTCCCCAACCCACCCTGAAGGTTTCGACGGCGACGGTTACGTCCTTACGGTCCGCGAAGACAGGACGCTCAACTATCTGGAGCACCGCAACATGGTCTCGAAGGAGGTCATCTTCACCCCCCCGAACTTCGTCGCGCATCTTACGGCGAAGAGCAGGTTCGGCAGGATGGGCCTCTCCTTCCTCAACTCTGTAAAGGTCCACAGCGGCTTCGTGGGGCGCCTCGCGCTCGAGCTCGTCAACCTCAACAACGAGCGCTCGCCGATAACGATCAAGCACGGTGACCCGCTCATCCACATAGAGTTCATCACAAGGGATGGTGAGCCTTCGCCTTACAGGGGGAACTACATGTTCCAGTACATGGACCAGTCCGAGTCCGACACGTACGCGCAGATACTCTCGGCGAGCTTCCCCTCTCTTTTCTCGGCCCCGGAGCTTGAGAGGATGAAGAGGGACCGGGTGAAGGATGAACAGACGTCTTAGCTTTATCATGGGAAATCTGAGTGCTATCCTAAGAATACGCTAAGTTTAAGCTGAAGGCCGTGCCTACCGGAAGGCATGACCTACGACCAAAAGGTAAGGTATGGGATGATGGCACTGGCGGCCGCAAGTTTTCTACTGGCGAGCGCCGGTGTGCACCCGGGCCCGCTCGACCCGACCGGCCCCGGACCTCTGACCTGAGATCAGGTCCTCTGTGCCTCGGATGGCACGGAACGTCCCGTGCCCTCCTTTATTTCTAGAATCAGCTTCTCGCAGTCGCGCAGTAGGCGCCTGGACTCGAACTGCCACTGCTGTCCCGACTCGTCGAAGAGGCGAGGGATGATCGTGAAGGCGTTGGAGTTGGTTTGGTCCACTATGAAGTACTTCGCAACGCTGTTCGTGTCCGAGATGACTTCCGCGAGGTACTGAAGGCCCTCGGTGAGCGACTCGATAGGGAAGATGAGCTCGGCCTCATACATGTCGCCGACCGCCTCTGACCAGATGAACGGGAGCTGGTTGAGTCTCGCCATGACCTCGAGCCTCCTCGTCTGGTCGAGCTGGGAGAACATCACGACCACCCAAAGATACGTGTGCTTCTTCGTCGCGAACTTCTCCGCCTTGTAGTCGTAGGTCGTCCCCATCCACTTGATGACGTATCCCTTTATGAGCTTCCGCGCCTGGATATGCTTCCTAAAGTGCCAGGTGAGCGTCTTGTAGTTTATGCCCATGGACTCGGCCATCTCGGCCAGCGTCTTGTTTCCGTCCATCTGCAGCTGCTTCAGGATGAGCAGGTCGATCATGTCGAACCTCTCCCTGTTCGAGGGGAGCTGCGCGGCGACGTCTTTGTCAAGCTTGGCCTCGGTGGACCAGTCGAAATCCCAAACTCCCTCGTCGAAGTCGTACATGTTTGTCTTCATCGGGGGGTTCCGGAACCACTGGAAGGTGTGGAACTCAAGCGACTTGAACATGCCCTTTTTCTCGAGCTCCGTGAACAGGTCCCTGTAATCGCCGAGGCACTCTTCGGGGACCGAACAGTGAACGATGTACTTGCCGTCGGGAAGTACCTTTTCAAAGCTGACCAGGTAGCCCTGGTCACTCAGGACCGCCATCATCTTCTGGGCTATCGCCTTGTACTGGTCTGCGAAGTCGACCAGCATGATCACCCTCTTCAGCCCTAGCTTCTCATGGTCGATCGCTACGTGGACGGCGAATCCCTTACTTAGCAGCTTCTCCTTGTACCTGTACCTGACGCTCTCCTTGAACTGGCCGAGCTGCCTCGCTATCTCTGAGATATTGGGCCCGATTTCCGTGATCATCCGGGCTAGCTGCCCCGTCTTGACGTTGGAGCTGGCTTCCTCTCCTGAAGAACCGGATTTGGTAACGGTCATAAAAATAGACTAGGCCGTTGGTTCGTGGCCTTCCATACTTATATATTGCGATAGGCTGGCTTATGTAAAATCTAACCACGGCAGGTTTTCAGCCGCGCCGCTTCTCAGTCAGATCCCTAGCGCCGAACGCAGCCCCTTGTACCTGTTCCTGATTGTAACTTCGGTCACGCCCGCGGCCTCCGCCACGTCGCGTTGCGTCTTGTCCTCGCCTTCGAGGGTGCACGAGACGTACAGCGCGGCCGCAGCCAGACCCATGGGGTCCTTGCCCGCTGATATGCGCGCCTCCTCGGCCTTCTTCAGTATCTCAAGCGCCCGTCTCTTGGTCTTCTCTGAGAGCCCCGCCCTGGACGCTATCCTTGAGACGCACTTCGTCGGGTCGACGACCGGCATCTTGATGTCCATCTCCTTCAGAAGGAGCCTGTAGCACCTGGCGATGTCCTTCTTCTTGACGTTGGAGACGACCGCGAGGTCCTTCAGCGTCCTCGGGGTCTCCCTGTCGCGGCACGCCGCGTAGAGCGAGGCAGCTATGATCGCCGAGATCGACCTGCCGCGGACGAGCCCCCTCTCGAGGGCCTTCCTGTAGATGTATGCCGCCTTCTCGACCACCGCCTCGGAGACCGCGAGCTTGTCCGAGAGCCTGTCCAGCTCGCTGAACGCCTGGCGAAGGTTGCGGTCCATAGGCTCGTGGACCTGGCTCCTGCTGTCCCAGGTCCTAAGCCGTTCGACTGTCGCCTTCATCGAGGCGGAAAGGGACTTGCCAGAAGCATCCTTGTTAATACCGCCTATGACCGTAGCGAGGCCCATGTCGTGCATGGCGATCGACGTGGGGACCCCTCCCCTGGAACGGTCGTCCTTCTCCTCCTTTGAGAACGCCCTCCACTCCGGTCCGACCTCCTCTATCTTTTCCTTGACGACGAAGCCACAGCTGCTGCAGAAGAGCTCCCCGCCGTTGGTGTCCACTATCATCGGACCCTTTCCGCAGCGCGGGCACTTGTTGAGCGCCCTCTGCAGTTTCATCAACCGCGAGAAGTCTTTTTCGTAGGTCATCGCAACAAACACACGAAAAGATTTTTAATCTTGAACGGCGGGTGGCCGTCTAATTATATTTAAGTATTGTGGATTCTTAGTCTATTTTTGGGTTATGCGGGCCCAGATTCTGCAAGACTTGTATCTACGATGGTTACAACTCATAATATATGCATGGTCCCAGGGGAGAATGTAAAAACTATTCCTGAAACCTCCGGATTTACGACGGATGCTGTATTTTCCTTGCCCTTTCCATATGGCCAGGATTCCGCAATGTGGAACTAAGCTGCATCAGACTTTTATAGAAGGCGGGTTCAGTGCTCTCGAGCGCTGCATGAACGGACTACTGATGCTGGAGAACGCTCTCCAATTCGTCGGCGCATTTGTCGCCTTCTCCATAGCCATCGTGTCCTACAAAGGAGTCAAGCAGACGCGCAGTTCCTCGCTCCTGAGGCTAGCTGCTGCGTTCGTCTTCCTCGGGGCCGGTTTCATGCTCGAGGGGTTGGCGGGCTTCAGTTCGGTGGACCTTCTCCCCGGGTTCGAGGTCTCCCTCACGACGCTCCTGATATCCGGACTGTTCCTGGAGACGGCTGGATACTTCTTCCTGGCCTTCTCTCACATGCTCGACGTCGTCTTCGATAAGAAGATGGGTGTAATGCTGGCCCTCTTCCCGCTCATGGCGATCAACCAGTCGAGCCTGGCGGTCGTCCTGACCAGCCTCTCGTTCTACTTCATCCTCTATGGTGTCGTCGAGACGCTGTTCGCTTATTCCAAGAACAGAAACCCCAACACGCTGCTCATCGCCTCCGGACTGGCGCTTCTGGCCGGCGGGTGGTGGATCTCGCTGGTGAGCCCGGACGGACTTTTGTTAAATATAGTTCAGCTTTTGATGAAGGAAGTTGGACTGGTCACACTATTCATCCCAGTCCTGATGTTCTCGTTCACGAAGAAGGGTGGTTGGGATGGCCCAGTATAGAACGCAGACCAAGATCATAGCGGACATTCTAGCGACCGCCCGGGACATGAACACGGCCGGCGACGGAGTAGGTATCACGACTCTTCTCAGGAAGGGAAACGTCTCCTATGCGCGCATGACCAAGCTGATCGCAGACCTCGTGGGCAACGGCCTGCTCGTCGAGATGAACATCGAGAAGAACTCCAAGTACAGGATCAGCGACAAGGGTCTCAGTTTCTTGCAGGCCTACGGGCAGTTCGAGGACTTCGCCCAGTCATTCGGCCTCCGTCTTTAGGCCTCCGCTCACCCGTAGTCGCGTCATACTAGTCTCACTTTTATTCCGACCCGTAGTGCCCACCGCCCCGATAGCAATGATAGGGTTCGTGGGTGCAGGACGAGTCGGGGCTCAGGCAGCGCTCGAGGTGGCTTCTCAGGGGATTGATGACATTGCGATGGTCGACATAATCCCCGGCCTGGCAGAGGGGGAGGCTCTGGACATAAGCCACAAGCTGTCGGAGACGGGCGTAGATGTCTCCGTGACGGGGTCATCAGATTACTCTAACCTGAAGGGCTCCAGGGTGGTCGTGATCACCGCCGGGCTCGCGAGGAAGCCGGGAATGACGCGCATGGACCTCCTCGGGAAGAACGCCGTGATAATAGGCTCTGTCGCGAAGGAAGTCGCAAAGCACGCCCCGGACTCTGTAATCATAACAGTCACGAACCCGATGGACTTGATGAACTACGTCGTGCTCAAGGCTACTGGATTCCCGAAGAACAGGGTCGTGGGGATGGGCGGCGTACTCGACCTCTCCCGCTTCAAGCACGTACTCTCGCTGAAGCTCGGGGTCTCGCGCTCGTCTATAACCGCGCTTGTGATAGGCGAACACGGAGAGAACATGCTCCCCCTCGCCAGGTACACTTCGATCGGAGGGGTCCCGCTGACGTCCCTGCTCAACGAGAAAGAGGTCGAAGAGACGATACAGAGCACGAGACAGGTAGCGATCGACGTCATCTCCAAGAAGGGAGCCACGGTGGACGCGCCCGGGAATGCGATAGCTCGGATGGTGAGGGCGATCGCATGGGACCGCAAGGAGATTCTCCCAGCGTCTACCCTCCTCGATGGTCAGTACGGCGTGACCGGCATTGGCATCGGGGTTCCACTGATGCTGGGCTCGAGCGGAGTTGAGAGGGTCTATGAACTCGACCTGAACGACGGCGAGCGCGCGCAGTTCATGAAGGGCGTCGACACGATCAAGGAAGGGGTCGCGGCGCTCCCACCTGCGTAGCGGTTCTTGGCGCGCGCCGTCAATACGTTTAAAATGACACCGGAGTCGGCGACAATCGGGCCAACGTAGATGCTCATCATCGCGCTCCTGAAAGGAGTCCCAGCGAGGACTACGAAGGTGGTTACCGTCGGAGGAGTTCTGCGCCGAGAGGAGATGGACATCGTCCTCAACCCCCATGACTCGAAAGCCGTGGAGGCCGCAGATTACGTCCGAAGGAAGGTCGGTGGGAAGACCGTCGCGCTGAGCATGGGACCTGACATCAAGCTCTCTCCTCTGATAAAGCCGCTGTATCGGGCTGAAGTCTTCGGGGTTGACGAGGCATTCATCCTGAGCGACAGGAAGATGGCGGGGGCTGACACGCTGGCGACATCGTACGCGGTCTCGCTGGGCGTGAGGAAGGTCCTCGAGAGGCACGTGAAGCCGGTCGAGGAGTTGATTTCGCTGATCAGCTCGGGCGCGTCAGCAGACGTTGTCGCCGCCAGGGCCAGGGAGCTCTACGGCCAGAACCTGCTGCCGAACAAGGTGTACTCAGACCTTCCGTCGGTGAAGGACAGCGCAATCGGCATGTTCGCGGCGGGCAAGGCGAGCGCCGACCAGACCACGAAGTTGCTCGAAGATACGAAGAGCAGCTTCTCCCAGTTCATCATAGTATCCGGTATCAAGACCACGGACGGTGAAACCGGTAGCGTGGGACCCCAGGTGGCGGAGTCGCTTTCAGAGATGATGGGCCTCGACTTTCCCCACCTGACGTACGTGGAGGATTTCGAGATAGACCCTGCCACCTTGGTAGTCGAAGCGGAGCGCAAGATCGGGCGGCTCGTCCAGAAGGTCGAGCTCCACTGCCCCGCGCTGCTCACGATATCCCCTGAGTACGCCCCCCGACCTCCCGACCCGTCGAACCAGGTCTCTGTCAGAGGCAACAATTTCAGAGGGAAGACGCTGAACCCGATGAAGTGGACAGCCGACGAACTCGGCGCCGACGCCGCCCGGCTGGGCCTCGCTGGCTCTCCGACCATCGTCGGTCCGGGAGTCGATATCGGCAAGCCCCCCGTTCAGAAGATAATCGGGAAGAGCATCGTGTTCACAAAGCGCGTCGAGAAGTTCTCCAGCGGCGGCGCAGACTTTGGCCCGTACGACGCCGGTGACCTGGCGCAGGCGCTTCCCGAGGCCGTCTTCGCAGACCTCAATGCGAAGGGGCTCCTCGGCGTGTTCACCTTACAGATGTTCCAGAGGGAGCTGTTCAGTTGAGCACCGCCCCGCCCCAGGTCGCTGCCGCTGCGCCCTCGGTGATAGAGACGCCCGAATACAGGGACGTCTGGGTCTACCTTCAGCGGGACGGCGATTCCCTTTCTTCCGATTCCAGGGAACTCATAGCCGCCGGCCGCAGGGTGGCTGACAAGCTCAAACAGCAGGTTGTGGGCGTCCTGCTTGGAAGCGGGCTGAAGGGCATCGCCCAGGAGGCGGTGGCGTACGGCGCCGACCGGGTCCTGCTGGTGGACGACCCTGCGCTCGCTGATTATTTCAGTCTAAGAATAGTCGACACGCTCGACTACCTTGTGAAGAAAAGAAAGCCGTACTCCTTCCTCTTCCTCTCTACCGAGCAGGGCAAGGACCTCGCGCCCCGCCTTGCTTACAGGGAGAAGACCGGACTCGCAACGGACAACATCCAGCTCGAGGTCGACGACTACTTCAGTCCCGCAGCGAAAGCGACGTACAAGAACCTCGTGATCCAGATTCGGCCAGACTTCGGGACGAGGGTCGCGCGCATCTACACCCCGCGCAACCGTCCACAGATGTCTACTGTGAGACCGGGCAACTTCGAGGCCCTGCCAAGGGACCCAGACAGGAAGGGTATCGTAGAGAACATCGCACTGCCCGTCAAGGGAAAGACATACTCCGCCGTGGTGAAGGAGATCAGGGAACTGCCCAAACCTGGGGTGAATCTTAAGGACGCCCAGGTCGTGATAAGTCTCGGCATGGGTATACTGCGTGACAAGAGTGGCAGGGTCAGGGACCCGCGTGAAGCCTACCGGCTCGTCCTCAAGCTCAAGGCGGCGATTGAGCAGAAGGAAGGGTTGAAGGTCGAGGTGGGCGCTTCTCGTGCCCTGATCTACGCCGAACTCAAGGAGCTCGAGGGGCTCATAAGCAAGGACAATCAGGTGGGGCAGACCGGGACGACGGTAGGTGCACAGGTGTACATCGCACTGGGGATCAGCGGCGCGCTGCAGCACAGGGTTGGCATGCAGAGATGCAAGAGGATAGTCGCGGTGAACCTGGACCCAAACGCCCCGATATTCCAGATAGCCCACTATCCGATCGTCGAAGATGTCTACGATTTCCTCCCCGAGATGATAGCGAGAATAGAGGGTTCTAAGAATGAAGCCTGAGTTCGACGTCATCGTGGTGGGCGCTGGGCTCGGGGGCTCTGCGTGCGCACTCGCGCTGGCGAGAAAGGGCGCCGACGTCCTGGTGCTCGAGAAGGCGAAGATTCCCGGGGAGAGGAACATGAGCGGCGGCGTCCTCTTCGGGACCTACGCAGGCGGCTACGGCATGGTAGACCTGGTCCCCGACTTTGAGACCGACGCGCCGGTACAGCGCAGGATAGTCGCGCACGAGGTCAACGTCCTCTCCGACCCTGACTGGGACGAGGGTAGCTACCGCTACTATCGTATCGATAAGAATTCGCTGCCGTCGAGGGTAGGACTCTTCAGGGTAGACCTCGACTCCGGGCACGACTACTCGGTGCTCCGGAGGGACTTCGACCAGTGGTTCGCGACGAGAGCCACGCAGGAGGGGGCGATGCTATCCACCCAGACCAGCGTCGAGAGCCTGATAATCGAGAACGGCGCCGTGGTCGGCGTCCGCACGACCCATGAGGACCTGATGGCAAAGGTCGTGGTCGACGCGTCGGGGGTGGTCTCCAACCTGGTCGAGATGGCCGGACTTCGCCCGAAGCTCGAACCCAAGGCGCTCTATCACGGTCTGAAGCACGTCTACAGGCTGGACTCGGCTACGATAGAGAAGCGCTTCGGCGTGGGCAAGGGGGAAGGGAAGGCCCAGGTCTACCTCGGGCCATTCATGAAGGGCGTCAACGGGGGCGCCTTCCTATACACCAACCAGGACACTCTCTCCGCTGGCATCGTAGTGTCCATGGACTCGATGGTGGACGCGTACACCGAGGATTTTGAGCGCGTCGGCAAGAGCATCGACATCCTCGAATCATTCGAGTCGCACCCCATGCTGGCAGAGCTCCTGCAGGGCGCCGAGCTCGTCGAGTATTCCGCTCATAACGTCCCGAAGGGGCACAAGTGCATGCTCAAGAAACCCTACGCCGCCGGGTTCATGGCGGTCGGAGACTCGCTGGGTTCATTCGTCAAGGTCGGTCCGCTGCTCGACGGGATGAGCAAGGCGATAACTACGGGGATGATGGCGGCGGAGACCTTCCTCCAGGCTGACCAGAAGGGCTCGTACACAGAGTCCTCCCTCTTGTCGTACCAGTCGCGCCTGCGTCCTGTCTACCGCGACATCGCGAGGTCCAGGAGCGACAGCAGACTCAGCGAGAGCAGGATGACGTACCAGCTGCTCCCCAGGCTCCTCTTCTCGACCTATTTACTCTACCGGGAGAGAAAGATAATGACCGACAGAAGAGCCGCGTCAGGCAAGGACGCCGTCCAGCGCGTGCAGGGAGGCACGAGCCTCCTCAACTACGACGAGGACGCCGTATACTCGCACATCAAGGTCGACACCACCAAAGGGTCGGCCTCACAGCACAAGCCCTGGGTCCCCGCCTGCCCTGTGAACTGCTACACTCTCGTGACTGACAAGGGGGTCTTCGCCTCCTACGCCGACCTCCTTTCGTACAATACACGCCCTCTCATGGAGAAGTACGCGCAGTCGAACGGGTTCGAGCCCCAGAGCCTCGAGCTGGAAGCGATCCGAGCTGTCGCGAAAGAGACGACCTTCTCGGATGTCGCTCGCGGGAGCCTAAGGTTCGACCACGTCGCCTGCGTCGCCTGCGGGACCTGCGGTGAGATTGGTCCCGGGGACACTGTCAGATTCGGGCCAGAGCACGACGGGCACGGAGTCCGTTACCGGTACGGGTAGCCTATATTCCGTGGGAAAGATAGTCCATCCTTCCGCCGTCCACGACCAGCGTCTGTCCAGTGGCGAAGCTCGACTCCTCGGTTGCGAAGAACATGATGGCGTCTGCTATCTCCTCGGGCCTGCCGATGCGGTTCAGCATCGTCCGAGTCGACACTTCGGCGACCGAAGCTTCGAACTGAGGACGGGTCTTTCCTCTCGCGGGCATCTCCGTGTCTGTATAGCCCGGCGCCACGCAGTTGACGTTCACGTTCCGTCCTCTGAACTCGAATGCGAACCTCTTGGTAAGGAGCATCACGGCAGCCTTGGTTATGCCGTAGGCTGTGTTGCCCCTGTACGAGTTGCCGAGCCCGGCGTTTGAAGCCACGTTGACTATCTTCCCTCCACCGTTGTCCAACATCCCCTTGGCCACCTCTCTCGTACAGTAGATCGTCCCCTTGACGTTGATGCCGAACATGTCGTCGAGGGCCTTGTCGGTCATAGTCATCAAGTCCCCGGGGAGCAGGATTCCAGCGTTGTTTACCAAAATGTCTATCCTCCCGAACTGCGAGACGGCCCGTCGCACCATCTCCGCGACCTCTGCCTCCCGAGAGATGTCGGCCCTGAGCGCGGTCGCCTGTCCGCCTATCGAGCGGATTTCGTCTGCGACCTTGTTGGCTTCAGCCTCGCCGTTGACATAGTTCACGCACACCTTAGCACCCTCCCTTGCGAAGAGCACAGCCGTCGCCCTCCCGATGCCTCGTGAACCCCCGGTTATCAGTGCGACCTTGCCGTCCAATCTACCCGCCATGAACACCGGCCGGCGCGTCCACTGTTATTTATCGTGTCCCATTTTGCCCGTCTTATTCGCACAAGATTCAATTACGAAATCACAAGAAGCCCGGCCCTTGACTTCGACGAGGTATCTCGTCCCCTACATCCTCATCACGGCTTTCGCTTACGTCTTCGCTAAGGATGGCCTCACGTATGCCTCGCCCTTGGTCTACGGCTCGCTGACTTCGCTCGTCACGTTCATCGCCCTGTTCGCGCTGGCGAAGGGGAAGCTGATCGTCAACAGGGACACCTTGCTCTTCGGGGCATTCTACTGGCTGAGCGGAGCAACCTGGCTCCTCGGCCTGAACCCCATCTCGTCCTAGCAGTCCGCTATCCTCTCCTTCACGATGCCCCTCTTCGCCATACCTCTCTCGGTTTACCTTCTCGGCGAGAAAGCCTCGAGGGTCGAGGCGTACGGGGCCCTGACCGGCTTCGCAGGAATAGTCCTCTACAATCTGCCGCTCCTCGGGGAGACGGCCATGCTCATCGGAGCGAGCCTGACGCTGGTCGAGGCTTTCTTCTGGGCGCTCTTCTCGGTATACATGAGGCGGCTGAGGGTCCAGGACTCGGGACAGACGCCCGTTACCGCGTGGTTCATGGGCTTCATCTTCTACGGTGCGTTCTCTCTTGCGGACTTTAGTTTCCGGCCGACTCTCGAACTCGCGGCCGATGTCGCGTACAGCGGCGCGGTAGGGGGCGCCCTGAGCATCTTCCTCTGGATGGCGCTCACCAGGACCGAGAAGCTCGCCAGGCTGACCACACTCGTCTTCATATCTCCAATCGTGACCCTCGTCTATGGGGTCGCGACGACCCGAGTCATCCCCGGCTACCTGACCCTCGGCGGCGTAGCCCTGATCTTCGTGGGGATCTATGCGACCAGCATCCTTGCAGCGAGGGCCGAGATGTCAAGACTACCCTTGGACGCACCACCGCAGCTCGCAGAACACGATTCTTAAGACGCCTCCCCGACGGACTGAGAGGGGCCATGCAGGACTATGACATCGTCGTGGTCGGAGCCGGCATCCTCGGCATATCCTCGGCTTATCACCTCAAGGCGAACAATCCAGACAAGACCGTCCTCGTCGTCGAGATGCTGGGGGACGTGGGACAGGGGAACACCGGCAGGAGCAACGCGATGTTCAGGAACATGTTCACCTCGAAGGAGAACAGGGAGCTCGCCGACTCGGCGATCGACTTTTACTCGCATATCCAGCACGACCTGAAGCGCGACGTGGGGGTCGACAAGATCGGCTACCTCTGGCTCATGAGCGAGAAGCAGCTGTCCGCTTCGGAGCGCCATCTCAGGAGGATGGAGAACAGCGGAGTGGAGGTGAGGCGTATGGGCGAGTCGGAGCTGAAGAGCCGCATCCCCGGGATTGAGACCAACCAGGACTCCGACGAGGCGAGGGTGATGTCCCTCGAGGACGTCACCGCGGGCCTCTTCGGACCGAAGTGTGGTCGTCTTGCGCCGGACCGGCTGGCGAGTTTCTACAGGGATGGATTCGTCGCTAAGGGAGGCGTGATGCTCTTCAACAGGCGGGTGGCGAGACTGCTCATCAGGCCCAGGGAGAGCACGGGATTCGACGGAGAACCCTTCGTCTGGCAGGAGTCGGGAGTCTCAGGGGTGGGGCTCGCCGACGGAGAGACCATCGGCGCCGGGACGGTCGTGGTGGCCTGCGGAGCCTGGAACAACGAGCTGCTCGACCCGATAGGCATCGACGGCCATGCGAAGGCGAAAAAGAGACAGCTCTTTGCGGTCCCCGTCGGGACCGACGCGTCGCTCAAGGAGCTGCTCTTCGCGAGGGGGTTCAACGAATCAGGGACGCTTCCCTTCCTGATCCTGCCCAAGTCGGGGCTCTTTGTGAAGCCGGTGAAGGAGAGCAACGAGTTCTGGGTCGGCTGCGAGGACGAGTTCAACCGGCCGTTCATAAGCTATCCCGAGCACGACCTCGAGAAGTATCCCGCGGAGCCAAAGTACTATGAATACAACCTGCACCAGGTCCTGAGGGAGTATCTGCCGCAGTTCGAGAGGTCGAGGCCGGACCGGATGTGGGGCGGGCTGTATTCGTACAATACCCTCGACAACATGCCATACGTCTTTGGCCATGAGGGCCTCATCGTCGTGGGAGGCGACAGCGGCAGCGGTGTCATGAAGGGCGACTCGCTCGGCAGGATAGTCGACGCGTTCTATCGGGGAGGGGAGGGCTCCGAAGTCACCCTCTACGGAGGTCGTCCTTTCAAGACCTCCAAACTCGGCTTCAGGCGCCGAGACGTAGAGCGGGAGGACTGGATTCTCTGATGCAGATACTAGCGGTCTCTCCACCTGGATTTCTTCACGGTGATCACGAAGAAGACGGCCGTCGTCGCGGCCAGGATGAGCCACGCTAGGGCCAGGTCCAGTTCTGACTGGCTCAGCAGTCCAGCAGCGTTCTGGGCAATCTCGGAGGCGTAGGTCGTCGGCGAGAGATACGCTAGGTACCTGAAGGGGAGCGGGATGTACGTGATGGGATAGTAGACCGGGGGAATCGTCGAGAAGAGCGTCGTGAACAGCCTTGAGAACGCGTAGCTCTGGACGATGTCCGAGGAGATGGTCGCAAGGAGGAAGCCGAGGGAGACGGACGACAGGAACATCAGCATCATCACACCCACGATGGCGGCAAGCCCGAGAAGCGTCGTGTGGACGTAGACCACGAAGAGTGCCGAGAGGAGCACGAGGGCCGGGGAGGCGTAGATGAGCTCCGAGAGCGTCATCCCTGAGACATAGACGAACGCGCTCGTCGGGGTTGCCACCACCACGTCCTGCAACTTGAAGTCGTTCTTGAGGTGCGAGAGGTCGGCCTGCAGCGAGGTACCCGCAGAGAACATCGTCATCACGAGGCCCCCTTCGATTGCTTCGCCGAATAGCGCACCCCTGCTCGCGAGCGTGATTATGAGAAGGAACGAGAAGGGCGAGAGCACGGTGTTCAGCAGCACGACGGGATAGTTCCGCATCTCATAGACCGAGTTGACCAGTATCGAGGCCAGGAGCTGGTTAGTGGCCTTGCTCACAGCGGCCGCGCCTCCTTGCTTCTCTCGTCCTCAGTGACGATGTAGTAGAAGATGTCGTCGAGATCCACCGGGTTCATGGAGAACGCCACCTTCCGGTTCACCAGCTCCCTGGAGAGCTTGGCAGCATCCTCCTCGGTAGTCATGACCTGTGTCTCACCATCCCTCCGAGTGAACTTCTCGCCTTCGAACGGAGGGAGGTCCACGCCCGTCCCGGGGATTCTGAGAGCGTACCGATACTTCAGCCTGCTGCGCAGCTCCTGCGTGGTCCCGATGGAGAGCAGCCTGCCGTCGTTGAGTATCCCAATCCTGTCTGAGACCGCCTCGGCCTCCTCGAGATAGTGCGTTGTGAGAAAGACGAACCTCTCCTTACCGAGGTCGGTCAAAACGTTCCAGAGCTGCTTTCTCGAAATCGGGTCAAGCCCAGTCGTCGGCTCGTCGAGGAAGATGATATCAGCGTCGGATGCCAGCGCCATCGCGACGAGGACCTTCCTCTTTATTCCCCCGGAGAGCGTTGAGTTCATCTTCATTCCGTACGCGTCTATCCCCACGCGCCGGATGGCGACGTCTGCCAGCTTCATCGACTCGGAATATCCGACGCCTCGCCACATTAGGTAGGAAGATATTGTCTGACGTGGTGTCATCCAAGAGACGGTCCTGCCCTCCTGTGGCACGACGGCAATCCTGTGTCTCAGCTCATTCGCGTCGCTCATGACGTCGAGGCCGTTGATGCTGGCTCTTCCGGAGTTCGGCTCGAGCAGCGTCGCCAGGATCCTGGTAAGCGTCGTCTTTCCCGCGCCGTTCCTGCCGATCAGTGTGAATATCCCCGAGGTCGGAGTGGCGAAGCTCACAGAGGACAGGGCGACCTTCCCGTTGCTGAACCTCTTGACTATGCCATCGCAGACCAGTTCACCCGATCCCATTCGGCCTTCATCCCTCCCGTAGCTGTTCCCTGTAGGCGACCCTCGAAAGCTCGTCGGCCTCGGAGTTCAACTCCCTCGGTATCCAGACGAACGTTATCCTGCTGAACCTCCCCGCGACCTCCTTCGCCTCGAGGTACTTGTCCACATACGACCACTCAGACTTGCTCTTGTACGCCTTCTTGCTGACCTTCCAGTTGCCCGACATCTGGTTCGCGACCATCTTGGAATCGGTCCTCACCACGATTTCCTCGTCCGCATACCCCGTCACCTCGAGGAGCGCCCTCACGAGACCGGCGTACTCGGCGTGGTTGTTGCTCACGGGGTTACCGTCGAACCCGTGCCCCCGCGTGAGCACCTTGCCGTCGCGCAGCACCACGTACCCGTACGTCCCTATGCCGGGGTTCGTCGGTTCTGCTAGACCGTCCACGAATATCTCTATCGTCGAGTCAATCACGCTGGTTTCTGTTATAGCCTCAGGGCCATCGGACGCCTGAGTCGTCCTAGGTCGCGAGCACCCCCGCCCGTTTTTAAGGTGTGCTGCTTTGCGAAGCGCGCTGCCTAGCCATAAATAATGCGGAGGGCCTTCCGTGGCTCGTGAAGGCCTGGAAGACGGTCGTCGATGCGCTCGTGAAGGAAAAGAGCGAGTTCGCTTTCGGTCTCGTGTCCGGCCCGTGGGAGTTCTGGGACTACCTGGACGACACCGACATACGACCCGTCCTCGTTCGACACGAGCTCTCGAGCGTGCAGATGGCGATCGCCCACGCGCGCCTCACGGGCAAGCCAGGCATTGCGATGAACAGCCCCGGACCTGGTGTGGCAAACATGTTCACCGGGTTCCTCGAGGCGCACACGGGCTGCATGCCCGTCATAGCGCCCGTCCCGTCCTCGGAGATGAGGACGGAGGGTATGGCCCAGATGCAGGAGACCGATATGGTCAGCAGCTTCAGACCCGTCTCGAAGTGGGCGTACAGGATAACCAAGACCGAGAAGGTCGGCTGGGGCATGAGGAGGGCCTTCTCGCTCGCTACGAGCGGAAAGCCGGGGCCCATCTTCCTCGAGATACCCATCGACGTCGGTAACGCCGAGTACAAGGGTCCACCCTACAGGCGAGTGGTCCCCGGGAGGTCGCGTCCCGACGACGTCGACGTGAAGGCGGCCGCCAGGCTCATAGCTAAGAGCGAAAGACCTGCGATCGTCGCCGGAGGCGGCGTCGTACTCTCGGGGGCCTCGGGAGCGCTGACCGAGCTCGCCGAGTCGCTTCTCATCCCCGTCCTGACCACGGCTTCCGGTAGGGGTTGCATCCCCGAGGACCATCCACTAGCCTTCGGCATGGTGGGACTCTACCGCACCGCCATATCGAAGAAGGTGTACCAGGAGGCCGACCTCCTCATAACGGTCGGCTCCAAGAACGAGGAGTTCGCCACCGCAGCCTGGAACTACTACCCACAGGGGGCCAAGATGATACAGATAGACGTCGACCCGTTCGAGATAGGCCGTAACTTCATCCCGGACGTCTCGCTAGTAGGGGACGCGAAACTCGCTCTCAGGGACTTGGTCGCCTTCCTGGCGACGATGATCAGGATGGACACCATACGCAGCCAGCGGGTCGCGGACCTGAAGAAGGCAAAGCGGGAGTACGAGGAGATGGTGGATGAGGAGTGCAAGACGGACGCCGTCCCCATAAGGACGAAGAGGGTCGTCCACGAACTGAACAAGGTCTTCGGGAGGAACACAATCCTTGCGAACGAGAACGGCTCCCAGGACCTCTGGGCATACTACTTTCCCTACTACAAGGTGCTCGACGCGGGCGGGTTCATGGGGATGGCCGAGCAGACCTGCTTCGGGATGGGGGTCGTGGGCTCGATCGCAGCCAAGCTGACCCGTCCAGACATGAAGGTCGTCTGCACGACAGGAGACACCGCCTTCCAGTTCTCAATGAAGGAGGTCCCGACTGCGGTCCAGTACAACGCTCCCGTCACCTGGGTCCTGCTCGACAACGCGGGCCTCGGGTGGGAGGTCTACTACCAAAAGTACTGGCTCGAGAGCGGAAAGGTGACGGCGACCAAGTTCACGGCCCAGCCCGACTTTGTCAAGTTCGCTGAAGCCAATCACATATACGGCGAACGCGTCGAGAAGCCGGGCGACATCAAGGGCGCCCTCAAGCGAGCGCTGAAGGAGAACGGCAGCGGTACGCCCGCACTGCTCGATTTCGCCGTGGGTTCCCTTGAGCTGCCTGAGGGATTCCACGAGTTCCACCGAATAGCCTGGGGCAAGCCGAAGCACAAGGTCCGGCACACGCAATAAAATCGGTCAGCACAATCAAACCGAAAAAGGGGGGTGGTTGCCCTTTGGCGGGACAACCCATCTGTCAGAATGGTAGACAGAGTCTACTGTTCTGTTGAATCTTCTGTAGACTCTTCCTCTGAGGAACTTTCCTCTGAGGATGCAGCGGCCATCGAACCATCCACGAGCTGTCCGCTCGCGTACCTGTTCGAGACCTGAGTGACCTTGATCCTCACAGTCTGGCCCTGCTTTGCGCCGGCCACGAAGATGACGAAACCGTCGATCTTCGCGATGCCGTCGCCGCGTCTGCTGATGTCGGAGATAGTAACATCGTACTCCTTTCCGACCTCAACTGGCTTTGGCTTGAAGGATCTGAAGCCGCCTCCACTGCTGGAACTGCCGAATCCACCGCGGTTATACCCGCCACGTTGTCCGAAACTCATCCGTTTTCACTTCCTACCTATGTTTCCGTCGGTGAAACTAACCCCCGGGGTCGTATAATTAAAGGTTGTCCATGCAGCGTCCACGCCCCTGTCCCGGCTCCGCAGAACGAGGTTCGCCGGCCGCCTTCATCAGGACCGACACGGGAATCAGGGACACGCAGGCGCAGCCGAGGGCGATGTAGGGGACAATCAATACGTCCTCAACGGAAGATGTGAGCCCGCGAAGCCCTCCGAGGAAGTGCTCCTAAAGGACGCCGTAGAAGCAGAACGCCAGTATCACACGCCCAAGGCTCGTGGCGTGAACGTGCACCATCAGCAGTCCCAAGACCGTCTGCTAATGCGGTCGACTATCTTGTCTTTGTACCGATACATCACGGGGAAGGTGCCCACGAGCAAGGGAACGTCGATGAAGACCCCGAAGACCAATAGCGGGCAGAAGGCAGCCTCGATATTTTAGCAGTGGTCCAATTCGGGCTGGTCTCCGGAAACGACGGTCAAATCGACAGAAAGGTTGATTTACCTTCGCCGCTACATTTCTGTTGGTTTTGGAGAATGCCTAAAGTGAGAGATATAATGACGACGGACGTCCCCCAGATCGACGCTTCCGCCAGTGTTCTGGAAGCGGTCAACCTTATGAACGAGAAGAGGCGGAGCGGAATTATTGTCTTCGAGGCTGGGAAGCCCGCCGGAATGTTCACAGAGAGGTCCCTGCTGCGACGGTTCGTGCCGATGGACAAGAAGGCTTCGGCGGTCACGCTGAGGGAGGTCATGGCGCCGCTCCTCAAGATAGACGCCGACGCGTCGATAAAAGACGCCGCCAGCATGATACTAGAGAACAGCTTCACCCGCGCGGGAGTCTTCAAGGGAGACAAGCTTGTGGGATGGCTGACTCTCACCGACATCGTCCGCGCTGGCTCCAAGAAGAGCATAGTTGACTCGATAAGGAGAGGCAACACCAAGTTCGCAGACGACGAACTGGTCTGTCCCGCGTGCAGTTCTGCGGTCATGAAGAAGGTCGTGAACGCTCGCGGGGTCATTCTTCGCTGGGAATGTCCCAACTGCGGGCACCAAGAGTGACCGGGGCGCCACCGCCGGCCGATGCCGCCGTCTGAAGACCCTACTGATCCGTAGGTCCATGCGCCTGGAGTCAAACATGGGCGCCGTCCCCTGCGTTACGCAGTTCTTCGGGGCTCTCCAGCGCCTGAGCGACGCGTGAGTCTTCAAGGTGGAACGGTCCATCGCCCCATAGCCGCTACCACGAGCAGACTTTCCGTAGACTGCTTCGCGTCG
>JAJYWC010000032.1 GCA_021791695.1 archaeon | reverse complement strand
ACCGCCGTCGCAAGCTGGCTGCTACCGGCCGACGCACCGCTAACCACGCCGACCCAAATGATGTCGAACCTGAGGAGGGTCATCTTCAACAAGGAATTCATGATAATCTCGGTGGCCTTCCTCGGCGCAGGCGGAGGGAACACGGTCGTCGGCAGCTTCATGGTCTACTACCTTGAACAGCACCTGAGGCTCAACGCGGACACCGCAGGGCTAATCGGTGGTCTGACATACGTGCTCCCGATTCTCTCCAGTCCTTTCTTCGGGAGGATGTATGACAGGGGATACAGTGAGAAAACGACACTCCTCAGTTCCGCGATATTGCTGGGCCTGGGCATAGGCGTGGCGGCGCTGAATTCCGTCCTGTCTGCGGTCGTATCGGTGCTTGCGGTAGGCCTCGCTACGGGGATCTTCTTCACGGTGGGCTTCTCTACCGCAAGAGACAGGTCGCCGGTACGGGAGATGGACAGCTTCACGGTCGGGCTCGCCGACTCGTTCTCGCTCGTGGGCTCGTTCTTGTCGCCGCTCTACTTCTCCGTCACCGTCCTCGACTACGGCTATTCATCCGCCTGGCTGATGGGAGGAGCCGTCACTGTGGCGCTGGCGGTACCGCTCCTGTTGCTCGACCGAAGGCGGATAAGGCCGTGAAGACTGCGCACGAACTCTCCCTGTCCTAACAATAGCATTCACAGAGAGGTACTCCTGGCTCAGCTTCTGGGCCTTCGCCAGGTCGGGGTGAGGGATGCGGAGGATGATTGACGACATCGAGCTCTCCAGGACATGCAAGCGGCCGTGGAAGGGCACGACGACCTCGAAGCCCCGACCCAGAGCCTCAGCGCCTTCCGCTACGCACCGAAGAGCACGCAGCGCGGCAAGAAGACCGAGATGTATCTTAGCAGGCTGAACTCACAACCGCTCGAGAGGCTGTAGCGTAGGGGACAATGGGGACGGTAAGTTAGCGCCAAGGGCACTGTATCGTGAACTTCAGGACATCGGGGGCAGAATTGGAAAGCACTGAGCTAAAAAGAGAAGACCTATGTGCCTAGTGCGTCGGAACGGTTTCTTCTATCTCTTCCAAGGTTCCTTCTCAGGCTTCAGAGGTTTGCAAAGCTTGCAGACCGAGGCACCGAGCTCCTTGATGCCGTCCGAGACGCTATCGACCTGATAGTACTTCCCGGCACCGCCTCTCGCCATCTTGTTCCTGAAGTTGTCGGCTGAGATGCAGCGCCCATTCAATCTGTGAACCACTGGGGAGCGGGATGCGTCCACCATCACGATGAAACCGACGTCATCGAGCCTCGCCTTACGAAAATCCTCGAACGTGGCCAGCTCCCTCTTCGTCATTCGAGCTGACCTGCGCTCTTGGTTGTAAATAGCTTCCGATGCCGCTCAGACTCTGTACAGGTACATCGGGTGCTCCTTCTTCCAGCCTGAAGGCTTGACCCGCACCTCGCGTGCGGGTGTCCAGTCGGGAATCTGATAGTCAAAGTTCACTACTCTCGTACCATGCCTGAGCTCTCTGTTGAACTTCGGCGTCAGGCCGTTCAGGACGTAGCTGGTCAGGTACGTCGCGATGACGTCCGCCCTGCTCAGGTCGACCCTCCTGAAGCTTAGGTGTCTTATTGTGACCTGTCCGGAGAGACCCTGCCCCTTCACCTTCTTCCGGCTCTCGTCCACAAGGCGCTTCCGGATTTCGACGCCGACCGCCCTCGCACGAAAGTCTCTTGCAGCGACGATGGGTATCCTTCCGTCGCCAGAGCCAAGGTCGTACACCAGTTCCCCCGGTTTCACCGCGGCCATCCTGAGCATCTTCGCGATGATGTCTTCGGGAATCGGGACGAACGGCTCTGTGTAGCTCATTTCCGCCCTCACCGCTCGCTCTCGAGAGACTGCAGGGCTAGTACGGCGAGACTCATAGTCTCAGTATTCGTTTCCGTCGATCCATGCGAATAGCCAGCGTCGTATCCTGTGTAGAGTCCGCCGGTCGGCGCCTGTATCCTCAGCAGCACCGACAGTACCGCGCTGTTGACCGGCTTTCCCAGTACCACGCTTGCGTAGATGGAGAGCGCCAGCTTATAGGTCTGGTACTGATGCGTTTGACTATAGGGGAGGTCCCTGAGCCCTACACCATCGAACATCCGGAGGACTCCTAAAGCATCGAAAGGCTCGCCGCTGGCCTCTCCGGCGTGGTGCGAGAACAGACTTGCAATAGTATATTCAATATTAAAAGGTAAGCTATTTAAAATTCAGCTTGCAACGTCCTGACTAGCTTGCAAGAAATGGACTTCCTCAGATCACTCAAGGATTACACAAACCTCAGCGAATGCCCCATAGCGACCGGCTTCAGGGCGCTCGGAAAGCGCTGGACTATAGAGGTGGTGCGTCAACTCCTCCTTGGCGACACAAAGTTCAATCAACTTCTCAAGAGTCTCCCAGGCGTCAACCCGAGAATTCTAGCCCTGCGTTTGAAGGAGCTGCAGGACTACGGATTGGTCATTCGCTCCGTGTATACTGGTACGCCTGTCAAGATCGACTACTCGCTAAGCCGGGAAGGAATGGACCTCGTCCCGGTGATGTTTGCGATGGCTGAGTTCTCCATGAAGAACTTCGCAGAAATGGTCTTTGAGGACGCCAAGCCCCGCTCGCCTGATGATGTATCGAAGGAGCTACTAGAGACAGACATCCTGCCTTAGGCTTCACCTCTGGAGAAACATCAGCTACCCCTACACTAGTCGAACGTGCTCATCATCGATCAAGAATATTCGTTCTTCGGTACGAGCGCGTAACAAGGCCCCGGTCACGGGACACCCGATAAGCAAATCACCGGTCGGCCTAGCTCGGAGCCCGCAGCTCCTTCCACTCGTAGCCAGCAAGGGTCCTCAGGATTCTTCCCAGCGACATGTGACCCGAGAAGACGACACAGTCGTCTCTAGCGGCCTCGGCGAGGAACGCGTTCCTGCTCCTCATGTTCGACTCAGGGTCGTTCCAGTCCGCCATAATCCTCGGATCGGCCACATCCATAGCATCGTGAAAGAGGTCGCCTATGCACCATAACGTCGCCCCCCTGAGAGGTCATGCGAACGCCCTGATGTCCAGGGCTCTCGCCTGGCATCGGTACTATCATCACGTCCGGGACCACTTGCATGGGCCGGTCCACCAAGGTCAGAACCTTCGACCTGCCCAGGACCCCAAGCGAATTCATGGCCATCGGAGTGCTCTTGAGGTCCTCCTGCAACATGGGGGAGTTCCAGTCGGCTGCTCCGAGGTAGTATCTGGCGCGAGGAAACGTCGGGACATACGTCCCTTCAGAGGTCTTCATCGTCGAGCCGATGCAGTGGTCCATGTGGAAGTGGGTGATCACGACGTGAGTGACGTCTTCGGCCTTCACCCCCCTCCCGGACAGCTGCGAGAGGAGGGATGGTGGTGCGACGTAACCCTCCGGTCTCCGCTCGTACTGAATCAGCTCCTCGTAGTCGCAGGGGTCGATCACGATCGAGGCTTCTCCAACCGCGAGGTGCCCATTGCATATCGGAAGGTCGAAATTCGTGTCGGGAGTGATTCCATCCGGCAGTTCCGTCCCTTTCCTGATCAACTCCGAGGCCTTCAGGTTGATCTTTCCGACCTGGAAGGACGTGAAGGTCGCGCCGCCGACTGTTACCCTCACTGGGTCGCTCAAGGCGTCAGTTTCTGCGCGAACCCGCTTGTTAAAAGTTGCTTTCCGTTTTCCGCGCTTCTGCGTCCTAGAAAGGCTGCGGCAGAGCGCCGACATGAACTCGAAGGCCGAGATTAAAATGATCTCCGAATATCTCGAGTATATGTCGAAGCTCTAGAAGGAAGGGCAGGTGATAGTCAGTCCTTGTCTCGACATCCTCGCCAGCAGCCGTTTATTTCGAGACGGAGTCTCTCGAAGAGAGATGTATAGTCCAGTTACTTTCTCGTTAGCGCGATGACCGGTATGACGCGCTTGGTCTTGCGCTCGTACTCGGCGAAACCTGGGTAGAGGGTCGCCTGCCTGCGGTAGAGAGCATCGCGCTCGTGACCCTTTATCTCTTCGGCGTGCATCGGGACGGTCTCGTCCCCTATCTCCACCGTGACGTCGGGGTGCGTCTTGAGGTTGTGGAACCAGTCGGGATGGGTATCAGCGCCTGCCTTCGAGCCGAAGACGAGATAACGGTCACCGTCCTTCAGGTACATGATGGGGACGACGTGCGTCTTGCCGCTGCGTTTTCCCTTGGTGTGGAGGAGGAGCAGCGGTGACCCCTCGAAGTAGCCTCCGACTTTGCCATGGTTCTTGCGGAATTCGTTGATTGTCTGCTCGTTGAAGTTGCTCGCACTCATCGGTTATCCTTCGAGGGGTGTATCCGTCACGTAAAAGGGCTTCGACGCAATCTATCCGGAGCGCCTCATCGGGAGCACACGCGACAATGTTAATACCCCGGCTCATCGGCATCCGACCATGCCCAAAGTCGTCGTGTTCTACAAACTGAAGTCCGGTGCGACAATGAAGCAGTACGAGAAGTTCTCCAGGGAGATAGACCAGATGATAACACCGAAGATGAAGGTGGTCGAGAAGTTCGAGGTCTTCCAGGTGACGGACTACGTCCAGGGCAGCAGCAAGCCGGAGAAGAAGAACCCGCCATTCGAAATCTTCGAGATTATAGACGTCAAGGACTTTGCCGACTGGATCAAGACGACCCAGAGCGACGCCTTCAAGAAGGTCGTGGACGGCTGGGGCAAGGTCGGAGACGGTGCCACTCTGGTCATGCTCGGCGGCAAGAAGATCGAGAAGTAGTCGCCCCCGGTCGAAGGGCTACCTGAAGTGAGGCATTACCTTGCTGGCGATGAGCTTGTGATCGTCCTTGTCCGGCAGCGGGCAGTTCACCATAAAGTGGGTCGCGCCCGCCTTCACGAACCGCTCGAGCGACTCGATGCACTGGTCGGCCGTGCCGACCGCCATCATCTCATCCACTCCCTTCTCGAGCGCCTCGTCCGGGACCTGGAGCTTGCTGATCGTCTTGTCTAGCATCCTGTTGCCTCCAGTGCTGGGCGTCACGAGCTGATAGTGCAGTTCCTTCGGGACGGATTCCAGCGCGTGCTCGACACCCAGGATCTTGAACAGGTATCTATTGGTCACCATCTGTATCTTCAGCCTCTCCTTCAGTCTCCTTGCAAGAGCGGCCCTGTCCCCTATCACTATGGGTACCAGCGCCATCCTGTCTATCGTGTTGATGTTCCTGCCCGCCTTTCTGGCGCCCTCGCGTATCATGTCCACCCTCTCGCGGTATCCCTTCACCGTGTAGTAGAAGGCCGGGTACCAGCCGTCGGCTAGCTCCCCTGCTATCTTGAGAAGCTTCGACGAGTAGTAGGCTCCGACATAGACCGGAGGTGATGGCTTCTGTATCGGTAGCAGGTCGAGATGCGCACCGTTGAGCTTGTAGACCTCTCCCCTGAAGCTGACAGGTTTTTCGTACGTGGAGGTCCAGAGGAGCTTGATTACCCGTATCGCCTCTTCCACACGCTTGACCCTAACCTCAGCAGACTCGAATGGGATTCCATACGGTTCGGTGTTCATCACCTCGCCCGCACCTATCCCAAGCACGGCACGCCCCTTCGTTATGTTGTCAAGGGTGGCGACGATGTTGGCCGTCTTCGCCGGGTGGATCCGCTGCGTATCCGTGACACCCGAAGCCAGGCGGACCCTCTTGGTGCGAGAGCCGATGTAGGCCAGCTCGGTCCAAGCGTCGAGGATCGCCGTCGGTGGCTGTATGTCGACGAGGTGGTCTGGAACCCAGACGCAGTGGTACCCCTGCCTCTCGGCGGCCACGCCGTTCTTAACGTTCTCGTGGACGTCGGT
The DNA here is from genome assembly GCA_021791695.1 of archaeon. Taxonomy (GTDB): domain Archaea; phylum Thermoproteota; class Nitrososphaeria; order Nitrososphaerales; family Gagatemarchaeaceae; genus Gagatemarchaeum. The sequence goes on along the minus strand of JAJYWC010000032.1, from coordinate 13,680 downwards.
GCTGACCAGCTCTCGCGAAAACAGGATGCGCTTTACCAAGGCTTTCAGCCGAACTCGGTTCCATCCGATTCTTTAGTGTTCCGAAATAATCGGCGAAGCAGGATTCAGACTAGCCGATTCCGCTTCGCGGCCTTGATGCTCCGCGCCAGAGGGTGCAAATATCAGCAGAACGCAAGCCGCATCGTGATAATTATGGGCCAAAGTTACGTTATGCGTCAAATTTGTAGGTATTTTATACTGACCGAAGCGGCCATGAAGGCTGGCACACGGTAAGACTCGGATCCGGCAGCGCTCCGCGAAGGTTATCATCCGCCCACTGTACACGAATGTCGCATGACTCCGAGAAAGGTCGCCTGCGTTGGGTCGGGCACTATAGGCTCAAGCTGGGCCCTCCTCTTTGCCCTGAAGGGTCACGACGTCGTCACATACGATGTCAGCGACGATGTCCTGAGCAGGTCGACAGCGCTGATTTCGAACATGCTAGAGACGATGGTCGTCAACGAAATCATAGGTAAGGACCAGGTGAAGCCGGTGCTCGATAAGATCAGTTCGACCACCAGACTGGCCGAGGTCTCCGACTGCGACTATGTCCAGGAGTCTGCCCTGGAACGCATGGACGTCAAGATAGACCTTCTCGGAAAGCTGGAGCGGGTCGTCGGCGACCACGTGGCCATCGCCAGTAGCACGTCCGGATTGCCGATTGCGACCATGCAGAAGGACATGATACATCCCGAAAGAGCGGTGATAGTCCATCCATTCAACCCGCCCCATCTAGTCCCGTTGGTGGAGATAGTCCGCGGCGAGAAGACATCCCAGATCACGGTTGATGACGTGTTTGCGCTCATGGAATCGCTCGGAAAGATACCCGTCCGGGTCAACAAGCAGCTTCCCGGCTTCGCTGCCAACCGGCTTCAGACGGCAATCCTGCGCGAGTCGATGGCGATGCTGGCCGAGGGGGTGGTGGACGCCGACGGCCTCGAGAAGATAATGAGCGCCGGCATCGGCCTGAGGTGGGCTTTCATGGGACCGCTCCTGACCGCCAACCTTGCAGGAGGACCAGGAGGCCTCGACTACTACTTCGACCACTTCGGGCCGCTGACCCAGTCAATCTGCGAGACGCTGAGCGCGTGGACCAGCTTCCCGGAGGACGCGAAGAAGAAGGCCGCTGGTCAGCTAAGGTCCCTGCCGGTGGTCAGGGGGAAGCAGTACGCCGAGCTGGTGAAGTGGAGGGACCAGAACCTGATCAACATACTGAAGGAGCGCGGGTACCTGCCGTCCCGCGACTGACCTCAGTCTGCCGCGAACTTGCGGAGGACGTTCTCCTGTATGCGGGAGACGTTGTTGACGTAGTTGTTGTGGGAGAGGCTCGCCATCCACGCTATCGAACCAACGCTAAACACGGCACCGTTGTTGGGTCCCTCGAAATACACCATGTCGGCGCGCACCATCTGGCTCACGGACCCGCCCGTCCCCGAGCCTGAGATGTCAATCTCCTCGACCACCGCCTGATAGTAGTCGGTGAACGTGCCCTTGGCCGTGGCCAGGATGAGCGTGTGCTCCGGGGTGCCGAGGCTGATGTCGGCTCGGTCGAGCTCGTCGCCCGCCGCGCCAGACCCCTGCTCCAGGTTCGGGTGGTCTCCTATCAACTCGTCCTTCCCGATGCCCTCAAAGATGAATGCGGCCCTGGGGTCGAAGCTGCCTGCGGCCCTCTTGTATGGCGAGTTCGTGTCAAACCCCTGCGCTGAGAAGCCAACCCCGGTGAGTTTCTGAGGCGCCCTGCCACGATTCCTCCACAGCCCTCCGAGCTCTCCCGTCGAGCTGTGATAGAACTCACCGGGTGGAGACCTCCAGCTCTGAGTCCCTCCCCACCTCCTGACCTCCGTGATGTAGGGTCTTTCCGGGTCGACCGAGGTGACCCAGTAAAAGCCGTTCCCTCCTAGGTACATCAGACGACCACCGTTGTTGAGGTACGTCTCGAGCCCGTCGAGCATCGGCCCAGACCAGTACTCAGGATGGGCACCGGTCAGAACCACCTTGTAGGGTGACAGCAGGTCGGCGCCCTCAGCGTTGAGGTCCTCATCCGTGATTACGTCGAACTGGAAGCCTTTGACCTTGAGCCAGTCCACGAGACAGAGGTCCTCGCTGAAATCCCGGATGCCTCCCTTCCCGGCATTCACGCCAGCAGCCATGTGGTCCGGCCTTATCGTGACGTTGGGCTTGAGGCGCGTATAGTAGCACACACCGCTGCCGTCGCTGTGGTGGTCGTAGAGGCTGTGCAGCTTCTCCTTGAGAACGTACCTGTCCTCCTCGCGCACTGGCCATTTGAAGTCCTTGAACATCACCGCATCGTTGTTGTGAAAGTCGCCATAGGCGAAATAGCTCAGCGAGGGCGCGAGAAATGCAATCTTGGCAGTGGTTGTCCCCTTCCGCGGCCTCACGAAGAACGGGACGTAGTCGGTCTTCCCGCTGGAGGAGAGCTTGGCCGCGTACACTCCGCTCTTCAAGTCGGCAGGAACTGCGAACTCGAACCCGACTTCCCACTTGCAGTCGTCAAGGTCGTCGTCGTGGAAGTGGATTGCGCCGTACTCCTGGGGGCAGACCTTGAAGTCGACCTCGTTTCCGGTCCAGTTGTAACCCGTAACCGCACGCTTGGGGCTGTTGATTGCCGTCCCGTGCAGCAAGTGATGCGAACCGTCGACGACCTTCGCCGTGTTCATCGCATGCGAAAAGTCCCATGCGGCCACGAGGTCGCGCTGGAACGCCATCGCCGGTATGCCTCCCTTCAGCGAAGTCACCTCAGCACGGTCCAGAGCGCGCGAGAAGAGTCTCGGCCTGTCAATCTTTCCGTTGTAGTGGCCCATGATGATGTCCTGCGAATTCTCTAGCCCCCAGTAGGCCCCGATGAGCAGAGACTTGGGAGCGTTGGGCTTCCCCACCTCCAGCGTATTCTCCACCACTTCGGAGTCGTCCTTCGCTAGGGTGGAGGTGTTCTCCTGGTACAGGGTAGCCTTCCCGCTCTTGGCGTCAAAGCTGGCAGCCACGAAATACCAGAAGGGGGGCGTCATGACCTTTGCCGAGGCGACCTTGCCAAGCTTCCCTTCCCGGTCCTTCACGAGAAGCGCCAGATGTCCCTCGTCGTCAATCACCAGTGCGTAGCCTCCGTTGGGGCTCCAAGACGCCAGCACGCCCTGCATACCCTTCTTTGGGGTAGTAGGCGAGACCCAGGCCTGTATCGTGAAGCTCGCGACTCCGAAGAGCTCGTTCTCAGCGACCTCTATGTACGACCCCCTTGGTATCCTCTGCGGCTTACCGTCGAAGTCGCCGATGGAATGGACCTGCTCCTCCTTCCACCCGGGACCCGGAGAGAGGGGCAGGCCGTGAATCAGGCGCACTATATCCGCATGATACTTGGGAAAATCTGAGCTGACCATGAATTTGACCTTCTCTCCAGGTTGCACGCTCAGCTTGTCCGAATAACCAATGATTGGCTTTGGGTTGTCTGACATTGCCACGCCACCATCGGGTCGCTTGCTTCACTTAAATGCTAAGATGGCGCGCGCCACGCTTGATAAGGCAGCCTAAATAGGGGACGAATTGAAAAACGGCGATGCCAGTCCCGGTCTATCTGGACCTGATAGTCATCGCCGCTATGAACTTGGTCCTTTCTTTCATCGCGTTCGGGCTGCCTGGAAGAGAATCTCGCATCAAGGTCGAACGCGAGGATTACGACCGTGTCCCTCGCAGCTTTCTAAGGAGAGTGGTGGGCATCGTCGTGGTCTCGATAGTCTTCGGCCTCTTCCTCATCATAGGCGAGGTCCCCTTTCTCTACCAGTTCCTGTTCGACCTGGTGCTCGTTGGACTGATAGTCTCGGCCCTGAGGCTCAGGGAGAACGATTCGCAGAGAAGGACGGCCGCGGCGTTGATTGTGGTCTTCCTGCTCACCGGCGTGGGCGCGGGCGCCTACTACGGCGTCTACGCACAGGTCAACGACTCATACTACTTCAACTCGCTACTGAATTTCAAGCCAGGAGACACACTATTCAGCAACTCGACCCTGCAGATAGGCAAGCTGCCCCTGGTCTCCGAGGACTACGCCAACTCCATTGCTTCATCTCACCTGAGCGATTTCGGAGGAAGTGTTCAGCTCGTCGACGACGAGCAGATCATCAACGGAGGCCAGCCGTACTGGATATTCACGGTCGCCCCCACCAATACCTTCGCCGAGAACAAGGAGCTCGGCTTCATTCTGGTCGACGCCGTGAACGGCAGCTACTACGAGGTCAAGTCGCAGAATACGATAGGACCAGGTCTCTTCTTCCTGAACGAGATCAATCTGCACTCCTACCTCGATGACACCAGCATAGTCATCGGCAACCACTATCCGACTCCCCCGTCGGCCAACTTCTCGACCATTTACTACGTGTTCACCCAGAGCCAGGTGAGGCTCGACGGTGTGACCGCTTTCAACGGTGGGGTGATATACGGACAGAACGGCTCCGTGGTGAGTCAGTACGGAGGGCTGGACTCCCCGCCCTACGTCAACCAGCCATGGGACAAGTTCTTGGTAGCGAACCTCGCTAGCCAGTGGGGCTCGACGCGCGCGAGCAACGGCTCATTCAGTATATTCGCCGGTGGCTTCTTCACAATTCCAGCGAGCCAGTATAGGCTCGCGCTCAGTAGCGATGAGGAACTCATCCCTTACAAGAACGGCACTGCGCTGATGCTCTTCATGAGCCCGGCAAACGCGCCGAACTCCCTTGAGGGCGTGATACTCGCGTACAGGAATCAGTTCACGTTCTATAACATGGAAGGGATGAACTTGGTCTCACCGGACTACGCAAAGGCCACCGTCCAGTCAAAGCTACCCGCGCTCAGCAACGGGCAGCTTTTCGCCGCGAACCCGGTTATCTATCCAGAGGCGAACGGCTTCGTGTGGATAGTGCCGTACTACTACGACAGCGGCACGGGGATCGTGCAGTTCCAGGGAATCGCTGTAATGGACGCGTCGAACGCCGGCAATCTGGTCATCCAGCCCTCACAGGGCAGCATCGGCCAGACTAGAGACCTTGCGCTGGCTGGACTCCTTAATGGCACCTCGACGAATGCTACCACGACCACGCGGAGCGTCAACGGGACCGTCCAGTCGTTCGTGACCTACGTACAGGGGGGCAACACGTACGCTTCAATAGGGCTCAACGGCACCTACTATTACGCCACAGCCAACACCCTGCCTCTTTCACAGTGGGTGCAGGCTCTGCAGCTGAAGACGGGAGACATTGTGCAGCTTCAGGTCCAGGGACAGGAGATAGTCGGCTTGATGTTGGTCTCGCAGCCTGCCGGCTGACGAAGTGTGAGATCCCAGTCGTCCCAGTTTAAATAGCGAGGGAGAGATTTCGCTCCGGATGCTCGACGTCAAGGTTGGGGACATTGCCAAGAAGAAACTGGTAACGATTGAGGAGGAAGCTTCGGTGACATCCGCGACCAAGATGATGGCCGAGCTCAACGTCGGGAGCGTCATCGTCGTTAAGGACAAGCGACCCGTGGGGATCGTCACGGAGAGGGACCTTGTAAGGAAGATACTCGCGCAGGGGCGCGACCCCAACTCGACCACGGTCGGTCAGATCATGACTCTGCATCCGATAAGTATCGAGGAGGACCGGGCGCTTCACGAAGCGATCGACCTGATGGGCCGGAAGAAGATTAGAAGGATGCTCGTGACGAAGGATGGAGAGATGACGGGGATATTCACACAGAGGGACATACTCGGCCTCAGCAGAATCTGCTTGTACTGTGGCAAGGAGATCAAGTCCTTCGTGGAGTACGGGAAGAACGCGGACCGATACGTTGAGTGCGAGTGTGGGTCAAGATACCATACGCGCTGCGCGCACAACGTCGTGCACTGCCTGGACTGCTCGAGGACGGTGGTCGCTGACGTGACCTACCCTGACCCCGCCGACACTATGAGCGGATAGCGCACGAGAAGCGCTAACGTTCTTTATACAGGGAAGAGCGGGCGGTCTCCATGGACAGAGCCACCGTCGTATCGTACCCAGACGAGTTCTCCAAGCTCGAGATACTCGAACTGGCAAAAGCGGCCGGGTACACCGTGGTGGAGGTCATCACCCAGAGACGGATGCTCAGGTCAGAGTACGGCGTAGGCGTGGGCAAGGCCGAGGAGCTCAGAGATATGATAAGCAGGAACGGCTCGAAGACCCTAATCATCGATGATTCAATCACTTCATCGCAGCAGTACAAGTTAGCCACGATTACCCGTGCGGAGGTGGTCGACCGTGAGAGGCTTGTCCTCAACATTTTCGCTAGGAGGGCGAGGACCACCGAAGCGAAGCTCCAGGTCCAGCTCGCCGAGCTTCGCTATGAGATGCCCCGGGCGAGAGACGAAGTCCGCTACTCGGTAGCCGGCGAACGCGCCGGGTTCATGGGCATGGGAGAGAGCGCGGTCGACGTGAAGTTCAGGGCGCTCAAGCGAAGGATGTCGTTCATCAAAGAGAAGCTAGAGAGGGCGCAGTCGAGCCGAGTGCTTCACAGGACCGAGAGGCGCAAGCTCGGTATGCCTCTGGTTTCGCTGGCAGGATACACAAGCAGCGGCAAGACCACTCTTTTCAATAAGCTCGCCTCCGAATCTGGCGAGGAGTCCCCCAGCCTATTCACAACGCTTACCACGACGACCAGGGCGGTGAGCTTCGCGGACCCCAGGAAGAGGGTGATGCTCTCAGACACGGTAGGTTTCATCTCGAGGCTTCCGGCGTACATGGTGGAATCTTTCAAATCCACACTCGAGGAGCTCACCTACGCTGACCTGGTGCTGCTCATACTAGACGCTAGCGAGGATGAAGAGAGCATGAAAATCAAGCTGAACAGCTGTAAGGAAACACTCGACCAGCTTAAGGTCGAACCGTCGAGGGTGCTTCTCGTGCTCAACAAGGTCGACCTCCTCAGGGAAGCTGAGGCAAGACGCATAGGCACACTCCCTCTGTTCGAAGGGATGTCCGTCGTCAAGATATCTGCGATCAGAGGAGACGGTATGCACCAGCTGAAGACCAGGATAGTGCAGAAGGCCTATCAGACCGAGAAGCCGCGCCCCGTCGAGCAGAGACTCTCTTAGTTCTCCTCACGGAGCGTGTTGCTCAATAACACCCTGAACTTCTCGAGATATGAAGGAGATCACACACTATGTCTTCTCCACAGGCGCCTCGCTCTACGCGCTCTCCGTCCTCGGGCTCCTGACCTGGCCCGCCGGTGCCGCGAGCGTGTGGCTCTCCATCTCCGTGAACTACGTCATTGACCTACTCGGACACTCGAACCGCGGGCATCCATCGCGTACGCGGCTGACGCATTCGGTATTGACGGCTCCTTTCTGGGGTGCCTCTATCTCTTTCGTATCGGTCGTCATCTTCGCATGGCTGACCTCGTCGAAGACCGAGGTACAGACGGTCATGCTATGGGCCGTCGCGGGAGCGCTCGTTGCCATGGGACACCTCTTTCTGGACAGCCTCACACAGGCAGGGGTGTACTACTGGAAGCACAGGATGGCCATCGCGCACTTCAGATACGACAATCCGGCGCTGAACGGCTCGTTCGCGCTATTCGGGCTCGGACTCATCATCCTCGCCGTCGTGCCAGGGGCTTTGATAGAACGGACAATAGCCTTATCTCTGCTGGAAAGCCTCGCGGCTGGCCCATGAAAGAAGCGAAACTCGGGGTGGAGATGGAGCGCGCGGTCCCCGTGGCGCTGCTCCCCTTTACCGACTATTTCCGGGGTTTCGACAAGGTGGAAGCTGTGAAGTTGATATTCGGGAAGGACGCTGGCCGCGTTCTCAAGAATCTGAAGGTCGAGTTCTTCTCCGCCAAGTTCGGGTACATGAGCGTCAGCGACGAGGACGGTCATCTGCTCATAAGCGCCCATCACCTGAAGAACAGCGAGCCCCGGATAATCTACCTGGACATAGTGCACGAGCTGTTCCATGTCAAGCAGTTCATGGAGGGAAAGAAGCTCTTCCCGGAGGAGTTCGAGTACGTGGACAGCCCCATAGAGGTGCCCGCATACAAGCACACGGTCAAGGAGGCAAAGAGAATTGGGATGACGAGGGATGAGATAGCGGACTACCTCAAGGTCGAATGGGTCAATCCAGAGCAGCACGCGCGTCTGCTCAAGACCCTGGGGTTCTAGTCCCAAGCCCAACGTTATTGTATGAGCCAAATCGTGGCCTGTCTACTTGAGGTCGAATAGAGACAGTTACAAGAACGCCATAGACAAGGTGCGCGCCGAACACAGCGCAAACATCCCCGCTGCGCACGACTCGGTAGAGTGTCCTCGATGTCGTACGAGACAGGTCGTCCCCGACGTCCCCGGGATGCGTACCTGCGTAAGGTGCGGCTTCGAGTTCAGGCCGAAGTACCAGAGCTACCAAGCAGGACAGAGACGTTAGATTCAGGGACGGCGCGCTGCTTTTAGTGCAGGCCTGCTCCAGCGCGTGATGGACGTCCCTTTTGACCAAATCATGGGTGGCGGGCGACAGGAACTCGGAAGTCATCGAGAAGCTGAGGGAACAGATTTCAGAACTCGAGACTAGGAGAAACGAACTGATGGAGAAGAACAAGCGGAAGGTCTTCGACTGGGCGTACTACGTCCTGAATTCGCCGAGGGTCCCGGGGGACGTCGACGAGCTGCGCAACGACGCCGCCGCTCAGGAAGTGAAGGACGCCATAGCGCTCTACGAGCTCCTCAACCGACAGATAATGGACAACGAAGTCTCCCTGAACGACAAGCTCGACGAGCAGACGAGGAACGACACACTGGGCTGACGCGTCGGCCCGGTTACCTCTGCTGCTTCCAGGCCTTCGCCCGTTCGCAGAACGCATCCATGTCCTCCTGCGTCTTGGCGCAGCTCGTGTAGTGCAGGCTGATCTCGCGCAGGGCTTCCTCTATCGGGGTAGGGGCGCCCGGACAGTAAGAGTCCAGCTGCGAACGAATCTCTGTGAGCGACTGCCAGATGTCCATGGGTACGAATATGCTTACACCTGCTTTGTCCTGCTTCATGCCCCGTCTGTTTATCATGAAATATATCTGGCTTTGTGATACTGGAAAGCTACTTGCCCTTCCTGCCGTTGACCACGACCGCCGCCAGGACGATGGCTATGACCGCTATGAGGACGAGGCCTAGGACGTACTGCACCGGAAAGAAGATGAAGGTCGAGATGGCTACGACAACGATGCCGGCGCCGATGTTGTACAGTCTGTCTGACGCCCTTCCGAAGACCAGACCGTGAGTGACAGCCCACAAGCCGGCTAGGAGCAGAATCCCGGAGGCCGTTTGAGAGACGGTGAGGGAGCCGAACAAGAGGAGGACTATCGGCACAAGTATGCACAGTATCAAGCCGAGTCCGAAACTTATCTTCAAGGCCGGAATCTCCGAACGCGGATGCTCGGATTCTCCTTATTAAATGTCCAGCGAGTCGGCGACCGCAGAGACGCGCCACGAGAATCCTCTTCTGACCGCCCGTCGACCGAAGATAAGCCCGAGCCCGACAATGATGAAGATGATGCCGACCACTAGGCCTACCACCCCCAACAGGACGAATATCACCTGGATTAGGAGGCTCCTGAGAAGATAGAGCAGAAGAAGCCCCACGAGAACCAGTACGACTCCGACCACCGCCGAGGCGCGCACGCATAGCTATCCGTGGCGGACCTCAAAAAGGATTCAAGCTCGCCAGTCGGAAGGTGAGTCGATGAAGGCAAACCCCAGAAGGCGCCAGTTCTACGTAATCACGGCGCTGGTCTTCGCAGCCATTCTGGGCATCGCCGTGTTCATCGTCGCGGACCTAGAGTTCAGCTACGCAAAGATCGAAATCCTGGGGAACAGCCAGGTATCCTTTGTCATCTCCTACGACTCGACGAGCGCCACCATCTCGCCCTCAGAGAACGCCACGGTCGAGGTCCTTCCGCACGTCAATGTGACGGTCACCGCGACGGTCTCCGCGCCATACACTGTGATTCACTGGGATGTGGTGGGTGCCGTTCCCCAACAGAAAGGCCCGGACGCGATAGTGTTCCTCACCGGCGCCGGAGGCTCGACGGTCCAGCTCTCCGTGGAGCTCGGGACAAGCGCGTCTGGCTAGGCTGTCTGTGGCTTGAGCATCTCCGCGTACTTTTTGCGGAACTTGAGCACCTTCGGGGTGATGATGACGTTACAGTAACCCGCCCTCGGATTGCGCCTGTAGTACTCCCTGTGGTAGTCCTCGGCCCTGAAGAAAGGCATGCGTGGTACCAGCTCCGTGACCACCGGCTTGCCCCATATCCCGGAGTCGTTCACCTCCTTGATGACTTCCTCGGCGATCAGTTTCTGGCTTTCGTTGCTGTAGAATATCACAGAGCGATATTGGGTCCCTTCATCGTAACCCTGTTTGTTGAGCGTCGTGGGGTCGTGCACGGTGAAGAATATCTCCAGAATCTGCCGATAGTTGATGACTGACGGGTCGAACGTGACCATAACCACCTCGGCGTGTCCCGTATCACCGTCACACACCTGTTCGTACGTCGGGTTCGATACGGTGCCCCCTGAATAGCCTGACTCGACGCCCGTCACCCCTCTGAGCTCCAAGAAGATCGCTTCGGTACACCAGAAACAACCCCCACCCATTATGGATGTCTCTAGTCGATGCCCAGACGAGGACATGATAATGATACGCCCTCTCAGCGACGTATAAACACTCGCACGGCATCCATCTCCACGAAGATGAGAAAGCATTGGACTCCCGATTCATTAAGCTTAATTTCATCTCATGGAGATGCTTCTCTGTCTGGGGTGGCATTAACCATTTACGCTCCGTTCGCGATACCACATGGGGGCCGGTAGCTTCGAAGGTCGGGGATCAGGACCTAGCTGAAGTTTCCAAGAGGTTCATCCAGCGGGCGCGCCAGAGGCTCAATCTCAGGGGAAACCTCTACTTCATGCCGCCGATCGGCTACTCGATAGCGATGTTGGCGTACTACGCCATGTTCGGGAAGCTCCTTCAGTTCCTTCCCATTGTGTTCTTCCTGGCGGCCATCCCGATCCTTGCCCTTCTCGGCTCCTCGAAGGACATGGCCAGGTCCTGGCTGCCGTTCGTCTCTATCCTTCTGTCCTACGAGGCCCTCGCGGGTGTGGTCGGCTCATACGCCTCGTCAAAGTTCGTGTTCTCGCTGTATCCGCTCGACAGATTCCTCTGGGGTTTCAACCTGACAGGTTGGGTCCAGTCCACGTTCTACTCCCCGACCATGACGCAGATTACTTCCTTCTTCTACACCCTGCACTTCCCACTCGTGGTTATCACGTCGGCTACTCTCTGGTACTTCAACCGACAGCTCTTCGGGAAGTACACTGTGGCGATGATAATCACATCATACGCCGCGCTCGTCACCTTCATACTAGCTCCTACAGCGCCTCCGTGGTACCAGAACGTCGCTCTCAACCTCTACCAGAGCACCGGCTCTTCAGTGCTGCCGAACGCCCTGTCATCCGCCATCTCGATGATAGAGTCGGACCAGTTTGCCGCCTTCCCTAGCCTGCACACCGCGTACGCGATGATATTCTGCTTCTTCATGGTCAAGCTCGACCGTCGTCTCGCCTTCATAGCAATCCCGGTCACGGGGGCGATACTCTTCTCGACGCTCTACCTTGGCCAGCACTATCTCATCGACCTTATAGCGGGCGCCGCGTACTCGCTCATCCCGTGCGTCCTGGTGAGCAGGCTGAACTTCAGCATATTCAGCAAGAATGACCCATCCCCGACGGAAAGTGCGCAGACCACCTAAAGCATGAAATAGTCGCGACCGAGGAAAGCGTGTCCGTTTTGCGTCTCAGGTCCATCGGCATCCGTTCCCGCTACTTCGTAGCGATAGGCATCGCTTTCGTCGCCTCTATATCGATAATATTCTCCGATTCCATCGAAGACATGATTACGGGAGCGGGAAGCCAGCTCTCGAGCGGGGGGCTGCAGTCGCTGACCAGTACACTCACCGATGCTGTAATCGGTATCATCAACTCACTGAACTATCTGGGCGTCTTCGTCCTGATGCTGCTCGAGTCCACCTCTCTGCCTGTGCCGAGCGAGGTGGTCCTGCCTTTCGCCGGCTACCTGGTCTCAACGGGAAGGCTCGAGTTCTGGCTGGTCGTCCTTCTCGCCACGGGCGCGGGGGTGATAGGAAGTCTCATCGACTACTATATCGGCCTGTATCTCGGTCTGCGGACGATTGCGAACTATGGTAGCCGGTTCTTCATCAGCCCCGAGCAGATGGCGAGGGTGGAGTCTCTCTTCAAGAGGCACGGAGGTCTGCTCATATTCCTCAGCAGGCTCATCCCGGGCATCAGGACGCTCGCCTCCTTCCCGGCGGGAAGCGCGAGGATGAGTGTGCCCAAGTTCGTCGTATACACGGCGTTGGGATGCTTCGTCTTCGACGCTACCCTCGTCTACGTGGGGGACTATCTGGGTGCACACTGGGAGAGCATGCGCACGGTGGGTACAATCGAGATCGCCGCGACGGTCGTCGCTATTCTGATAGGCGTCTGGCTATTTCTGAGACTCCAGCGCAAGCGACCGACTGCGGTGCCGAGCGGCGCGACTCCGGCCTAAGTTATAAGGCCACACGGGCGGTACCAGGACCGTTTTGATAGTGGCTGTCATCGGAGCGGGTAAGATAGGAGAGGCTGTCGCGAGGGGCATCGCGCACTCGGGTTTCGCCTCACAAGTTATAGTCACCAAGAGGAATCCCTCGACGCTAAAGTCCCTCAGGTCTCCGAAGGTCCTTATCACTTCAGACAATCGGGAGGCGGCAAAGCGGGCCGGCGTGATAATCCTGGCTGTGAAGGCGGGTGATGCGAAAGGTGTGCTCGAGGAGGTCGCCGAGTTCACTGAAGGGAAGATTGTCATATCCATGATGGCCGCCATCTCGCTGCGTATGCTCTCAGAATCGCTCCCGAAGGCTAAGCTGGTGAGGAGCATGCCGAACATCGCGGCCTCGATCGGAGAGGCGATAACCGCTTACACCCCGGGGAAAGAGGTAACCAGGAAGGACCTCGCTACCGCGAGGAGCGTCCTGAGCACATTCGGAGAGCACATCGAAGTCCCGGAGTCTCTCATGAACGCTGTCACCGCCCTAAGCGGAAGCGGCCCAGCCTACATCGCAGTACTGATCGAAGCCATGGTAAGCGCAGGACTCAAGGTCGGAATCCCGAGGGACATCGCCCTGAAGCTGGCCACGAAGACGCTCACCGGGACGGCCGACATGCTCAGTAAGAACGGCGTCCACCCGGCGGAGCTGCGGGACCTAGTAACCACGCCGGCGGGGACGACGATAGCGGGCATCTACGAGCTGGAGAAGGGAGCCGTAAGGACCAGCATCATGAACGCGGTGGAGGCCGCCACGCAGGCGGCCGAAAGAGTCGCGAAGAAGTTCCAGGACGACGAGTAGACGCGATGCCGATACTCAAGTATGCCAACGCGATACGCGCGACGCGGTCGGTTCATAGAAGTGTGAAGCAATTTTCACTCGAGTCGAGATAACCCCGAGAAACGTCCAAGGACCAATCATGTCACAGTTTTCTAATAACTGGGATAACAAGAAGGGACCCGGTATTGGGGACAGGTTGATGGGCAGGTTCAACAACCCTGGTCCTCTCA
>JAJYWC010000068.1 GCA_021791695.1 archaeon | reverse complement strand
GCAACGTGGTACACCGCGACCAAGTCCGGCCTGAGGCCGATGGACCTAGTGAAGACGTTGGATGGGCTAACCGTGGCTGAGACGAGGACCGCGCTCCTGAACCCCCTGAAGTACTCGTATGAGTCCCTTACAGGGTCCGGATCAACGAGGCCGAACGAGCCTTCCCACTTCACCAGCTCAGCGCGGTCAGAGGACGTCAGCATGGCGATGAACTCTCCGACGCGAAGAATCAACGACGGCAGTAGCCTATCATAGACTACAGACCCCCAGGCGGCACCTGAGCTTGCGTTGAGCTCGAACGCCAAGTTCTGAAGCCAGGCGGTCCCGTGGTCGCTGCGAAACCGGTCCAGGACAGTGCTCCGGTCAAGCATCCATCCCTGATGCTCTGCCGCCACCTGCTCCAGGGTGCTCAGGAGGGACTCTAGCGACTCTGCGGCTTCCTCCATGAGCATCGCCTCAGCTTCCCTTATCGCCCCCTTGACCTGCTCGAAGGTGATGACAGCAGAGCTCATGCCCCTGTAGAACTCTCTGAGGTTATGCGCCTCGTCCACCACCAAGATCGTGCGTGGCTTTTCTATCGAATTCCTGTCGAAGAGTACAGAAGCGGCTCTCCTGTCGAAGGCGTAGTGGTATGGCACCACCGCCATGGTTGCCTGGGCGATGGCCAGCCTGGCCACCTCATAGGGGCAGACATGGATGGCTTCGGAGCTGCTCATCAGCTCGGAGTGGCTCGGTGCCCTCAGCAGTGACTCCCTTACGAGGCCGATGAACCCTCCAGCCAGGGGAACATTGAGGAAGTACGAGCAAATGTTGTTGCTGGTGTTGAAGGTGCAGTACCAGCCGAAGGACTCCCGGGGTACTCGTCTCCCTCTCCTGAGGAGACAGTAGTCGAACTTGGAGGATAATGAGGCCGCTTTGAAGTGGTGCTTGAGCTGCAGCCTTGAGACTTCTTCCACAACCCGGTTGATTTGCCGCTTCGTCCTGCAAGCGTAGACCGCCTTGCACCCCGATTCTTCCGCCGCAGCCAGGACGCCAGCGAGGACCGCCGCCGTCTTGCCGAAGCCGCTCATGGCTTCGGCGACGATGATTTCTCCACCGAGGCACGCTGCTTGGACCCGTTGTGCGAGTTCCCTCTGCCCAGGGCGGAATGTGGCATAAGCGAACCTGTCCTCTATGCCCACGTGATAGAAGAGCGCCCGAGTATTTAGCGCCCCGCGCCTTTAGGTCATCCTGGCCAGGAATCTCTCGTCGCTGAAGACTTTGTTTGCCGCCCTGGCCACCGCGCTCCTGTTCTCGGGGGTCGTGTAGACCCGCAGGACGTCCATGAACCCGGCAATGGACCCAACCAGTGGGAGGTCGGCTAATGGGACCGACTTCAAGACCCGCCTGTTCTCCTCGACCCTGATTAGGCTTATCGTCCTGAACACCTCCTTCGAATAAGTGTTGGGAACAGATGGGGTGGTCGGGACGTCCAAGTAAAGCGCGTCGGGGCTCGTCCGCGCAGTCTTCGCAATCAGCGAGACCGTCTCGGCCCTGGCAGTTTCGTCCGCAAAAACCCTGCCAATTTTTCCTTGCGTCCGTTGCATCACCCGCTCAAAGGCGCACTTCACCAGACGCCTGTCTCTGAATCCGAGAGCGAGACGTCTAGCCTCCCTTAGGTCCGAGTCCGAGGGCTTCAGGGTGACCAGTCTGTGAAGCACCACTTCGTCTGTCAGCTCCAGATACCTCTCCAAGTTGGAGAGGTCAGTCAAACCTAGCACGGTGTCGGCGAGCTGCATCGAACGCACCAGCATCAGCTCCGCAGCCCTGACGGTCCTGTGGAAGTAGACCGCCTTGAACATCTCGTAGCGCGCGAGCAGTAGGGCCTCGTAAGCGTAGAGCGCTGCGTCATCGATGACGAGGTGCCCCTCGACCACTTGCATTGAGTCAATCACCCGCTGGGCGTCGACCTTGCCGTACTCGACCCCGGTGAAGTAAGAGTCACGCGGAAGGTAGTCCATCATGTCGGCGCTCAGCCCGCCGGCTATGATTTCGTTCATGAAAGGCGCCTTGGATTCCGCTCTCCCCACGGCGAGGTCTGACATCTTCTTCGGTGAGAAGCCGTTCTTGTTCAGGATGTCGCCCACCGTGGTCTCGAGTATCACGCGCCTTGAGATTTCTTCGTGAGACCGCTCCCCCTTCCCGGTGAGCACCTCTTCGTACATGTGGGAGAAAGGTCCGTGCCCGACGTCGTGCAGGAGGGCCGCAATCCTGACCTCCTGTACCATTTCCTTGTTTACATCATAGGAACGCGCCAGGGAGTCGGCTACCTGACCCGCCACATGCATGGTCCCGACCACGTGCTCAAACCTGGTGTGGGTGGCACCAGGATAGACCATATACGAGCCGGCGAGCTGGTGGATTCGCCGTAGTCGCTGGACATACGGAGAGTCAATAAGCTCCCGTTCGACCTCGGTCATCTTGATGTAGCCATGAACCGGGTCTCTTATCTCGGCCACGGAAGCGGCCGTCAACCTAGGCCTGACGCGCCCCTGCCATCTTAAACGGTTCGCCCTTCGGCGTTCATGGCTTTCGACACTGCCGTGCGAATGGAGTCGCTGACCTCCTGTATTCCTCTGCTGGCGTCTACCACAGTCCACCCGAACATCTTAGCCAACTTGAGATAGGCTCTGCGGGCGCTCTCCTGGAGGCGCACGTCCCCTTCGTAAGAGTCTTTCCTGCGCCCACGCCTGGGCATTGTCTTGGCGAGGGGGGCGTCCAGGACAAGTGTGACGTCGGGCTCCGGAAGCCCGGCGTCCAGGGCCATCAGCCACTCCAAGTCGAGGCCGCTTGAGACTCCATAGGCCAGGTTGGACCCTATGTATCTGTCGACTATTATCGCGTCAGACTTCGATAGGGTCGCCTCCAACTCCGCCTTCTTCTCCCACCTGTTGGCGGCGTACAACATAGCCCGCACCTGGGGTGGGTAGGTTAGCTTCCCGTCTAGGAAGCCGCGAATCTGCTTCCCGATGCCGGTCTCGTATGCCGGAAAAGAAAGTGTGCGGACCGACAAACCTCGGACCCTGAGCCAGGACTTCAGGAGGGAGGTCTGGGTCCTCTTCCCCACAGCGTCGACCCCTTCGATGGCGATGAAAATGCCCCCCGGGTGGCTCATGGTTGGCCGTGCTCCGGCGCGTCTAAATCCATTTTCCTAGAGAATGACCGATACAATCAGCAGCCCCCCCAAGACCACCAAGGCCAGCTCGAGGTACCTCCTTGCGAACACCGAGCTCGCCTGGGTTATGGCCGCGAACTCGTCCAGGGCGTTCGCCCCGAAAACCCTTACCTTTCGGCCCTCGCTCGCCGAACCGTACTCCGCCGGAGCAAGCCTCGAGTCAGCTAGTTTCGCGAGTTTGACTATGAGCTCGGCTATCGCACTGATGGGGGTCGCTTCGCCCAGCGCCTCGTACCCTCGCTGCACAGTCAGGCCCCTAGCGGCTAGGTTGTGGCTGTCCGAAGTACAGAATTCGACCAAGTCGTAACCGGCTGCGTCGAGGGCACTCTGCACCACTGC
>JAJYWC010000031.1:14279-20003 GCA_021791695.1 archaeon | reverse complement strand
CAGAACGAGCTCCTCGACTCGGTCATGGACAGCCACTGCTGACCCACCCGACCGAAGCCCGGGGCCATCCTTAAGACACGGCGCATGCCCGGAACGCAGGCATTGACCGACCGGCTCTTCGTCGAGAACCTCCGCCTCGAGTGCCGCGTCGGCATCAGTCGGAAGGAGAGGCTTAGGCCGCAGGAGGTCGTGATCGACGTCAGCCTCTACTTCGACCTGTCCCGCGCGGCAAGGCGCGACCGCATCGGAGCAACGGTGAACTACAAGGCCGTCATGGCAGCTGTCTCCGGCTTCATCTCGAGCAGGAGCTTCAACCTCGTAGAATCGGTCGCCGAAGGTCTGGCCGCGCTCCTCCTTGAGTCCTTCCCCGCCGAGCGCGTGTCAGTGAAGGTGCGTAAGAAGAAGTATTCGTCGGAGCCCTCGGTGGGTGTGGAAGTCGAGCGGGTCCGGACATGACAGAGGCCCTGATCGGGCTTGGGTCGAACCTCGGGGAAAGGGAGCAGAACCTCAGGTCTGCCGTCGCCTCCCTCGGCCACCTCGGACGGATCCTGGCCGTCTCGCCCGTCTTCGAGACCGAACCGATGTACCACGAGGACCAGGGCCTTTTCCTCAACTGCGTCGTCTCGCTCGAGACCGTCCTCGAGCCCAGAGCCCTCCTCGAGAAGCTGCAGTCCATCGAATCTTCCCTCGGGAGGGAGAGGCGGGTCAGGTACGGCCCGCGTACCATCGACCTCGACATACTGTTCTACGGCGCCTTGGTCGTCTCAGGGCCCGGGCTCGAGATACCGCACCCGCGAATCGCCGAACGGCTGTTCGTACTCGCTCCCCTGAACGAGGTGAGGCCGGAGTTAGTGCATCCAGTCCTGGGGGTCTCCGTTTCGCAGATGCTCTCGGCCCTCAGGACCGACAAGGGCGTCGTCAGGCGCCCCGACCTGAGCGTCGGACTCTCCCCATGATCGCCTCGACCATCCTGACGCACTGAACAGTCTCGAGGACGTCGTGAGTCCTTATGATGTCGGCCCCGTTAATCACCGCGACGGCCGTCGCGGCTATCGAGCCGGTGAGCCTCTGTTCGGGGCTTTCCAATCTCAGTACCTTGCCTATGAATGACTTGCGGGAGAGACCGACGCACAGCGGACTCCCGAGCGAGTCAAAACTTCGCAGACCAGCCAGCACGGTGACGTCCCATTCGGCCCAGGACATGGAGCCTTGAGGCGAGTACGCCCTCCCGGCTCCTCTCTCCCTGAAGAAACCGATACCTGGGTCTAGTGCGACCCTGTTCCGGGGGATTCCCGCATCTTCGGCTATCCTCAGGGTTGCCCGCAGCGCCCTGCTTACTTGCTCTATCGGTCTTCCGCTCGAAACCCCCGCAGAGTGGGCCATCGCGATAAGCGACGCACCGCGGCGCTTCACGACAGAAGCCATCTCTACGTCGTTCTTGAGTCCCGAGACGTCGTTCACGACGCGGGCTCCGTTCTTGAGCGCCATATCCGCCACGGACGCGTCCATCGTGTCCACGGAGACGACCGCATGGATGCCCTCGACGGCGCGGAGCGCAGACCGCACGCGGTCCTTCTCGACCTCAACCGGTACCTCGTTCTTCAGGTATGGCGCGGTTGACATCGCACCGATGTCTATGATGTCCGCGCCGAGCCTCACGGCCTCCTTGACCCTTCTAGCGATCTCTTTCGGGAGCGTCACCACCGAACCCTTGTAGAAGGACTCGGGGCTTACGTTGATGGCTGCCATGACCCTGACCGGAGAGTCGCCCCCCACCCTCAGCGAGCCCAAGGTTGCGGTCCGCTTCAAGAAAGCATTCGGTACTCGTCCGTATCTGTAAGTCTATCGGTCAGACGGCCGCCGCCATGGTTACCTTTTTTAGCGCCATCGAGGTCTACAAATGATGATGTCGACCAGCGATGAGCAGCTCAAGAGGGCTGCTGACCTCAAGCTTTGGATAGAGTCACGGATAGCGGAGCTCCAGGAGGAGGTCGAGAAGCTCAGGGAGGCCCAGACGATGGTCGATACCGTGCTGAGGTCCTCGAGCTTCAGGCCGGCTAGCGAGGTGATATCGCCTCCCCCTCGGGCGAGAGATGAGCCGAGGTCCGTCGAGGAGGGCGGCCAGATCCCCGAAATGCGCGAGCTGAGACGGGACAGGGGCGGGGAGACTATCGCGATCGCCCAGGTCACCAAGGACAGGGTGGTGATAGAGCCGGTCGCCGAGGTGGCTCTTAGGTCAGACACGCCGCCGTTCAAGTCGTTCCTCATCGGCAAGATACTCACGGGGATGAAGACCAAGGACGAGGAGCTCGCGACCAGGGGAAGGATACCCAAGGGAAGCGAAATCAGGTTCAGCATTGCCGAGAAGGCGGGACGGATTTCGAACCTGTCTATAGACAACTACAGGGAGAACGAGAGGCTCACGGAGATCCTCAACACGGTCGGCTGGACCTTCTCGAGGATGCTGGAGAAGGGAGCTACCGCATCAAGGTAACGCTTCTGACTGTGTCTATACGGTTCAGCTCCTCGATCACGGAGCCCGGTACGCGGCCCTCGACTACCAGCGTCAGTTTTGCGGCAGGAATCATGTCTGGGTCGTCTGCGAGCGCCTGTCTCACCACTATCTTGTGCCTTGCTAGCGCCGCCGCAGCCGCCGATATCACACCCGCCGCGCGCGGGTCGGCCTCGATGACAAGGGCAGAGTAGCCCAGGCGGGCTATCACGGGTACCAGGCTCGCACCCACAGGCATTATTCTGCCGAAGATGGAATAGAGGAAGTCGTCCTCCCTTATCTGACGTGCCGTCTGCTTGACGACCCTCCTGTCGGCTCCGACGTCTCTGGCGAGGGCGGAGTAGTCGACCTCCAGCCCGCCTATGAAGAGCTTCCCGTCCGTGGCCACCCTTATCCCGTACTCGAGCATCTTGCGGGCGACTTCGAGCCTTACCTTCTGTCCGGCGAACTGCTCGCTGACCCTTGACCACAAGCCCGGTCTACCGCCCCGGACTCTATGGCGAGCTCCCGTACGCCCTCGTGACGCTGACCCCTTCGACGAGCAGCCACGGGACGAGCGTAGGGGTGTCGACCTCCCACCACTGGACCCACTCCCTGCTCTTCGAGAGCAGCCTGACCGACGAGAACATCCTCCCGAGAGAGTCGCTCACCCGCATCCCGGCGAGCGACCTCGTGACCTTCCCGTTCTCGACTAGGTACGCGCCGTCCCTCGGTACGGTCGAGAACTCGCCGGTCCTGTAGTTCGTGAATCTGGTGTACCAGTTGCTGGTCAGGACGATTCCGTGCTTCATCTCCCTGACCATCTCGTCGTAGCCGGAATCGCCCGCTCCGACCTCGAGGTTCCAGCATCCGGGCTGTATCACGCCGGCGTTGCCCGTCGTCTCGGCCCTGAACTTCTTAGCGGTCGTCAGGTTGTGGAGGTAGTTCCTCAGGACGCCCCCTTCGATGATGCGCGTAGACTGGGTCGGGATGCCCTCGTCGTCGTAGCTCCTACCGTCGAGGCAACCCTTCATCCTCCCGTGGTCGGTCAGGTTGAAGTTCTCGGAAGCCACCTTCTTGCCGAGCTTGTCGACGAGATAGGACGTGCCAGCGTCGACTGCGAAGGCCGAGGCGAAGTCCCCGGTGAGGGAGACGAGGTTGGCGGCGACGGTCGGACTAAGGAGGAGCTGGTACGTGCCCGCCTCCGGAGGCTTGGCGTTGACCATGGACCTGGCGTACGAACCCGCCCTCCTCCCCGCCTCCTCCGGGTCGAAGCCGGCGAGGGTAGCGGAACACGAGAGGCCGTGCCCGCTCGCGTTGCGGTCGACGAACGACCGTATGTTAAGCAGGATTCTGGACGACGCGTCCCTACCCGAGGTCCCGTTCGAGGCGAGGATGTGCCCCGTCGTCAGCGACGCTTCGAGGGCGCCGGCGCTCCTCTTAGCTCCCGCCTTCTTTGCGGCTGCTATGGCCACCGCGGCCAGCTCCGGGACCTCCTTCTCAGAGTCGCCGAGCTTCCTGTCGACGAAGCCTGCCCTGTCGAACTTCTTCGAAGACGAAGGCAGCGGTGCAAAGACGGCTTCTCTGCTCAGGTTGACCATCGTCTTGAAGAGCCTCTCCACGAAACTGGAGAGCCTCTCTTCGGTCAGGTTCGTTGAGCTTCCGACCACCCTCTTGCCTCCCTTGGCCAGGTAGACGGTCACCACGCCTTCGTCGGTCCTCTTCGCCACGGACAGTGAGTCGTTGGCAAAGCGCAGCATGTGCTCCTTCCCCACGACCGTCTGGAGGATCGCGTCGTCGGCGCCGAGCCTCTTGGCGACCTTTATGCCGTGCTGATTCAGCGCTACTGGGTCCATCGTATCACCTCGTGCCGATCCTGACCTTCGAGAGGAGCGTGTCCGGACCGCCCGTCCACACGGGTATACCCTGCATCGGGTCGCCCTTGCCGCAGACCGCAGCCTCGAACTCGAGCCTCTTGCTCCTTCCCTTCACGCTCCCCCACAGGGCGGGGGTAGTGATCTCCAGGACGGGCGCCTTGACCATCTCCCCCAGCTCGCCCTGGGTGATGCGGTACGCCTCCAGCCCGACGTATCTCTGATTCAGCCTCTTGTCGTCTATGTTCCACTCCGTGAAGGAAGTGAAGTAGATTCCATTCCTGACCTCCTTGACCAGTTCCTCGGTGGCGTAGTCTCCGGGCTCCACGAACGTGTTCGACATCCTGATTATCGGCTCCCTGTTGAAGTCCGCCGAACGGGCGGCTCCGTTGTCTCTGGCGTGCAGCTCGGCTGCGGAACTCCTGTTCTGCAGAAACTCAGTCACCCTCCCGCCCACTATCATCCTTCTCTTCGTCGCCCTCACGCCTTCGTCGTCTATGGGGGAGTATCCGTTGGAGTGGATGAGCGTCGGGTCGTCGCTTATGTTCGCCTCCGGGCTGCCGACCTTGAAACCTATGCTGTCCTTCTTCAGGTAGGACTCGCCCGCCTGGGCGCCCTCTCGTCCAAGTACCCTGTCGGCCTCCTGCGGGTGGCCCACCGATTCGTGCGCCGCTATGCCGGAGAGCTCCGGGCTCAGTATCACGTCCATTATCCCCGGCTGCAGCTTCTTAGCCTGGCCCAGGACCCTCCGGAGAGTCCTGGCCTCTCTCTCGACCTTTGAAACCAGCCTGAGGCGTTCCACCACCTCGAGCCCACCCGTCTCGGCCTGCTGTATCATCCTCTGCGCGACCTCGCCGTTCTCGATGGCGGTGAGTATGCCGAAGAAGAAGACCCTCGGTATCCTGCTCTGCACCTCCGATCCATCGCTGTTGACGTAGTACTTCTCGTCCAGGTCAGAACTGGCCATCAGCATTCGATTCGGGATCTTCGGACCCTTGCCCGCCTGGATCCTTCTGTCAATCTCCATCAGAAGAGACTTGAGCCACGCGGCGTCCGCCCCTTCTATCTTTTCTTTCTCGGGTGCGACCACCTTGGCGTGCACGGCCGGTTCGTCCTCGAGTCTTACCTTCTTCTTGACGAGCCCCGCCGAACCCTTCGCCATCCTCATCGTCTGCTCCGTCAGCGCCTTTACGGCCGACCTTTCGAGTGTGTTGGTGGCGCCGAAGGCCAGCGCGCCCCTAAAGATCACCCTTATCCCCATCCCAAAACTGTCCCCCATCACGGACGGCTGTGGTTCACCGTTCTTCAGCATGAAGCCGGAGCCGACGCTTCCGTGCATCCGAGCCTCAGCGTAGTTCG
>JAJYWC010000031.1:0-14269 GCA_021791695.1 archaeon | reverse complement strand
CGAGCCTTCCGGCCTCACCAACCGAAAAACTGGCCAGGTCCTTGTGGGTCTCTGCAATCATCCTGCAATCGTTGGCGCCGTCTTCGTTATTTCTATCTTTGCACTAGTGGCAGCGCAGCGTCTCGACGATTTCCTGCAGCGTCCTCTGCTGTTCCTTTACGTTCTCAGGAGTGGAGGTCGTGTATATCACAAAGTAGCGCCCGGTCCTGTCGCAGTGGACGTGCACCGAGGTGACCTGCTGCTCGGTCCCCTTCCCCAGGAGCCCCCTCCTCGGGACCAGGATCTTAACGTCGTTGTACTCGGCCCTGTGGCCGTTCACATCCATCACCTTG
Source organism: archaeon (assembly GCA_021791695.1). Taxonomy (GTDB): domain Archaea; phylum Thermoproteota; class Nitrososphaeria; order Nitrososphaerales; family Gagatemarchaeaceae; genus Gagatemarchaeum. Next base: position 13,937 of record JAJYWC010000031.1, on the reverse strand, counting down.
TGGTCGACCGATGTCATCTTCCCTTGGACGCTCTTCTTGACCCGCTCCAGGCTGAACTTGGCGTGGGCTTCTATCGTGGGCGCTTTCTTGATGACCCGTTCCAGCTCGCCCCAGGAGACGAAGACGACCGCCTTCTCCGGAGACTTGACGGCCACGTCGCCGTCCGTCCTCTTGAACTTGGGGTTGAACTCAAGCTTTCGGGTCTTCGGATACTCGAACGTGAACCCGTAGATCGTCAGGGTGTCTTTCTCGACAGGCACGTCCCCGATGGGGAGGTCCGCAGACTCTCCGCCCTCCACGCTCTCCATTGGTCCCGCCACCAAACACCGAGATAAAAGAATGTCACACACCCTGGAAAACGTCAGAAACGCTTAATTTGCTTGGCGGTAGAAGCGTACACACAAGATGCTCCTATCGTCCCTGGTGTTGGGTCCTAGCACGCTCGATGCGCTCGCCATACTGGCCGCCGCGCTCGGTATAGCAGGCGTCGCGATCCTCATCCTGTTCGCAAAAGACAAGATCTAGGTGCTTGACGATTGATCCGAGGGCTGATATTTGACGTAGACGGGACCCTCGTCAGTCTGAAGGTCGATGGCGCTCGCCTGAGGTCGACCACCTCGAGCGCGCTCTCCCGGCTGGGCTTCGACGTCTCGTTCATGGGAGAGGGCAACATGTACACTCAGGACATCATCGACCGGGCGAAGCTCCAGGTCGAGAGCGGTGCGGTGAAGGTCGATTTCGAATCCGTGAAGGCAACCCTCAACAGGGCTCTCGACGAGCTCGAGATGGACTGGAACGCGCAGGCCGAGCCGATTCATGACACAGTAAAGGTCCTCGCAAAGCTGAGGTCGAGCTCTGTCAAGCTGGCGACGCTGACCAACAGCGGCAGGGCTCCGTCCGACTGGCTGCTACGGAAGCACGGCCTGTACGAGTACTTCGATTTCACCCTTAGCCGGGACGAGGTGCCAGCCATGAAGCCGAGGGCGGACGGCATGCTCAAGGCGGTCTCCATGATGGGGCTGCCACGCGAACAGCTTCTGTACGTGGGGGATAGCGTCATCGACGTGCGGGCCGCCAGGGCGGCGGACCTGAGGATAGCGTCCGTGGTGAGCGGGCGATACACGCACGAGAGATTGAGGGAGGAGGGTTGCGACTACGTGCTCGATTCCCTCTCCGACCTGCTGAAGATTCTCTAGCCGCTCGTGGGCTGCTGGCGCGACAGCCTGTCCCTGACCTCCGCGTTCTCCTTCTTGAGCTTCTCGACCTCCTCCTTGAGGGAAGCAATGCCTCCGTCCGGAGACGAGGAGTCGATGTCGAGCAGCGCCTCCACGGCCTTTCTCCTGTTCCTGTAGTCTTGGTCGTGCTCCGCGACCTGCGAGAGCGTATCCCTGAACCTGGTGTCGTGAAGTTCTGCCACCGTTGTAAGCACCTGGTTCCTCACGACGTAGTCCTTGTCGTTGAGAGCGGCCTCCTTCAGGGCGGAGACCTCCACATCCTGGAGCGATCCCAGTTTCGTGTAACCCTTCAGGGCGCCCACCCTCACCCGCGTGGGCCTGCCGTACGGCAGGCTCGCCCTCAGCGTCTCGCGGACCTCGTCCGACTTTGTGACCCCCAGCGCCTCCAGACACGCCTCTGTCAGCCCGTACTCTGGCGACGGAAGCTGCATCGCGTCGCGGAGGACCTTGACGACGTCAGCTCCGCCAGATTTTGCTAGCGATAGCGCGGCTTCGCACTGCACGTAGGGACTGTCGTCTCGGAAGAGAGCCTCCCGGAGCACCGACTGCACGCGGTCGTCGCCCTTGAACTCGCCAAGTGCGGCTATCACCGCCCGCCTCACACGCCTGTTTCTGGTCGAGCGAAGCTCGAGGAGGACTTCGAGGGCGTGCTTCCCTCCGACCTTTCCGACCGACCTCACCGCCTCGGCCCGCACCGACCAGTGTTGCTCCCTTGTAGCAGCCTTCCTCAGGAGGTCGACCACGGCGTCCTCCCTGAACGAAGCGAGAGCCTCCGCAGCGTCCTTCCTGCTCAGAGCGTCGAGACTCGACTCGAGCTGGCTGACGAGCAGCGACCTGCTCTTCTTGAAGTTCAGCTTCTTCAGGAGCCAGCCTTCGGGGTCGAGCTCCACTATCGTGGGCTGCGAGGGCAGCTCGAAACTGAACGACTCTTTCTGTTCACGGACCCAGACCCTCTTCCTCTCTCTTCCCCTTCCAGTGTAGAAGACGAGGTCACAGGGGAACTGGAAGACCGGTGTAAGTTCGTCTACCGTCTGCTTCTGCGAGACCGAGACGCGCGCGGTGTTCGTCTCCTCGTCCCACGAGTACTCCGCCTCTATCTCTGGATGCCCTCCCTTGTAGAACGATTGCTCGAAGTAGCTCTCCAGGGAGACGCCTGTAACGTCCTCCATGACCCTCATGAAGTCGTGGGTGTCCGGGTTCTTGAACGCGAACCGCCTGACGTACTCCTTCACCCCTCTGAAGAACGCGTCATCCCCGAGGCGATACCTCAGCTGATGGAGCATCCATGCGCCCTTTTCGTAGAGGTGGCCGTCGAAGAGGTCATCGGCGAAGAGATAGTTGTCATCGACGATCGCCCTTCGATACTTCTCGGCGTCCTCCTCGAAGTAGGTGGCTGCCTTGAACTGCATGTTCTGCCTGAACTCGTCCCTGCCGGACTTTCTCTCCTGATAGAGCGCCTCGAAGTAGGTCGCGAACCCCTCGTTGAGCCAGGCGTGCGACCAGTCCTTCTCCGTCACCAGGTCGCCGAACCACGAGTGTGCAAGCTCGTGCGCGACTAGCTCTACGTGGGTCCTGTCAGGCCTCGAATAGCGCGCGGCGTAATCCTCCTCCGACCTCTCGTCCGGATACCTCGCATCGGTCATCGTCGTTGCACTGATGTTCTCCATCCCTCCGTAGATGTAATCGTGGACCGCGACCTGCGCGTACTTCTCGAACGGGTATCTGTAGCCCGTCACCTCCACGAAGAAGCGCATCATCTCCGGCGTCTGTCCGAAGTACCGCATCGTGTCCTTGTCCTTCGCTGCGGGCGAGTAGTACTGCAGAGGCACCCCCTCGGCCTCGTCCTTGGTCTCCACGAACTTCCCCACGACGAAAGAGTCGAGATACGTCGAGTGCGGCGCCTCCTCTACCCATGTGTGGGTGGTCCACCCACCCGAGCTGGTCTTCGAGACCAGCTTCCCGGTCGAGATCACCTGATAGCCGTCCGGGGCCTCGATTATCGTCTCCGTTACGGCCTTGCTGTCCGGGTGGTCGTGGCACGGGAACCAGCAGCGCGCAGCCTCGGACTCGCTCTGGGTCCAGACCTGGACCGGCTTGTCGGGGTAGGCTTCGTCCGGGTGCACGAAGTAGACACCCCGCGTCGGCCTCGCTGAGTAGTGGACTACGACCTCGTGGGGCGAGGCCTTCAGAGGTGCACCTCCCCCCACAGAGAGAACGCTCCCGTCGTGGTCGAAGCTAGCGGCGTTCCCGTCCAGTCGCACATCGCTGATGTGCATGCCGGAGGCGTGGAGCTTTATCGCGGCCAGCCCGTCGAGCAGGGTCTCAACCTTCAACGTGCAGCTGCCGGATATGCTCTTCTGCTCCGGGTCAACCCTCAGCTGGATCCTGATGCTCTCGGTCCTGAATTCCTTGTCCGGCAGGAAGTGCCGGTAGGAACCGGGAAGATGGAAAGACTTTCGCTTGCTCAAGGAGCCGATCCTTTGTGGCCTGATTGAAAACCGTTTGCAGATGTCATTTCCAGCCTCTTTCGAGGCCCCCCGAGTACGCTCTCCAGTAGGGGTCGGTCTTCGGCGGGACATATTCGGCCGATTTTCCGTCGGCTAGGATGGTGAGCCTCCCTCGGTCTCGTCTGCCAGCCTTGCCGATGACGGCCGCCGGGATCTTCTTCCCGGCCAGCTTCCTTAGTACATCCGCGGAGCGTCCCGGCCTGCAGGTGACCAGCAGGGTCCCCTCGCTGATGGTCAGAAGGGGGTCGAGTCCGAACATGGAGCAGACGCGCCGGCTGACCTCCGACACGATGACCTTGGCTCTGTCGACCTCGAGCACCCTCCTGCTCGACTGCGCCAGTTCGTAGAGCGCCCCCAGCACCCCTCCCTCGGTCGCATCGTGCATCGATGTGACGCCCCCCGACCTCAGTCCCACGGAACCTGCGGCGAGGGAGTCTTGCACGGTGGAGCACATCCGGAAGTAGCCCTGCGCCTCTCTGACCACGTCCGCTCCGAGTCTCTTCTCGACAGTCTCCGGGAACGCCCTTGCGAGAACCGCGGTCGCTTCGATTGCGGAACCCTTGGTCATTATCACCTCGTCTCCCTCCTGCACCATCGTTGGCGTGACGTACCCCCCCTCGTCTGCCGTGCCCATCATCATCCCACCGCCGACGATGGAGAAGTCGACGCCGGGATACCTCCCCGTATGGCCTGCGATAATCGAAATCCCGAGCTTGGAGCACTCTCTGCCCACCGCCTTGACGTACCGCTCGAACTCGTCCATCTCGAGCGTGGGCGGCAGGTTGTAGTCCATGACCGCGAATTCCGGTGCCACGCCGCTCGTGGCCAGGTCTGATGCTACCTCGTTCACGGATAGCCATGCCGAGTCTTCCATACCCACCGAGGGGATGATCGACAGCGGGTCCGTCGTCACCACCATCACCCTTCCGGAGCCTATGGATATGACGGCGTTGTCAAGCCCCAGAGAAGGACCGACGATGACGGCTGGATTCCTCGCGCCGAGGTTGCGGGCGAGCACACGTCCGAGGAAGTCCCGGTCGACCTTGCCAAGCCCGTCGTCCAAACGTGTTCGTCTTCGGGCGACCGTCCTCAGCTTTTATACATGCGCCCCTCCGCGCGACCTAATTGTCGTCCCTGATCGTGGTCCACTACGGGGAGATTGGGACGAAGGGAGCAAACAGGCCTGTCTTTGAGAAGTTCCTCGAGCACGGCGTACGCCGCTCGCTCCGGGGTCTTGAGAGTCCGCGCGTGTTCAAACTCGACCAGCGGCTGTTCGTCAACCTGGATGAGCGGGATGCCTCCGAGGCGATGAAGAGGCTCTCGGAGGTCTTCGGTGTGGTGTGGTACGCCAGGGTCGAGAAGGCGAGCCTCTCGTATCCTGAGATCCTCGAGACCTGTCTTAGCGTGCTGGGTGCCCGGCAGCGAGGCGATTCCTTCAGGGTGAGCGCCAGGAGGTCGGACAAGTCTTTCCCGATGGGGTCACAGGACCTCGCGAAGAAGCTGGGCGAAGATATCATCGACGCGCTGGGACTGACCGTCGACCTTCACAATCCCGGTGTCACGGTCTATGTCGACGTTCTCCGGGACCGCGCCCTTGTCTACACCGAACGCGTGAGGGGCCTCGCAGGACTGCCGGTCGGGGTGAGCGGCAGGGTGCTCCACCTCCTCTCCGGAGGCATCGACTCTCCGGTGGCCGCTTGGCTGATGATGAAGCGGGGCTGCAGGCCTACCTACCTTCATTTCTATCTCGCGCCGACCTCGCAGGCGGTCCTCCAGAGCAAGATGGTCGACCTAATCCGGACTCTGGAAAGGTTCGGCGGCGACTCCGACCTCGTCCTCATACCGTTTGCTCCGTACCAGCTCGCGACGACCGACCTTCCTTCCGAGTTCGAGCCCGTCGTCTTCCGCCGCTTCATGCGCATGGTCGCCGAGAGGTTGGCTCAGCGGCTAGGTTGCTCCGCCATCTCGACCGGCGACAACCTCGCGCAGGTCGCGTCGCAGACCCTCCAGAACATCGTCTGCATCGACAGCGGAAGCTCGGTCCCCACGCTGAGACCGTTGCTCGGATATGACAAGGACGAGATCGTCCGCCTCTCCAGGCTCGTGGGCACCTACGAGGTCTCATTGAAGGAGTACAAGGACTGCTGTGCGATCATCTCGAGGCACCCGCGAACCAGGATGAAGGTCCAGTATGTGGACGAGGCCTCGGCCGGCTTCGGGTTCGAAGAGCTCGCGGAGAAGTGCATCTCCATGGGGGACATGGTGACCATGGCCGACGGCCGAGTTTCCGTCAAACCGCTCAGCGAACTCCTGGAGAAGGCCGGCGCCGGAATCGAGCAGCACGTCACGAGCTCAAGCCGGTTACGGTGAACCTGGTCACCCCCACGACCCAGTAGTTGGGCCGCGGGATGAACTGCGACACGCGCACCTCCCCTCCCTGACCCTGTATAGGACCGGTGATGTAGGTATGGCCGTCTATCGCCACCCGCAGGATGCCATCGTCGACCGTGATCTGGTAGTTCTGGCTGTCGAAGGGCGAAAGGCCGGTCTGGACCGTGGCCAACCCCACGTGAGCCGTCCCGTTCAGGTACCGTGAGAGCTCCAGCGTGCCGTTCGTGTGCAGAAGGATGTAGTAGTAGTTCCCGGGTCCTTGATAGTCGAACACGATCCACTGACCGTCCCAGGAGTGCGGTCCCGTTACGTAGAGCTGCATCGAGACGTCAGCAACGTAGTTTGGGCCAGGCGCCTCGCGTGTGATGTTCACCCTCGTGAGAGCCGGTATCCCGACTAGCATTATGACGATGATGATGATGACGAGGACCTCTCTCCTGCGCACCGATAGGGCTGCGCTCCAGCTCTTCCCCAGAGAGACGGGCTGCGAGATGAAGACTGCTATGGCGAGACCGATTAGCAGGGGAACCGGTACCCCGACACCCGCAAGCCTCAGCGGAAAGTCGACGACCTGCGAGAAGATGAATGACCCTAGAACGATCAACGAGAAGGACAGTATGTTGACGAGCCTCACCGCGCCATTCCTCCCCATCACGGACGCCGTGGTCTTCCAGTCGCCCGTCGAACGCAGGCCTACCAGGAGCTCGCCCGCCACGCCAAAGAGGAAGACGACCGCGGCCCCTGCCACCGCGGCCGCCGTCAGCGCCCCGCCGTAGCCGAGCCAGAAGAGGAGGGCGTAGCGACCGCCGTGAAAGAGGATGTCGAGAGGGGACTTCTCCCTCGCCTTCAGGAGACGCGGGTAGTTCCAGTAGAGGAGCAAGATGAAGGCCCCCAGAACCCAGTCCACCGGCGGGAGGAGGGAGAGGATGACGAGCGAGAATGCGGCCAGCGGCAGCGCCGCCCACCGGAGATGCGCGAAGAAGCGCTCGTTCTCGCCCGCAAAGAGAGCGAAGGACTTGGAGGCAACCGCAAAGGCGATGATTGGGAGCCCCGGGAGCTGAGGAAGGTTGAGCAGCATCCCGAACAGAACCGTCACGACGACGTGCGCCAGAGAGGTGAGGACGAAGTAGAGGTCTTCGCGCGCGTCGGGCTGCTTCTGCAAGAATCAGGACGGCGCACGATATACGGCTTAAAAGTTTGTAGTGGTCTCGCCTGTCCCCCGCTGGCTGGCCATCGATGCGAGGGAGTTCACTGTCCTCCAGTTCCTCGTCGTCGCCGACACCTTCAGATTCCGTTCGAAGAAGCTGTTGGAGAGCTTGGTCCTCCCGTATCCGTTCGGACAGAACAGGTATATCTCCCTGCCACGGAGAACGCACTCTTCCGAGGAGTCCTTCGCGCGCTCGACCTTCACGAGAGGAAATCCCACGGGCTTTTCGGAGAGGAACGTGACATAGAGCTTCTCGGCATCCCTTCCGGAGAAGGGCATCGAGTCGATGACCGCCCGAAACTCGTCCGCCGTCCTCACGATGACCGTCACGTCCAACCCGAGCGCCTTCCCAATGTTCGCTGAGACGTTCCTCTCCAGCGTGGTAGCGTCCCCGTCGGGACCGTCGAAGACAATGTTGCCGCTCTGCAGGTATGTCTTTGGGTGCTCAAAACCAAGGGAAGCGTAGATCTCCTTCAGGTCTTCCATCTTGACCGTCCTCTGCCCTCCCACGTTTATCCCTCGAAGCATCGAGACGTATCTGGCCAAGAGTCGTCGGGCTGGGCGACCGGCGACCAACGCATAAATACGCTCGGACGTAATTTCCGGTCCCGATGAGAATCAAGGTTACTCTTCAGCCTGAGGACCTTCCCAAGAACTGGTACAACATCCAGCACGACCTCCCCGAGCCGCTCCCTCCTCCGCTCGACCCGGGCACCCTCAAGCCGATGTCTCCCGAGCCGCTCCTGCGTCTGTTTGCAAAGGAGTGCGTCATGCAGGAGGTCTCGACCGACGAGTACATCCCGATTCCCGAGGAGGTCAGGGAGGCGTACCTCCGTCTCGGACGACCGAGCCCTCTCTACCGGGCGACCCGGCTTGAAGCGTACCTGAAGACTCCTGCCAAGATATTCTACAAGAGGGAGGACCTCAACCCGGCGGGGAGCCACAAGCCCAACACCGCGATAGCGCAGGCTTACTACCACATGAAGGAGGGGACCAAGCGTCTCACCACCGAGACGGGGGCGGGGCAGTGGGGCAGCGCGCTCGCCATGTCCTGCGCTCTCTTCGGGATCGACTGCACGGTATACATGACCCGGAGCGCATACCTACAGAAGCCCTACCGGAGGACCCTGATGGAGGTCTACGGGGCCGACGTCCACGCTTCACCCAGCGGCTTGACGAAGGTGGGGCAGAAGTTCCTCGCCCAGGACCCCAACCATCCGGGCAGCCTCGGGCTGGCGATAAGCGAGGCCATCGAGGACTGCGTCACACACGACGGTACCAAGTACTCTCTTGGAAGCGTCCTGAACCACGTCCTGCTACATCAGACGGTGATAGGACAGGAGGCGCTCGAGCAGATGAAGATGTTCGAGGAGCAGCCCGACTACATCGTGGGCTGCATAGGAGGCGGGAGCAACTACGCCGGCCTCGCCTATCCCTTCATGCGCGAGAAACTGAAGAAGAAGAGCGACACCGAGTTCGTCGCCGTCGAGCCCAAGGCCGTCCCGTCGACCACGCGAGGCCAGTACCGCTACGACTTTGCCGACACGGGCGAGATGACCCCGCTCATGAAGATGTACACGGTGGGCCACACGTACCAGTGTCCGCCCATCCACGGAGGCGGCCTCCGCTACCACGGCAAGGCGCCTTCGATGTGCATGCTGATAGACAAGGGATACATGAGCAGCGTGGCATACAACCAGAACGAAGCGATGGACGCGGCCATCACCTTCGCGAGGACCGAGGGGGTGGTCGTGGCTCCCGAGACCAGCCACGCAGTCAAGGGGGCTATCGACATAGCTCTGAAGTGCAAGGAGAAGAACGAGGCGAAGGTGATACTCTTCAACCTGAGCGGCCATGGGCTGCTTGACCTCAAGGCCTACGAAGACAAGATCAACGGAAAGCTCATCGACTACTCGCCCGACGAGGCGATGCTGAAGGAGTCGCTGGCGAAGATACCGATGGTCGCATAGGCGAGTTCGAGGCAGTCGCATCCGCGCCTCTCAAATACAGGCGGGGTCACGGCGATGGCACGCGCATGAGAAGCCTGCTCTCTATGTCCGACATCTCGGCGGCCGAGTTGGACGCTCTCCTGACAAGGGCGGGGGAGCTGAAGAAGAAGATCAGGGCCGGGCAGGAGATATCCTCGCTCAGGGGCAAGGTCGTCGGGCTGCTCTTCGAGAAGCCGTCGACCAGGACGCGGACGGGGTTCGAGGTCGGCGCCCTCCGTCTAGGCGGCCATTCTCTGTATCTCTCAGCGAACGAACTCCAGCTCAGCAGGGGGGAGCCGGTGAAGGACACGGCGCGGATACTCGGAGGCTACCTGGACATCATCGTGGCCCGGGTCTACGCGCAGGAGACGGTGGAACAGCTCGCGCAGTTCTCGGGTATACCCGTGGTCAACGCTCTGAGCGCGCTGGAGCACCCCACACAGATAATCGCCGACTTTCTAACCATAGTGGAAGCGAAGGGCAAGCTCAGGGGACTGAAGCTCGCCTACATCGGGGACGGAGACAACGTCTGCAACTCACTCGTCATGGGCTCAGCTATCGTCGGGATGAACATCTCGGTCGGATGCCCGGAGGCATATCGTCCCAACGAGGCGATCCTCGAGAAGGCCCAGCAGGTCGCCATGTCGACCGGGAGCACCATCGAGATTGTAGACGACCCCTCCAGGGCCGCCCGAGGTGCCGACATCATCTACACCGACGTCTGGGTCAGCATGGGCGAGGAGGCGGAGCAGCAACGGCGCCTGAGGGCGTTCAAGGCCTATCAGGTGAACGCGAGGCTCCTCGAGGTCGCGAAGCCCGACGTCAGCGTGATGCACTGCCTGCCCGCCCACCGCGGCCTCGAGATTACCGATGATGTGATAGAGGGTCCTCGCTCAATCGTGTGGAAACAGGGAGAGAACAAGCTCTATGGCGCCGCTGCCGTGCTCGAATGGCTGGCCGTGCAGCCAAGGTAGCTTCTAGGCCGGCGGGAACACTCTGTCGTAGAGCTCCTTCGCGCTGACCCTCAGCTCGTCCGCGTGCCCGAGCTCGGCCGCGTGCGCCTCGGTCTGCTTCTTCCACAGCCATCCGAAGAAATCCTCCAACGTCTTGTAGTACCGTTCCACGAATCCCTCGACGTCGAACTCCCCGGGCATCGACTCCAGGAGTTTCTTCTGGTCGTCTCGGAGTTCGTCCCACGCTAGGAGCTGCCCCACAGGTATGGCATACGGTGAGTCCATCTTCGGCCTCTGCGCCGGCTGGAGCACCTCGACGTGGTTCGAGACGTTCCTCAGCACCTGCGAGAGCCTGTGGTCGGGGGCGTAGACGAACTTCCGGTCGAACTCGGACTGGACCTCCCTCCCCAGCTCGTTCCTGCCGTATCTCGCCTGGTTGTGCCGTCTCGTGTAATCGAGGAGGCCGGACGCCGACCAGAGGAAGCTCTCCATCCTCCGTGCGACGTCTTCCAGAGCGTGCTCGGCGGTCCCGCTCTGCAGGTCAACCGAGGGAATCCCGACGAACTGTCTCTTCAGGGCTTCGATTGCGCTGGCCAGTTCTTCTTTGTTCTTCGAGACCGCACGCAGGCTCGCCTTTGCGTCGTTCATCTCCGCATGAATCTTGTACCCAGGAGAGTCCTTGAGCTCCTGTATACGCCTCTTCAGCTCGTCGCCATCGGCGGCCATCTAGCCGCTAGATTGCGTCGGATGTCTGTTTAACCGTTCCTCGCGCAACCGTTCTCGTCCCTCCGCTACCGTGGACGACGACGGAGTGTGAGAAGCGGTCCGATGGAAGCTCTTCCTCCTTCCGGCTATCTCGCCCACTCGACGGTACAGAAGCTGAGAGGGAACTCCCAGGAACGGCAGTCTGGACGCAATGAGAAGGATGGCGACCATAAGGACCAACCAGTTGCTGAAGATGAAAGCGCCGCCAGCGACATCTAGCGCCCGCCATCCCATGTCGTTAGTGCCTCCGACCCAGAGAGCATCGATTGCATGCCACGTCATGTCGTCGGGAGCGAAGTACCAGAGCGCGAGCTCGAAGATTGCCGCGACGGGTGCCGCGAAGAGCGTGAACGAATCCTTGATGGCCTGGCCAAGACCTCTCCCGGACCTGAGCACGACGAGGCCGGCGATTGCCATCGCGATTGAAATCGAGGCCTGAGTGCCCGCGTCGAGCGGTCGAAGATAGACCAGCCCTGACGCGAAGAGGACCTTCTGGAGATATGGATGCGCGACGAAGCTCGAATTGTACCCATTGTAACCTCCCAGCACGTCCGCGACGGCCCAGAAGGCGAAAACGAATATCCCCAGGGCAAAAGCCATTGCTGCGGGACCCCGAACGAACTTCGACAGATGCAGAGGCCTCTCCAGAGTTGCGGAGACCCGGCCCAACCTCTGCCTCACGACTGCGGTCAACGGTGCCGCTACGATCGCGAGCGACGCGACGATAAGGAGAGACGCCTGCGCTTCCTTCACGAAGGTGAATGTGGGTGTTGCGAGGCCGGTAGGAGGACTGATCCGCAGCATTGCGAGGATGCCTAGGGTGACGCCCGAGAGCAAGCACAGTGCCAGAATGGAGCTCTTTCCCGGCGCGCGCCGCCTATAGTCGCCCAATGTTCAATCCCCGGAGGTCTGGCAGGGAATATGGCTACGCCGGATAAATAGTTAGTGAATAGGGAACCTATTTCATTACGCCGAGTTTAGTCCGATTTAGTCCGAACCGCCTTTGATGAGCATCTGGGTGGGTTTGTAGAGCATCTTCGGTCTCCCGACCGAGCCTCCAAGGATCTCCTCCTTGGTGATCAGGCCTTGACCCTCGAGGTGCTTCAGGTGTGCCATCACGCTGGACCTCGCCAATCCGGACTTCTCGACGAGCTTTGCCAGGCTTCTCGGTGACGTCTGGGTGTCATGAAAGAGCAGACCAGCGATGCGTCGACAGGCTGAATCCATCTGTGGATGTACTAAATCGGACTAAAATAGAAGTTTCGAAACAGGTTCAGGGGCTCCAGCAAAATGCCACACGCGCGAAAGTTCTATCCGGTTGACCTTCGCCTCGCTACGGCCGCCTTTTGTGAGTGCGCGGTAAGCAGGGTTTTGAAGGCTATTGAGTGGTAGCCCGACTAGGATTCGAACCTAGGTCAGAGGCTTTCTCCATTTTAAGCTCCGTCCGAGCTGTTGGGCTCGTTCCGGGCTTATTCCAGAGGCCCCTATCCTTGACCGCTAGACGATCGGGCTGCGACTATCGCCTCGGCGTGGAGGGGTTTTTAGCTTCTCCTCAGTATGTGCTCGTCAGACCCTCTCGAGGGTCTCTATCCCGATGAGCAGCAGCGAGTCTCGGAGCGTGAGAGCAAAACCATCCACGAGCGCCAGCCTCGCCTCCTTGAGCCTGGGGTCCGGTTCGCTGTTCACCTGGACCGTCTCGTAGAACTCGTTGAACAGCGAGCAGAGGCGGTAGGCGTACCTCGCGACCTCCTTCGGACTGAGGTACTCGCCTGCCTCCGCCACAGACTTGTCGTACATCGACATGGCCTTGATGAGCTCGACCTCCTTGGGTTTGTCCAGTCTCGCGGCCGTCTGCAGGTCTACGGACGGCTCGACTCCCGCCTTTCCGATTATCCGACGAGCCCTGGCGTAGCTGTAAAGCAGGTACGGACCCGTCTCCCCCTGAAGTTCCAGGGAAGACTCGATGTCGAACGCGATCATCTTGTCGGGGTCCTGCTTTACGAGCTCGAACCTGAACGCCGCCACCGCAAGCTTCTCCGCGACGTCGTCCACCCACGAATCCGTTTCCTCAGGGCTCCGCTTCTTCGTCTCCGCCCTCGCCTTGGCCTTAAGAGCTGCGAGCACGGTGTCGACGTTGATGTAGAGCCCCTTCCGCCCCTGCATGTGCACGAACTCCTTCTCGGTCTCGATTCCCAGAGACTCGGCCGACTTCTTTGACAGCGCCACGACCTCGTAACCTCTGTGCAGATAGCTCCCGGCGCCGCTCCCGCCCATCAGCTCGAGCACCCTGCTCACGATCTTCTGCAGCCTGCTCTGCTTCGTGTCGATGACGGATATCGCGAGCTGCGCGCGGCCGAACTTGGGATGCGCCCCCGTCCCGGTTCCTTCTGTCGTCGTCCAGAGAGTTGGCCCCCCCGGCTGTTCTCCGTAGACGTCGTACCTGAACGGGTCGTCCAGCAGTCCGACCTTCCACGCAGCGTACGGGATGTCCTTCGCGACGTACAGGACCGTCCCGTCGGACCTGACGAGCACCTTCTCGTCCCCGAGCTCCTCGTCTCTGATAACCCAGCAGCCGGCGTTCTCACCTTCTGTCTCAAGGACGGCCACCCCTTTCTCCTTCATCTGCGCGAAGACGCGCTCCCACATCCCTGTCTTTATGATGTCGGACTCCCAGTTGAGGAGGTCGTACCTGGCGCCGAGCCTCCAGCAGGTCCTGAGCTGGTCCGCGAGGATCCTCAGGACGACCGAGTGCGCGTAGTCGCTGACCTCCCCCTTCCCCTTCTCTATCTCTCTCAGGACGGACCTCTGCTTGTCCTTGAGTGAGGGGTCCTTCTCGTACATCTTGTTGACGCCGGTGTACACCGTGTCCCCGCAGTAGGCGTCGAACTTCA
>JAJYWC010000067.1 GCA_021791695.1 archaeon | reverse complement strand
AAATACGGTAGGCTGAGGAGCGCGGCTCGTAAAAATTGTCGTATCACTACCTAGAGCGACTGGAGAACGCTGTCAAGCAGCACGAGCTGTGGCGGAACACAGAGTGCCTCAACCTGATACCCTCGGAGAATTTCGCCAGTCCTGAAGCCCGGAGGATGCTCACGACGGACTTTTGTAACCGGTACACGGCACCCGACAAGTACTACCGGGGTTCGAGGTTCACCGACGAGGTCCAGGCGCTCGCCGAGGACATCGCGAGGAAGGTATTCAACGCGAGGTTCGCAGACGTCAGGCCGCTCTCTGGGCACATCGCTGACATGGGGGTGCTCTTCGCGCTCACAAGGCGGGGCGACAAGGTGCTGTCGGTCGACCCGGAGGACGGCGGCTATGAGGGAATAACCCAGAAGGGACTCGGAAGGATACTCGGGCTGACGAACATCTACTTCCCCTACGATAGGGTCGCCGTAAACATAGACGCTAAGGAGGCAAAGAGACTCATAGAGACCGAGCGACCCAACCTGATAGTCTTCGGCTCGAGTTTCATACCGTTTCCGCACCCCGTGAGGGAGGTCTCCAGCGCGTCTGACGACTGCGTGTGCGTCTACGACGGCTCCCACGTGATGGGACTCCTCGCGGGCGGAGAGTTCCAGGACCCGCTCAGGGAGGGGTGCTCGCTCCTGGTAGGCTCGACGCACAAGACCTTTCCGGGGCCCCAGGGGGGCATCATAATGGGAAACAACGATGAGGTCTTCAGGAAGGTCTCGACGGACCTCGTGCCGATGGTCGTGGACAACGCGCACTGGAACCGCATAGCGTCGCTGGCACTGACCCTCGTCGAGATGATGCAGTTCGGCAAGGCCTACGCGCAGGCCGTGATAAAAAACTCTCAGGCGCTCGGCAAAGCACTGGCCGAGAACAACGTGCTCGTGCGCGGCGCCGCCAAGGGCTACTCCAGGTCGCACCAGGTACTGCTCGGTTACGACAAAGTCAAGAGCGAGTTCCTGGCGAAGAGACTGGAGGAGTCCAACATAATCTCTGACAACCTGCTCAGGGTGGGCACCTGCGAGGTAACCAGGATGGGCATGGGTCCTGCACAGATGGAGGAGATAGGTGAGCTCATCGGGCTGGTGGTGCACGGAAAGAAGCCCCCGGACTTTGTCAAGAAGCGGGTCAAGACGCTCACAAAGGACTTCCGGACGCCGCGCTACGTTCTCAGGAGCATCGCCGAGGGCCCCCAGAAGGCTTAGAATCCCCTCGTACACATCTACGCCCTGAGAAAAGAATGGAATACGTCCGTCTCGGCAAGAGTGGCCTGAAGGTCTCCAGGCTCTGCATCGGGTGCATGAGCTTCGGCGGAGCCAAATCTGGATACTTCAAATGGACGCTCGGCTACGAGAAGGCAGCTCCGATCATCAAACGGGCCATGGACCTGGGGGTCAATTTCTTCGATACCGCTGACATGTACTCGGACGGCAAGTCTGAGGAGGTGCTGGGAAGGGTGGTCAGGGGGCACAGGAACGACCTCGTCATAGCCACCAAGGTCTACAACCCCATGGGACCGGGCCCGAACGACCGCGGGCTGTCGAGGAAGCACATCAGGGACGGGATCAAGCGCTCGCTGGAACGGCTCGGGATGGACCACGTCGACCTGTACCAGATCCACCGGTGGGACTACGACTCGCCCATACAGGAGACGCTCAGCACGCTGGACGGTCTGGTGAAGGACGGGAGGACGAGCTACATCGGCGCATCGAGCATGTGGGCGTGGCAGTTCGCGGAGTCGCTCGACCTGAGCGAGCGGCTGGGGCTGGAAAAGTTCGTCAGCATGCAGAACCACTACAATCTGGCATACAGGGAGGAGGAGAGGGAGATGATCCCTCTCTGCATCAGCAGGGGTGTGGGTCTGATCCCGTGGAGTCCATTGGCCCGGGGTTTCCTTTCGGGTAAGTACCAGCGGAACAAGAAGGCCTCGGGGCGACGGTACAAAGGCGACCAGCTGCTGAAGCAGCGGTTCTTCAAGCCGGGCGACTTCGACGTGCTCGACCGCGTGATGGATGTCGCCGGCGAGAAGAAGGTCACGCCGGCGCAGGTGGCTCTGGCCTGGATAGTACACAAACCAGCGGTAACGTCTCCCATTGTGGGTCTCTCGAGCGTGGAACAACTCGAGGAACTGGTCGCGGCGCTGGACGTCAAGCTCTCCCCCGACGACATCAAGAGGTTGGAAGAGCCCTACAAGCCGCGCGCCATAGAGGGGCACTCTTAGGTCGGGTGCCTGATCCCTAGGGTGGCGTCCGTCGTGCGCATCGATTCCTCGGCCGGCACTTCGCTGGCGACGGCCCGGATCGCGTCGATGTTCTCGGGAGTCACGATGGCTTCCTGGTGCACTCCCAGGAACATGTAGACCTCATCGTCGACAACAGTGACCGAGTCGCGCCAGACGACCGCCTCGAAGACGTCGTTCCTGGGCCTTCCGACCTCCCTAGCCCAGTCGATCACCTGAGCTGTCGATTTGAAGCCGGCCTTACCGTCGACCAACATCACGCGCGGCGCGCTCTCGAGTGCGCCGATCACTTCCTCTTCCGTGGGCCTTCCCCTGACCGTGGCAATCAGGCTGTGCAGGTGCATGTGCGTGACCGGCACCTTGATTGCCATGGTCGTTATCTTCAGGCTCTTCATGACCGACTGCACGTCTGGTCCGTGGTGCGACGGAAGGGAGACGGGGTCGGGCACTATGGCGTCGATGGGGCCCTTGCTCACCTCGTCCGGGTCTGCCGCCCTTCTGGCAAGGACCGCGCGGGCCTTTGTGATGCCGAAGCCCGAGTCGACCGCCCCCAGCACCCTGCAGAGCCCGGTCGTGTTGCAGCTCACCACCCTTACGTACTTCCTTCCCTTGGCAGCGGTGTAGTTGACCTGGGCGACGAACGAAAAGCCCGTCAGCTCGTGTTCTTCCCCGCCCTGGAAGATGGCCTTCTTGCCGTGCTTCTCGAATACGGGCTTGTACTCGGCCCCTAGCTCGGGGGTGGCGTCCACGACGACGTCGACCTCGGAGAGGAGCTTCGAAAGGTCTCCCGCGTAGGGCACCCCGGCCCTGTCGAACGCGGCCGCGACCTCCTGGTTCGGCACGTAGAGGGGTATTCCCTTCTGCACCGCCACCCTGGCCCTGTAGTCGGGCTTGACCTTAGTGGCACCGACCAGCTTCATGTCCTTCTGTGCGGCGACTGCGTCGGCTACGCGCCGTCCTATCGTCCCGTAGCCGTTTATTCCCACATTGATCATCGTTCCCACTTCAACGCGGCCCGCTCGAGCGCGTCCATCAGCGGGAGCCTCTTACCGGCGAGGTACTGCACGAGGGCGCCTCCCGCCGTGCTGACGTGGTCGATGGATTCATGGACTCCGAAGCGGTGGAGTGCCGCCGAGAGGTGGCCTCCGCTCACTATCGTCGTCCCGAAGGACCCCGCCATGGCCCTCAACAGCGACTCGGTCCCCAGACCGAACTCTTCGTACTCGAAGGCGCCAGGTGGCCCACTCATGAAGACCGTCCCGGCCCCCTTGATCAGACGCGAGTACCTGTCGATCGTCCTGTTCCCTATGTCCAGAACGGCAACGCCGGGAGGAACATCGCCCACGGGGAGTTCTTTCCTGGTTCCGTCCACCCTGACCGCTACG
>JAJYWC010000002.1 GCA_021791695.1 archaeon | reverse complement strand
ACGGAAGGTCAATTCAGGCCCGAAAGGCTGTCCTCCATCTGCGCCAGCAGGGGAGTCGAGGACGCCACGGTACTGTCAGCGGTCTTTGTCATCCGGGCCGAGAGCTCGAGGAGACAGCTCGACGCCGTCAAGAAGCTCAGGGAACGGGAGGAGCTCCGGAACTGCAAACTGATACTGATCGACACGCTGACGAAGAACTTCACGCTGGAATACCCGGGCAGTGCCATGACCGGCAGGAGGCAGACGGCGCTCGGCGCCTACCTCAACACGCTGGCGAGGGACGCCTTCCTTCACGACCGAGCGGTCATAGCACTGAACAGGGTTGCATCGGTAGGCCATACCGGGTACGAGAAAGAGGTCGGGATCGGGGGCGAGACTGTCAGGCGCTTCTCACAGAAGGAGCTCCATCTGCGCAGGAGCGGCACGTACGTGATGGCGTCAAGGCCCGCCCTGTCGAGGACCGAGGTGCGGTTGAGCATCACGGACCGGGGCCTCGAGTGAGAAATCATGTGATTCTGTACCCGCGAGTCAGACGAATTTCGCGGATTAAGCATTTAAACCAAGTATGACATGGCACTGTCGTTATGCTTTCTACGAGCCAACTCAGGGAGGAAGTCGAGGCCATTGTCGGGCTTGTCGCGGCGGGAAAGACCGAGGATGCCCGACAGAGGTTCAACCACCTGGTGCCGGACATCTCCTCCGAGTATGGCAGGGGAGCGCTGCTGGCTCTCAACGGGATACTGAACGTCATAGAGAACAAGAGCACCGACAGGATGGCCGACACAGAAAAGATTCTGAGGGCGGCCGAAAGGATCCCAAAGTCCCACACGATGGACGACATGGACAGAGGTTATCTGCAGACGATCACAAAGTGGGCGAAGACGAAACCTGCGCCTAAAGATGCAGCGAGTGCACTCCCAGCGTAAACAGGAATATCCAGAAGAACAGGAACAGAAGGGCGAAGGAGCCCAGTCCCGTCGTGTAGAGCTTTCTTTGTTCCTCGGGTTTCATCTTCTTTCCCCAAAGCGCTTTCACGAGGTAGAACGTCACCAGGTAGACTATCACCGCTAGCAGGATGCCGCTGACGTAGTCGCTACCGAAGAGGATGTCCGAGATGGCGCCGGAGACCACTCCGAACCCGACGCGCAGCCAGAATATCCGGTCGGCATAGTTGATGGTCATAGGATTTTACCAGACCCGCCCACGCCGCACCATGGAAATCTCACCACCCTAAACGGGCTAAATAAAACGTTGCATCCCACGATGCATAGTTATAACGCCATCCGGGCTTGGACGCGCTGGCGGCCCTCATGTCCACTCCCGCGAAGGCAGCGCAGGTCTCAGGACTAGAAATGAGGGTGCTGACGAGAGAGATATCGAAGCTCTCCGGGTCTTACGTCTCGAGCATCCATTCTCTCGGCGACAGCCAGGTCTTCAGGATGAAAAACCCCGAGGGGGAGGCGGACCTCGTAATCTCACCCACATTCGGTGCCTGGATAACGGCAAGGCCTGCTCACGGCGTGACGAATGAGTTTACCACGTCACTGAGACAGGAACTTCTGAGGCTTCGCCTGGACAGCGTGACGCAGCTCGGTCTTGACCGAGTGCTCTTCTTCCGCTTCTCCGGGGGAGAAAGGGAGGTCCAGCTCGTCCTGGAGCTGATGCCACCGGGGAACATCGTGCTGATGCGGCCCGACGGAATGGTGATCTCGGCGCTGAGGGAGTTCAAGGGGCAGCATCGTACCGTGGCCGCGGGGAGGACGTACCTTCCCCCACCGCAGAACAGGACTTCGCTGGAGGACGTGGACGCGGCCACGCTCGCCGAACTTCTTTCGAAGGAGAGGACAGCCGGGAAGGCGGTCGGCCGCGGCCTGTCGCTGCCGAGGAGGTACGTAGACGAGATCCTGTCAAAGGCCTCAGTCCCGCAGGAGGAACCGACGCCGCTGCCGGAGGGAAAGGTCGAAGAGATAGCGGAGGTGGTCGGACGGCTGCTCTCGAGCCTCGAGCACCCTGTACCCTCTGTCGTCGAGAGCCCCGCCGGTCTCGAGCTGATGATAGTCGAACCAGCACACGGGACGGTGGTCGAGACAGCCGAGACCCTCAGCGAGCTGATGGACAAATCGTTCGCGCACGCTCTCATCGAGGCGGGCGACCGGTCCGAGCCGGAGCAGCAGGAAAGGGAGGCCAAGGAGATGGAGGTAACGCTCAAACGTCTGGACGACCAGATGGAGGGACTGAGGAAGAAGGCTGCGTCTATGAGGCAGCTCGCGGCTGAGGTCGGAGGGTCGGGCTCTCCCGAGGAGGCGGTCGGCGCAATCCAGAAGGCAGCTGTTGACTCAGCTCTGAGGAAGAGGTTGGAGTCGCAGTCCTCCACGGCCGCCATGTCGTCGTCTCTCTTCGACGAAGCGAAGGCGGCGGAGGCGGAGGTGAGGCGCATCCAGCAGGCGGCGGAGACCCTCCAGTCGAGGCTCAAGAGGACCAAGAAGGTCGCGCCCAAGAGCACCGTCAGGCTTGTAGTTCGACAGCGGAAGGAGTGGTACGAGAAGTTCCGATGGTTCTTCACCTCAGAGGGCAAGCTCGCGGTCGGCGGGAGGGATGCACAGTCGAACACGATACTCGTGAAGAAACACATGGAGGAGGGGGATGTGGCCTACCACGCCGACCTTTTCGGCTCACCCTTCTTCATCCTGAAGGGGGGCGCGGCTCAGACCGCGGCCGAGATAAGACAGCTGGGCCAGGCCACCGCCTCGTTCAGCAGCGCTTGGAAGTCGGGTCTGGCGGCGGCCGACGCCTACTGGGTGCTGCCCGACCAGGTGAGCGGAAGCGCGCCGAGCGGAGAGTACCTCGCGAGGGGTTCGTTCGCGATAAAGGGGAAGAAGAACTTCGTGACGAAGAATCCCATCGAGCTGGCGGTCGGGATTGACTCAGGCGGGCGGGTCGCATCCGGTCCTGAGGAGGCCTTGATGACGTACTCTCAGGCATATCTCGTTCTTGTACCAAGTCGCGAGAAGTCATCGGATACGGCCAAGAAGGTGTTCGTCGAGCTCAAGAAACTCTACGGCGAGGGTGCTGGAACCAACTCCCTCGACGACGTGATGAGAGCGCTCCCGACGGGGGGAGGCAAGATAGTCCGGAGAAGGGACCTCCGTCCCTTAGAGAAGAGAAGCCCCGCCTGACCATTTAGCAAGATTATTAGGAGCCAGCGGGCCCACCGCCCCGTACCTTTGGTGTTGCTCGCCGCAGCATATCCGGTAGTCTACGCGGTCTCGCTCGGAAGCGTCCTCGCGACAGTCCTCGCGCTCGCAGTCAGTGCTCGGAAGGAGAAGATTGCCGTCGGGGCGGGTCGGCTCCTGCTGCTTACGAAGGATGAGGCGAAGCGCCTCGCGACCGGCGACCCCGTATTCATGATGCATCTCTCTATCGCCCTGGGAGTCGGTCTGTCAATCGTCATAGCGGTACTGGACCCCGTGCTCGGCATCGTCCCTCTCCTCAGGCTCCTGCTCCTCCTGCTCTCGCTCCCGCTCATCGTTGGTTTGGGGGCCGCATTCGCTTGGAGGGTCCAGAGGCTCGCGCAGAGTAAGCGCGTCGAGAAGGACATCCTGCACTCGAGCGTAGAATTCTCACGGGCCTCCACGGCG
The DNA here is from genome assembly GCA_021791695.1 of archaeon. Lineage (GTDB taxonomy): Archaea > Thermoproteota > Nitrososphaeria > Nitrososphaerales > Gagatemarchaeaceae > Gagatemarchaeum. The sequence continues at coordinate 71,959 of JAJYWC010000002.1, read as the reverse complement.
GTTCAGCTGGTCCTTATGTTTGCGATAGCACTGACCGCCGCCGAGCTTGTCCTCGCCTGGTACCCCCAGCTCGCGATAGTGCACGCCGGGCTCAACGTGGCGAGGAACGCCCTGCTCATCGTCTACTACGTCAAGCCGTCGCTCAACCTGCTCGCTGGCTTCGACAGACCACTCCCTTCAATGAGGACTCCGTTCAAGCTGAGCGACATCCTGGAGGGAAGGGTCGACGCATCCGAGGTCAGGGTGGGGGCGAAGAAGCTGTCCGAGTTCGCTTCCTTCGAGAGGATGTCGTACAACTCGTGCGTCGAGATAGGGGCGTGCGAGTCGGCGTGCCCTGCGACCGCTGCGGGAAGGCCCCTCTCGCCGAGGGTCCTCGTTAGGAAGCTGAGCCTGCTTGAAGGCGGAGAGGGGCAGGACGTCCAACCCCTCGCCACGGTTGGAGAGGATGAGCTCTGGTCATGCACGTCGTGCGGAGCCTGCGTGAACGCGTGTCCCGTCGCGGTGAAGCACGTAGACATAGTGTACGACCTGAGGAGGGAGCTGACCGGAGAGGGGAAGCTCGACAGGGAGAAGTCGACGCTCCTGCAGAACCTGAGCCGGAACCAGAACCCCTTCGGTCTCGACGGCAGGTCGAGGGGCGAGTGGGCGAAGGACAACGGCATCGACACACTCTCGACGAACCCGAACGCAGAGTACCTCTACTGGGTGGGATGCGTTGCTTCGTTCGACCAGAGAGCTCAGAGAGTCGCAAAGTCGCTGGCCGCCATCTTGAAGAGCGCCGGAGTATCGTTCGCGATCCTGGGAAGCGAAGAGCTCTGTACTGGCGACCCCGCCAGACGGCTTGGGGAGGAGGCAAGGTACCAGGAGCTCGCCGCACAGAACATAGAGAGGATGAACTCGTACGGGGTCAGGAAGGTCATCACCTCGTGCCCGCACTGCTTCAACACCATACGGAACGAGTACCCCCAGTTCGGGGGGAGCTACCAGGTGGTCCATCACACCCAGCTCATATCAGACCTCGTCAGGGAGGGAAGGCTCAGGCTCTCTCCGGACAAGGTCGGACAGGTCTCTGTCACGCTCCACGACGCCTGCTATGCCGCGAGGTACAACAACATCTTCGAAGAGCCGAGGTCCGCGCTGAGGACCGCCGGGACCGAGTTGCACGAGATGAAGCGCAAGGGGGAGAAGACGTTCTGCTGCGGCGCCGGAGGTTCCAACTACTGGTACAAGGTGCCACAGCAGAAGAGCATCGCAGGGATCAGGACCGAAGAGGCTGCCGGGACGGGTGCGCGCAGGATAGCGACCGAGTGCCCGTTCTGCATGTCGATGTTCGAGGACTCCACCAGGGCCTCGGGGGTCCAGATGGACGTCAGGGACGTCGCGGAGATAGTTGCGGAGGGGCTGGTCGAGTCACGTCCTACGGACGTCCGAGCGCCCTGAGAAGCGCCGGCACGACCTCGTAGAGGTCTCCCACGACCCCATAGTCCGAGACCTGGAATATCGGCGCCTGCTTGTCCCTGTTTATCGCGACGATGACCTTCGAGTCGCGGATGCCGGCGACGTGCTGGATCTGCCCGGAGATGCCGACGGCGACGTAGAGGTCCGGATGCACGTAGACGCCTGTCAGGCCGATGTGGTACTCCTCGCCCAGCCAGCCTAAGTCGGATGAAAGAGGCCTGGACGCCCCAATGACTCCGCCGAGGGCGTCCGCGAGTCTCTGGACGATGGCAAGGTCCTCCTTGGCCTTCAGGCCTCGTCCCGCGGCGACGATGACCTTTGCTCCTCTCAGGTCGAGGGACGACTTGGCCGAAGAGCGGAGCTCTTCCCGCGATACCTTTGGAGGGCCGGTCGTGACCCGCACCTCCTCGACAGGTCCAGACGGCTCGGAAAAGGGCTCGTACGAGCCCTGAGGTATGAGTGCTATCGACGGCAGTGGTCCTCCGACCAGGGCGTTGAACTTGCCCGCGTAGACACCCCTGGTACCCGTCAGGCGTCCGCCATCCACCCTCAGATCCCTCACGTCGCTCAGGACGCAGAGCTGGTCCAGCACCGCAAGGCCGCCCGCGACCATGCGACCCGTCTTGGTCGACCCGATGAGAACGACAGGAGCGACCTTGGTCTTCCTCGCCGCGGAGATAGCCTCCGCAAGCAGGGCTGGGTCACCCAGGAGGGGGACCTCGGACCTGAGGAGGAGCGCGTTTCCGTGAGTCCCTTGACGGACGGAGTCTGCTTCCACAGAGTAGGCCCTTCCTCCGGAGGCGGCCGCCAGACCCGCTCCGGCTGAGAGGAGCTCCGCCGCAAGATGCGGATTCTCCGAGAAGACCAGGACGTCCATCAGAGGAGTCCCTCCTTCCGGAGAGCGTCGATGAGCTTGCGCGATGTCTCCTCCGCCGGACCTTCGAAGACCAACTTCTTTCTGTCGACCGACTGGACGACGACGTCACCCACCGTGACGCCGAACTTCGGCGCGCCCTCGTCCGTGAGCGACTCGACGGTCACCTCTTCCATGGGCTTCTTGGCGGCCTGCATTATCTGGAGAAGGGTCGGGTAGCGCGGGGTGTTCACCTCGCTGACGACAGATATCACGGCGGGAAGGACGGTCTCGTAAGACTCGGCCCTGTCCTCGAGCGCGGCTTCGGTCCGGACCTTGCTCCCGTTGACCTCCACCTTCCTAGCGAAGCCGAGGAAGGGCAGGCCTAGCCATCTGGCGAGCATCGGCCCGACGAGGCCGTGGTAAGTATCAGACGCGCCCTCCGCGAGTAGCACGACATCGAACGGGCCGGCCTTCTTCAGGGCGCGCGAAAGATAGTATGAGGTGGCGAGTGCATCGAGGGCCCTGGCCGAAGCGACAGCCAAGGCCTTGTCGCAACCCATCGCAAGCGCCTCCTTGAGGGTCTTCTTCGAGTCGGCTCCGCCCAGACAGACGACGGTGACCGAGCCGCCGTTCGACTCCTTGAGCCGTATCGCCTCTTCGACTGCGTTCCGGTCGAAGCTGCCCATCTTCGAGAGCGCGCCCTGCAGCTGCGGCCTCCCAGAAGTGTCGGCCCTCAGCTCACCCTCGTCTACCGCGTGCTTCACGCAGACGGCTATGTTCATGCGGCACCACCGAGCTCCATGCTGGCGACTATCAGCCGCAGCACCTCAGAGGCCCCCTCCCCTATCGTCAGGAGCCGGGCATCCCTCCAGTGCCTGTGGACGTCGGCGTTGGTGTATCCGTATCCGCCGAACAGCTGTATCGCCTGGTCGCAGACCCTGGACGCAGTCTCGGTCGCGATTATCTTGGCCTGGGCCGCCTCGGAACCATAGTCTTCCCCGGTCTCCTTAATCCTAGAAGCGTACAGGCACATGCTGCGGGAGGAATTGATCCCCGCGCGCATGTCGGCCACCCTCTCGCGTGTCATCTGCATGTCGGAGAGCTTCTTCTCGAAGAGCTTCCGTTCCGTCGCATAATGAAGGGCCTTGCGATAGGCCGCCAGGGCTATCCCCACACATATCGACCCCATGACTATCCTGCTGCCACTGAGCATGCTCTTCACGTACTCGAAGGCTCGCCCATCCTCTCCGACGAGGTTCTCCGCCGGTACGGAGCACCCATCCATCCGGACCTCCGCAGTCCTGGAGCCTCTCATGCCGAGTTTCGGGATGTCCGCGCCGACAGACAGGCCAGGAGCAGAGCCGTCGACCAGGAAGGCAGAGTGCCCCTTCTCCGACCTCGCGACGACGAAGTAGACATCTGCCTCGCCCGCGTTCGTTATGAACGTCTTCGTCCCCGTGATTCTGTACGACGAGCCCGTCTTGGTCGCGGTCGTACTCATCGCCCTGGCGTCGGAACCCGAAGACGGCTCTGTGAGGGAGAACGAGGCCAGCCTCTTGCCCGAGACCAGGTCCTCGAAGACTTCCTTCTTCTGGGACTCGCTGCCGTACCTGAACACCCCGTCTGCGACGGTGTTGTGGATGCCGAGACTCATGGCCGTGGGAGCGTCTGCCGCGCCGACGAGCTCCATCGCGAGGGAGTAGACCCCGAACGGGAGAGACAGGCCCCCGTGGGAGTCGAAGGGCATGCGGCAGAGGCCGGCCTCGAAGAGCCGTCGCCTCGCGGAGGAGATGCCGCCCGAATCTGCGTCGAAGCGAGCTGACGAGGGTGCCACCTCAGCCTCGAGCGTGCCGGCGAGAGACTCCAGGAGGGTGGAGAAGGCTGCGTGTCCTTCCCCATAGAAGGCGCGCAGGGCCCTCCTGTGTTCCGTCTGGAAGAGCTTCAACGAAAAGTCAGGGGACGTACGAGGCCCCCGATTAAACGCTTTCCAGTCTCAGCCGACCGGGAAGACGACGAATATCGCCAGGTCCCATACAAAGTGGCTGAGCATGCTGGACGACAGGTCCTTCGAGTAGTAGTAGGTCACGCCCCAGCACGAGTCGGCGATGAAGGTGGTGACCACCCAGAGAGGGTTGAGGGTCAGGAGGTGTATCGATGCATCGAGCAGAGCCACGAGGAAGGGGGACGCGGTCCCGAACCTCGGCTCGAGCCTGCCCTGCAGGACCCCCCTGAAGAACGACTCGTATCCGACGGCGTCGAAGGCGAGCACGGAAACCTGCAGGTACAGCGGATTCGCTGGAGAGGCGATGAGGGAATAGATGGAGCCTTCAGAGGACGCGCTGAGGCCGAAGGGGTGGAGGGCCTGGATTCCCAGATTGCCTAGGTAGAACACGAGGTAGAGCGCGACCGCCGAGACGAGGCCAAAGGCTACCGTCGCTGGTCGGGGACGGAAGAGGCCGAGGTAGCTCGTCACAAGGTACGTCGCAAGAATCATGCAGGTCATCGAGGCGAAGGTCGCGGCGACGAAGCGGGAGGAGGGCAGCAGGAAGAGGGCAGCCATCGAGGCGAGGACGACCGCGAGGGCAAGGGTGAGCTTGCGTGCGCCGTACCGGGCGGTCACTGCCACGGACGTTCCGGCCTCAGATGAGCAGCCCTGCCGCCAGCAGCATGCTGAAGGCTACGCTGTGAAGGAAGAGGTCCTGGGTCTTCAGTCCGTACTCCGGCGGTGCCCGCTCCCTCCCGGTCGGCAGGCCGCGTCTAAGCAAGAGCGGGAGGGCGAGCACCACGAGAAGGCATCCGAGGGGGACGACTCGCAGAGCCACCAGAGAGAGCGAAACCGCGTACGCGGTGGCGCCGAGGGCCACCGTCAGCCATTCGGCCTTGACCCGCCCCAGCACCACCGTGAGAGACCGCTTGCCCGCTTCCTTGTACGATTCGTAGAATATCATGTCGTGGGTTAGGAGCACGTCGACGGTCAACATTCCGCAGGGGATGGAGAGCAAAATCGGCAGAGCTGTCAGCCCGCGGGTCAGGACGTAGAAAGCGCCCAGAGCCGGTATCGGGCCGAAGCCCAAGAATATCGACAGTTCGCCCAGCCCGAGGCCCCTGTAGTCAAGCTTGAGCGGAGGAGCGACGTAGAAGTAGCTCAGCAGGATCCCCGGGATGGCGATCGCGAGGGCGACCCACCCCACAGCGAAGGCCAGGTAGACTCCGATGGACACGCTGGCGAAGTAGAATGCGAAGGATATGGCGAAGCCCTGACCCACGGACATCAGGCCGCGCGGGATGGGCTTCCAACCGGGGAACTCCTTCGGAAACAGCCTCTCGGAGGCCTGGTCCACTCCGTTGAGGTAGTCGTAGACGTCGTCTATCGAGTTCGATGCTATGAGAAGCGTTGCGCTCCCGAGGAAGAGAAGGACGAGCAGGGTCAGGTCGAGCGAGTGGGAGACGTACCACGAAGCGGCCGTGCCGACGGTTAGTGGAGCGAAGACCACCGGAAGGAACTGGACCCTCGTGAACCGGAAGAACAGGCCGATTCTCTCGTTCATTGAAGAACCCGGCATGCCTAACTAGGCGCCAGCGATTCTATCGCATAATTAACGTTTCCAATGGGCATGAGCGCGGGAAGGTCGACCCCGACCCTCCTGTACTCCTCTATCCGCGCCTCCGCCTCCCGGGGGTTACCGGCCACCGCGAGGGCGTCGATCGCCGCAGCGGGGACAAGGCTGCTGGCGTCCGGCGAACCGCTCCGCCAGGCGGCTCGGAAGCGGTCCAGCTCTTCTGTTCTTACTCCGTACGGCTCGAGGACCCCTGGCTTGATCACATCGGATAGCTGGTAGAGGAAGAAGTAGAAGTTCCTGATGACGTCGCGCGCCCTCTTTCCGTCCTCGTCGACCGAGGTGAGCAGGTATGACACCTTGTCGACGGCCTTCTTCCCCTGGGTCTCGCCCCTTCTCACGTTGCCAACCATCGTGGAGGTCGTCTCGGTGGTGGCCAGGGCTGGCGAGAGGATGGCTCCGTCCGAGTTCGATCCGGCGTACGACTGCATCATCGGCGACAGCGAAGCGATGTAGAGAGGCACGACATGGCCCGGCTTGAAGTCCGAGCGCAGGTTCTCCGCCGTGAAGAATTCCCCCTTGAACGACAGCTTCTCTCCCGACCAGAAGCTCTTCAGGACCTCAACATACTCCTTCATCCTGCGGAGAGGGCGCGTCTCGGAGACCGGGAATATCCTGTAGCCGATGTTCGGGATGGTCGGAAAGCTACCCAGACCCAGTCCCATCCTTACCCGTCCGCCGGAGAGTTCGCTCAGCGAAGCGAAGGTCGCGGCGGCGGTGAGTGGGTGTCTTGTGAACGTGTTCATCGCCCCCGAGCCGGCGACTATCCTCGACGTCGAGAGAAGTACCGAGGTGAGGTACGTGAAGACGTCGCGCTGGTAAAGGCTTTCGTGGAACCAGACCGACTCGTACCCCAGCGCCTCGGCCTTCTGGCTGATCCTCACAGCGTCCCTCACGGGGAGGACCGGATTGAACCCCAGAGCGAGACGAGCGGTCAACGCGCGTCGAGACCCCTTTGTCGGTCTTTTAAGGCATGCAAGGGGCGCAAAGCCTTATTGGAGCAGGGGAGGACGAGACCCCGAGGGATATGCCGGAGCGCGTAGCCATCATCGGCGCAGGCTATGAGGGGTTCAGACCTCTGGTCTCGGACCTCTCGACCCGCGAGCTCATGTTCGAGGCGGCTTCCAGGGCTTACGACGACGCATCGGTCGACCCGCGCAGGGACGTAGGCTCGTTCATCTGTTGCACGGAGGACCTCTGGGAGGGCTGGAGCATAACGGACGAGATGGTCCCCGACCAGATAGGCGCGGCGGGCAGGCCGCTCTGTACAATCCCCGCCGATGCGATTACCGGAATCGGAAACGCAGCCATGCACGTCCTCGCGGGGGTCGCTGACGTCGTGGTGCTGGAGGCCCACAGCAAGGCGGCGGACGCGCTTAGCAAGAAGCAGATAGAAGACCTCGGACAGGAGCCCACCCTGATGAGGCCCCTGGGGGTAGACACCGACACCCTGGCTGCGCTCGAGATGGACGGTTTCCTGAAGAGCACTGGCTACAAGGTCGAAGAGGTGGACGAGATTGTGGTCTCGTCGAAGAGGAGGGCGATGCACAACCCAAGGGCGAGCTTCGGTGCCAGCCTTTCGAAGGATGAGGTAGCGCACGCGTCAGCGGGATCGTCTCCGCTGAGGAAGTTCGACAGAGCGCCGTTCGCGGAGGCAGGGATCGTCCTGGTGCTCGCGTCGGAGAGATGGGCGAGGAAGAACAGGTGTGACCCAGTCTACCTCGACGCCGTAGCCTGGAGCTCGTCGCTGCCGTGGTTCGACGGGGGTGGCTTCTCGGCTGCGGGTTATGCCAAGGACTCCTATTCGAAGGCCATGAGGCGCGCAGGCAAGAAGAAAGACCTCCGGGCGTTCGACCTCCTCGAGGTAGATGACACATTTTCGTACAAGGCCCTACAGCACCTTCACTCAATCGCCGGGAGCAAGTCGGAGACGAGGAGGGTCATCGCGGGAGCAGGGCCCGTCCTCAATCCGAGCGGAGGCGCGCTGGGAGTGGGTAACCTGCTTGAGGCCTCCGCCATCCATCGCCTTCTCGAGTGCTATCTTCAGCTGAAGGGCCAGGCGGGGCCGGTCCAGGTGAAGGATGCCAGAACCGCGCTCGTCCAGTCTTGGAGGGGAATTCCGACGGCGACCGGCGGCGTCGCCCTGCTATCGAGATGATGAGATGATCAAGAGAAGAGTGGCGGTCATCGGAGCCGGGATGACGTTGTTCAGGAGGCGCATGCTGGAGACAGGACGAGAACTCTCGTACGAGGCTTCGCGGATGGCCCTGGAGGCAGCCGGGATGAGCATGAAGGACGTCGAATCGGTCGTGATCGGGACCGCCCCGGACGCCTTCGACGGAGTCCACATGAAGGGAGAGTACCTGATCGAAGGCGCGGGCGGCGTAGGGAGGGCGAACACGCGCGTCTACGTGGGAGGCGGCACCGGAGTATTCACGCCGGTCGGCGGATGGTGGCACGTGGCCTCGGGGCTCTTCGACACGTGTCTCGTCGTAGGGGAAGAGAAGATGTCGCCCCTCCGTCCTCATCCGCAGTCTGCATTCTGGAGCATATTCGACCATACGACCGAGAGGCCGCTGGGTGTCACCCTGCTCTGGATCTTCGCGCTCGAGATGAGGAGGTACATGCACGCTCACAACGTGACCGAGGAGGATATCGCGCTCGTCGCTGTCAAGAACAAGATGAACGCGCTCGACCACCCTTGCGCGCAGATCGCCTCCAAGATCACCGTGGACGACGTGATGAACAGCGAGAAGATAGTGTGGCCCGTGAAGCGGTACGACGTCTCTCCGCCATCAGACGGGGCGGCGGCGGCGGTGCTCGTCTCCGAGGACGTCGCTCGCAAGTTCACCAAGGACCCCGTCTGGATAGACGGCGTGGGGTGGAACGTGGACACCCAGTACTGGACCAACAGGGAACTCTGCTACCCCGCATACGTCGAGCGAGCGGCCAGGATGGCGTACAAGATGGCCAAGATAGAGGACCCCCGCAGGCAGCTGGACTTCGCCGAAGTGTACGACCCGTTCGACTACAAGGAACTCCACCACATGGAGGGGCTGCTCCTTGCGAAGAAGGGCGAGGCGCCGAGGCTGACGAGAGAGGGAGTGACGCAGCGCAACGGGGAGTTCCCGGTCAACCCCTCGGGAGGGCTCCTGGGGGTCGGCAACCCGATCGCCGCGGCGGGCATGATGAAGGTGTGCGAGGTCTTCTGGCAGCTCAGGGGGGAGGCGGGGAGGCGGCAGGTCAGGGGCAAGCGCGCCGAAAGGGGCCTGGCGCAGGCCTGGGGTGACCTTCTGCAGTGCGGAACCGTCATAACAATGAAGGGCTAGCCGTCACGGAAGCCATTCGTCCTATCCCATCTTGGCCCGTTCCGCTTCATCGAATCGGGGAATGCAGGTCGTCGGATTCCGTAGACCCTTCGCGTTTCAAGAGGTCGATCGGATACTCAAATATCGGGTCGTTCTACGGCGCAGCGGAGTTTTCGTGTGACGACCGCGAAGGTACTCTGGGAGCCGACCTCCGATGGCATCGACAGGGCAAACATAACCCGCTACGCGAGATGGCTCGAGGCCGAGCTTGACATCGAGCCGGCTCCTTACCCTGAGCTATGGCGGTGGTCAGTCGAGGAGCTGGAGGAGTTCTGGGACTCTGTCTGGAGGTACTTCGAGGTCAAATCAGCTGAGCCGTATTCAGCAGTCTTGGAGCGGAGGGTCATGCCCGGTGCGCGCTGGTTCCCCGGTGCTAAGCTAAACTACGCAGAGCACGTACTCTCGGGGAGGGATCCTGGCAAGACGGCCATCCTCGCCAAGACCGAGGGCGATGAGCTCGGGGCGCTCAGCTGGGACGAAGTGGGAAAGAAGACGGCCGCATTCGCCGAGTCCCTTCGCGGACTCGGGGTGGGGAAGGGTGACAGGGTCGCCGCCTATCTTCCGAACGTCCCGGAGACGGTCATCTCGATGCTCGCCTGCGCCAGCATCGGTGCCGTATGGTCGAGTTGTGCTCCCGACTTCGGGAGCGTCAGCGCGGTCGACCGATTCAAGCAGATAGCCCCGAAGATACTCATAGCCACAGAGGGCTACACCTACAAGGGCAAGCTTGTCAGCAAGACGGATGCGGTTGCACAGATCAGGGACGCCATCCCAAGCATCGAGCACATCATCACTGCGGGCGGTGAGGGCCCGGCGCGCGGAGCCCTCCACTGGGGCGACCTTTCGAGCGGCCGGACGGGAGCCCTGGGTTTCGAGTCGCTTGGCTTTGGGGACCCGCTGTACGTCGTCTATTCATCCGGCACCACGGGCCTTCCGAAACCCATCGTCCATGGGCACGGCGGAATGCTCCTGGAACACCTGAAGACTCTGTCGTTCCACAACGACCTGGGTCCCGAGGACAGGATGTTCTGGTACACTACCACGGGATGGATGATGTGGAATTACCTCGTCAGTGCCCTGTTACTCGACTCAACCATAGTGCTGTACGAGGGGGACCCGTTCCATCCGGGTCCCGAAGCCCTCTGGTCGCTCGCTGAGGAGTCCGGGATTACCTTCATGGGCGCGAGCGCGGCGTATGTCGGCGCCATGATGAAGAGCGGGTATGAGCCGTGCGAGAACCACGACCTGAGCAGGCTCAGGGGGTTCGGCTCAACGGGTTCTGCGCTAACGCCTGACGCCTTCGAGTGGGTGTATTCTCGAGTGAAGAGTGACGTGTGGCTGGCGTCGATAAGCGGAGGAACGGACCTCTGCACGGCTTTCGTCGGAGGATGTCCGGTCCTTCCCGTCAGGGCGGGGGAGATCCAGTGCAGGAACCTTGGCGCCGACGTGGCTGCGTTCGACGAGGAAGGACATTCCGTCATAGACGAGATGGGAGAGCTCGTCATAAGGCAGCCTATGCCGTCGATGCCGGTCTTCTTCTGGGGCGACGAGACGGGCGCGAGGTACAGGGAGAGCTACTTCGGCGTGTACCCTGGCGTCTGGAGACACGGCGACTGGATCAGGATAAACGCGGACGGGTCCTGCGTCATCTACGGCAGGTCGGACGCCACGATCAAGAGGATGGGGGTCCGGATGGGGACGAGCGAGATGTACCGGGTCGTGGAATCGATTCCGCAGGTGTCAGACAGCCTCGTCGTCGACATGGAGTTCCTCGGGGGGCGGTCCTACATGCCGCTGTTCCTGGTCCTGAGAGGCGGGGCTGAGCTCGACGACCGCTTGAGGGACGAGGTCAGACGGAAGATAAGGACGGAGCTCTCCCCGAAGCTCGTCCCCGACGATATATTCTCAGTGCCCGACATACCAAGGACCATCAACGGGAAGAAGCTCGAGGTCCCTGTGAGGAGGATATTCCTCGGCGCCGAGCCGTCGAAGGTCTACAACCCGGGCTCGCTCAAGAACCCCGACTCGATGGACTACTTCATCGAGTTCTCGAGGAAGATTAAAAAATGACGCCGGCTCGTCTCGCCGCCAAGGGTGCATTGACTTGAGCTCCAAGGTCTCCAGATATCCGGGGACCGAAGTGACGCACGATGACATCGAAGCGAACAGCTACCTGATGACGCACTACCAGGCCGAGCTGAAGTACGCCTGGACCTCGGGTGTCGCGACGGGCCGCTACCTGAAGGGTCTCAAGGAGGGAGAGATCTGGGGGAGGAGGTGCGACGGATGCGGGCGGGTGATGGTACCGCCTCGAATGTACTGCGAGCTGTGCTTCAGGCCGACCGACGGCTGGGTGAAGCTCCGCGACACCGGGAGGGTCGTGACCTACTCCATCGCCTATGTCAACTTCGACGCCAGTCGCAGGCAAGACCCGATCATCGTGGCAGTGGTTGAGGTCGACGGTGCCTCACCCATGATGGGGATACTCCATCTGCTCGGTGAGGTTGACCCGGAGGACGTGAAGATAGGGATGAGGGTGCAGGCGGTATGGAAGAAGGTGGAGGACCGCTCCGGCGCCATCACGGACATCGTACATTTCAGGCCGCTCGGAGGCAGATGAACGTGCCCATCACGGAAAGGCTCGCAGCCGGTTCGGAGGTCCGGGCCTGGGAGGACACGATACCGTTCCGCTACGAGTACACCGCAGGGGTGGCAGGAGAGAAGTTCCTTCGCGGCCTCAGGGACGGAGAGATACTGGCTGGGCTCTGCCCGAGCTGCGGGCTGACCTCGCTCCCGCTCAGGATGTACTGCGTCGACTGCTACGCAGAGGTCACGAAATCGGTAAGAGTGAGACCCGCGGGCGTCGTCAGGGCCCTTGCGAGGGGGGCCCGTACGTTCGCTTACGTCGAGTTCGACGGCGTGAAGGGCGGACTGGTGCACACGCTCATCGGCAGCGCGAGGGTAGGGAGCAGGGTGGTGGTAAGGTTCCGGCCGAAGAGACAGAGGGTCGGCGCGCTATCGGACGTTCTCGGCTTCGAGCGTTCCGGTTGAGGGCGCACCCTCGACCCTCAGGGCTCGTCCCGAGGCGGCTTTTCTCACCGCTACGTAGAGCAGCGGCGCCACGGTCGCAAAGAAGACGAAGTCGCTCACCTCGTGGGCCAGCATGAACGGTGCCGCGGGCAGCATCTCTGCGAGGCTGACGCTGACCGATTGCCCCGTCAGGAGATAGGGGGTAAATATCGTGTTGAAGTCGTAGGCGAAGGCTCCCACGAGGCCGAACGAACCCCAGAGCAGACTCCTGGCCGGGATGCTCTCTCCCGCGGAGAGGAGCCTCCTTGCCACATATCCGAACGCGACGTAGACCATCTCGGAGAGGATGAGCAGGAGCAGGAGGGGTCCCGTGTCAGCGCCGAGAGGATTGACCGTCCCGTAGATGAGCCACGTGAGAGCACCGACGGAGGCGCCCACACCGACCCCGAACGTGAGGGCCGCGACGAAGACGATGCAATCCATGAGCTTGACGTCTGCCAGGGGGAACATGGCGTAGTCGGTGGCCACAGCCAGAGCGGTGAACATCGAGACGGCGGCCACCCTGCGAGTGCCGGTGAGGTTGATGCCGTCCATTATGGATGGCTCATCCAGCCATGTTAATAAGCGAGCCACCCGGTGAAAGCTCGCAGCGGCGGAAGGGAGATTGCGTTATTAACCTCCGAGAGACGCCGGACAAAAGGAATGCCGCAACCCGTGATTCTTTCGGCCTGCAGGACCGGCATCGGCAAGTTCGGAAAGAGCCTCGTCGGGGTCCCGGCGGTCCGTCTCGGAGAGGCGGCGGTCAGGGAGGCCATCATCCGCTCGGGTATCAAGCCCAGGCAGGTGGACGAGGTCATTATGGGGAATGTCATCTCGGCGGGGCTGGGACAGAACCCTGCTAGACAGTCGGCCATCTATGCGGGAATACCGGTTTCCGTAGGCTCTTTCACTCTCAACAAGGTCTGCGGATCGGGCATGAAGGCGGTGATGCTCGCGGCCCAAGCGGTCAAGGCCGGCGACGCGGAATTCGTCGTTGCGGGCGGGATGGAGAGCATGAGCAGCGCGCCCTATCTCGTGAAGGAACTGAGGTGGGGGCTCAGGTACGGGGACGCGCGCCTTCTCGACGCCATGATCAACGACGGGCTATGGGATGTCTACAACCACTACCACATGGGTGTGACCGGCGAGAGGATAGCCGAGAAGTTCGGGGTCTCACGGAAGCAGGCCGACGAGTACTCCTATGAGAGCCACCTGAAGGCGGCAAGGGCAGAGAAGGAAGGCCGCTTTGCCGACGAGACGGTCGATGTGGAGATCGAGACTACGTCGGGCGAGATGGTGAAGTTCGACTTCGACGAATGCGTGCGTCCCGACACGACGGTCGAGAAGCTTGCCAGGCTCAAACCGGTCTTCAAGCCCGGCGGCGTGCTGACGGCAGGGAACTCGTCCCAGCTGAGCGACGGCGCGTCGGCGCTGGTGGTCGCATCTGAGGAGCGGGCGGAGGCCGTGGGTGCGAAGCCGCTGGCGAGGGTTGTAGCGTATCACACGGGAGGCGTCAAGCCTGAGGACGTGATGGAGTCGCCGATCCCGACGGTGAGGGGACTCTTGAAGAAGGCGGGCATGACCGTGGAGGACATTGACTTGTTCGAGCACAACGAGGCATACTCGACCGCCTCAATCGTCGTGAGGGACGAGCTCGGCATACCAGAGGAGAAGTTCAACGTCAACGGCGGCGCGGTCGCGCTCGGCCATCCCATCGGGTGCTCCGGCGCGAGGGTCCTGACGACACTGGTCTACGCACTAAGGAAACGAAGGAAGAAGACGGGCCTCGCAACACTCTGCCTTGGCGGCGGGAATGGCGTCGCTATGATCGTTGAGGCATGTTAGCCGTGTCCTTCTCCCAATCGGACCTGTCGCGGAGCTTCCTGCGGAGCACCTTCCCGACCAGAGTCTTCGGAAGTTCGTCGACGAAGACGACGCTCCGCGGGGCCTTGTATTTTGCGATATGGGCCCTGCAGAAATCGACCAGCTCCTGCTCGGTCACCCTTCCCCTAGCCTCGGGCTTGAGTATCACGAACGCCTTCACGGACTCTCCGCGGTAATCGTCCTGGACCCCCACCACAGCCGCTTCCCTCACTCCGGGATGCGTGAAGAGGACCTCCTCGACCTCCCTTGGCCAGACCTTGAATCCCCCGACGTCAATCAGGTCCTTCTTACGGTCGACTATGAAGAAGTAGCCCTGTTCGTCCATCTTGGCGATGTCTCCGGTGAGGAGCCATCCGTTCCGTAGTACCATGTCCGTCTCGTCTTTCCTGTTCCAGTAACCCAGCATCACCTGAGGCCCCATCACAGCGAGCTCTCCCTCCTCCCCGACCGGCAGGAACCTCGAGGGGTCTTCCATGTCAACTATCGCCGCGTCGGTCCCCGGGACGGGGACCCCTATCGAGCCGTCCTTCACTACAGCACCTTCCCCTATTGGGTTGCAGTGGGTGACGGGACTCGCCTCGGTCAGGCCGTAACCTTCGACTAGATGACTCCCGGTGATCTCGATGAAGCGCTTCCTCACGGCGACTGGCAAGGGGGCCCCGCCCGAGATGCACGACCTGATCGAGTGCAGGTTGAACTTGGAGACGTTGGGGTGGTTGATGACGGCGATGTACATGGTCGGGACGCCGCAGAAACTCGTGGCCTTCTCCTTCTCTATCGTCTTCATCACCTCTTCAACGTTGAAGCGCGGGAGTAGGACGACGCGCGCCCCGGCGTAGAACGGGGCGTTCATCGCCGTGGTCATGCCGTAGATGTGGAAGAGCGGGAGAGCGGCGAGGGCGACGTCGTCGTGTCCCAATGGGAGCGACATGGCGGCCGCGACGGCGTTCAGATACAGGTTGGCGTGCGAGAGCATAGCGCCCTTCGAGACGCCGGTCGTGCCGCCGGTGTACTGCAGGACCGCCACGTCCTTTACGGGGTCAATCGGCGCGTGGTCGGTCATGGGCTCGTTCGCGTCGCAGAGCTGCCTGAACCGGACCGTGTTCGCCCTGCCGACGTTCTTCACGCCGGCGAGCCCAGCGAAGGTCCGCTTTATCCCCGGGAGATAATCGGTGACGCTGGCGGCTATCGTGGCCTTGACGTCGAGCCGCCCCCTGCAAGCCTCGAGTGGAGCGAACAGGTCGTTGGGTCCTACGACGTCGTTGGCGGCAACTATGAAGGACGCTCCCGAATCCTTGATCTGGTACTCCAGCTCCTTCTCCTTGTAGAGAGGGCTGCACGGGACGGCGATTCCTCCAGCCTTTAGGGTCCCGAAGTACGATAGCACGAACTGGGGCATGTTGGGCATGAAGATGGCTACCCTGTCTCCGCGCTTCAGGCCGAGCGAGGCGAGACCGGTCGCGAAGCGGGATGAGAGCTGCTCGACCTCTGAGTAGGTGAAGGAAGCGCCCTGATAGGAGAGGCAGATGTTACCGGGAGAACGCGAAGCGACGTCCTCGATCAAAGACTGCAGGGGCTTTGCTGGCACTGCCAGGGTGCGGGAGGCGCCGCCCTGTGAAGAATCCATCCAAGGCCTCTGCAGCTCCATGCAGGTCGGCTGTAATAGGGGCCGGACCTTCTTATGTGTCTTGCGCGGACTTCGGCACCGTCATAATGCAGGATAGCGCTTAAGTATCGAGCTCCTGTCGAACCGAAACGTGTCCGGACAGAAGGAGAGGATCCTCGTACTTGCGGTCGACAGAGACGGAGACCTAGAGAACAAGACCCGAGTCCGGTCTCCCGTCTACGGGAGGGATGACGTCGTGGAGGCGGCCACCGGCCTCGCCATAGCAGACCCTGAGGAGGCGGACGCAAACTCCATCTTCGCCGCAGTGAGGGAATACGAGGAGCTTAGGGAGGAGGAGGTGGACGTGGAGGTGGCTGTGGTATGTGGCGTCAGCGAGAGCGGACTCGACGCCGACCGCAAGATCAGGAGAGAGGTGGAGAAGATACTCTCGCGGGCCGATTTCACAGGTATCGTTCTGGTGAGCGACGGCGCTGACGACGAGCAGGTGCTGCCGGTCCTCCAGTCGATGAAGCCGATCGTGTCTGTCGTGAGGATAGCTGTAAAGCACAGCAGGACGGTGGAGGAGACGTACATGGTGCTGGGCAGGTATCTGAGGATGCTCGTATTCGACCCGAGGTACTCGAAATGGGTCATCGGTGTCCCGGGTGTTATATTCCTCTTTGCCGGCGTGCTAGTCCTCTTGGGGAGGGCGTACGAGGCCGGCATAGCAATCCTGCTCATCGTGGGTACGACATTTTTCGTCAGAGGGTTCGGAATCGACAGGTCAGTGGCGGCGATGCTTAGCCAGCGGCCCTACGGCTATCTGAGGATATTCTCCATCGTAGCAGGTTCTCTCATCTTCCTCGTGGGTCTCTCCAGCGGTTTCACGTATGCTGACTCGAAGATACCGACGATTATCGAGATCGTCACGAACAACCCCAGCCAGTTCCTCGTATACGGACCCGACATCATAGGATACTACATCGAAGGTTCGCTGCCGATCCTCTGGACGGCGCTCGCCGTGTATCTGATAGGCTCTCTCCTGGCGCACCTGGCTAGGGGGAGCAACAGGGTATGGAGAGACGGCGTGCTCATAGTTCTCCTGGGACTGCTCTATCTGCCGATGAACGAATTTGCGATATTCCTTACGGGAGGGGTGAACAGCGAGGTCCTCCTGATCTCGTACGTACTCGTAGGCCTGGCCTTCACGTTTGCGGCGGTCACCTTCGTCTACAACAGGGTTCGGAGCAGAGGTCCGCTCCTGAAGGAGTGACGGGCGTGCTTGACAGCGTGCTCAAGGCGACGGGAGCATACAAGTTCTACGAGAGCAGGCTCAACTCCGAGGTCGAGCGCGGACCTATCCCCGGGCACATCGGGATAATCCTCGATGGAAACCGCAGGTGGGCCCAGAACAGGAGCTACTCTGTCGAGCTGGGCCATGCCTATGGGGCGGACGTCGTCGAGAAGCTGCTCGACTGGTGCCACGAGCTCAAGATCAGGTCGATAACACTCTACGTCCTCTCGACGGAGAACTTTCAGCGGAGCTCGGAGGAGGTCCAGGAGATCGTCAGGCTCATTCAGGAGCGGCTCACCAAGCTGCTCAAGGACGAGCGCATCTACAAGTACAGGGTCCACGTGAAGGGGATCGGTAAGTTCGAGCTCCTCCCCGAACCGCTGCTCAAGATACTCAGGGAAGTGGAAGAGAAGACGGCGGACTACGATGGACACTTCCTCAATATCGCGATAGCCTACGGCGGAAGGACGGAGATCACGGACGTCATGAGGTCGATCGCAGAGGACGTGAAGAAGGGCACGCTGCAGCCGTCCTCAATCACCGAGGAGACGATATCCGGAAGACTGTACACTTCGTACCTGCCCAATCCCGAGCCCGACCTCATCATCCGCACCTCAGGGGAGGAGAGGATGAGTGGGTTCCTGCTGTGGCAGGGAGCGTACAGCGAGCTCATCTTCATGGACGTCTACTGGCCCGCGTTTAGAAAGATTGACCTGCTGCGCGCAATACGCACTTACCAAAAGCGACAGCGAAGAATGGGGAAGTAGCGCTCAGACGAGGTTGACGAGGAAGCCCAGAACGAAGCCTATGAAGACCCCTGCGTAGACCATCCTCTGCTTGGCATAGTCCATGTCCTTGAACGCGTTCTTGAGCATGGGCAGTATCACGTAGAGCATCGTCCCGATTGCGAGGCCGTCGAAGACCATCGCGAAGGCGTCCGAGCTGTAGTAGAAACCTACCGCGCCCCCTATGACCGTGGGCACGCCCCCGAGCAGAAAGAGCGCGAACAGCACGCCGGCCTTCTTCTCGACCTGACCGAAGAACGGAGAGGCGATGGGGAATCCTTCGGTGACGTTCTGGAAGACGAACCCGACAAGGACGACGAGTGCGGCTCCCGTGAGCCCTATGAGCGCGCCTAGCGAGCCGAACAGGAGGCCCTCGGTCAGGTTTTGGAAGCCTATACCCAGAGCGATGAAGGTCGCCAGCTGGGTCGGCGAGAGCCCTTTCCTGGACCGGTTCTCGGCCAGGTAGAGCACCGCGAAGCCCAGCGTGAGGGAGACGGCGAAGACCAGGTCGTAGTACGGGGACGACCCGTAGCTGTAGAACGACCCGTTGTAGATCACGCCCGTAGCGTTGGCGAAGACGTCCGCGACGAGGAAGACAAGTATGCCTATGGCTACCGCGTTGAAGAGCTTGGTCCTCATTTCGCCGGTCCTCTTGCTCATGACGACAGGGAGAGAGAGGAAGATTGAGAAGCCCATCACAGCGGCGAACGCCACGGTGAGGCCGAAGCCAAGCATGCAGCGCCGGCCATAAGTGGTGTTATATTTAATTCAAACGATGTTAACAATAGTAGTTAACGCCGTTATTAACGGAAAAGGAGAAAAGAATGACCCAGTGTCGTGGACGGTATGCCCAAGGGCATACCCGGGATGAGGAGCGAGGAGAGGCTCATCCCAATGATACGGGCGAGGCTGGCAGAGAAGCTGGCGGCCGAGGGCTTCCGGGTCCACGAGATAGCGACGGCGCTCAACGTCACCCAGGCCGCCGTGACCCAATACCTGAAGAGGAAGCGAGGGGCAGGAAGGGAGAGCGTCCCGGGGCTGGACGGGCTCATAGACCCAGTGGCAGAGAAGCTCGTGAAGAGAGTCCGCTCAAGACTAGGTCCGATAGAGACGGTCGAGTTGCTGGACGCCGCGAGGCAGCTCATGGCCGTCGATGCGGGGAGGACAGTCTTAGAGCGGGGCGAGAGCGAGCCCGACAGGGACGCCTCGCTTGTCTTGCTCAGGGAGAGGCTGAAGCTGGAGCTCTCTGCGGCGGAGAGGTACCTTGAGCTCGCGAACAAGACGGGAGACGACCACATCAAGCTCCTGCTGCGGATGATAGCCTCCGACAGCATAAAGCACGCCGACGTCGTGTCTCAGGTGATATCATGGCTGGAAGCGGGGACCGGTAGGAGGTTCGAGCTTCCCAGCAAGGAGCTGCTCGGGAGCATGCTCTCGATGGAGGACTCCGCCAAAGAGGAGAGCCTCCAGGAGGGGGTGACGGTCGACCATCCCATAGCGCGCCTACTACTGACCTGGATCGACATGGATGAGGCGAAGCACGGGAAGATGGTCAGCAAGATGCTCGCGCTCGACAAGAAGAGGCCGTCTCCCAGGCACTGACCGCCACGACCTAAACCATTATAATGTCACCGTCGAAGAGCCCGAGGAAATGAAGATAATCCTGGGCACGTTCAAGGATAATGGCGACGAACTTGCCGAGTTCCTCGGGCCGAGAGTTGGCGACAAGCCGTCCGTGAGCGGCGGGGAGATCAACTGGAACGACGAGGATGTGAAGAAGACGATAAAGTCGAAGCACGTCAAGACGTACATCAAGAGATACCTGAACAGGAAGGGGGAACGGGCGAACTATCAGATCCTCGTCGAAGGGAAGGAGCTGCGCCTGATAGAGATAGAGCACGACGAGGAGGAGAAGGAAGAGAAGAAGAAGGCGCCGACACAGCCCGAGGAGAAGGCGGAAGAAGCAATAGCGACACAGCCGGCGCTAGAAGCCAAGGAAGAGGCCGAGACGGAGAAGAAGGAAGAGGCTCCGGCGGCCGAGGTGGAGGAGCCTGCCAAGCCTAAGAAGGCGAGGAAGCCTTCGCAGAAGAAGCCCTCCGCTTCGCCCTCATCCTGAGGCGCTGCCTCGAGGAGAGATATGCCCTGAGGTAGGTCCTGGCCTGCCTTATGGAATCGAGGGCACCCAGCTCGTCGCCGGCCTCGAATTTCAGGAGAGCGTCGTCGAGGCCCGAGAGCGCCAGGGGGAGGAACGCCTCGGGCTCGTCGGAGCGCGGCAGTTTCAGGAAGACCCCTGGCCTCTCGACCCTGAGCCTGAACTTGAGCGTTGCAGCGAGCCTCTCGCACTTGGCGTATAGGCGCCACACCTCGTCCTCCCTGCGAGGCTTCTCAGTACCGCCGCCGAGCAGCGCCGAGAGAGAGGCGCGGACATCCCGAGCTTCCGCCAGAGCCTCTTCAGTGTGAGATGGCAAAAGTATCTCGCCAGAGCGCCTGCCCGGCGACATGCTTTTGGGTTTTTCAGGCGGGAACATTATTAACTCCCAGAAGTGACGCCGGCCAGAGTTGCCCGGCAAGAAAGCTCAGAGGAGGATAATCGGTGGGTGCTTCGTCAAGCTGAGCAATCTTGTGGACCTCGGAAGGCTGGCGTGCGCCCTCGAGAGGGCTCAGCTCCCGATATTCATGTCGAAGCACGGTGACAAGGTCAGGCTCTCGGTCCAGAACGACCTCTTCATGGGGGTCCCGATCTTCTACTACTGGGAGAGCGACTCTGGAGGGGAGTTCCTGGCCTACAAGAACAACGGCGAGAACGAAGAGGTGCTCCTCCTCGACTCGGCGACCACACCTTCATACATCTACTCGCCGATAATCCATGTGCTGAAACTCCCGAGCATCCTCGAGCACAAGAAGGAGTTCAGCCAGAAGTTCCTCGCCGCGCAGGTAGCGGACCTTTCCTCCCTGGTGAAGTTGGCGACCTACAAGATGCTGTACGAGGAGCCTCCTCTACCGGTGTACTGTTTCAAGAACGGCACCAGCTGGATAGTCGGCGCGTTTGCCCGGCTGGACGACTATGAGGAGGCGTCCCTCTTCTTCTACACGAGGATAAAGGAGGAACCGTCGACGGGCTTCATCAAGTACTCGCCATCTAACCTGGGCGAGACGAGCTTCAGCAAGCGCGCGGACGAGCACGGGTTCCACTACGTCAAGGTCATCAAGCTGGCGGAAAAGCACCCGCTGGTGGAGTTCTGATGGGGTTCAGGGATGACCTCGTCCAATCCTCGAAGGAACGCTCCAGCCGCATAATCGTGTCTCTCGACATCACCGGACCTCCGGAGATGCGGGTGGACCGGGCGCTGGGTCTCGTCAGGAGCATCGATGGCGAGCTCGCGGGGGTGAAGTTCCACTGGCATCTGCTCCTCCCCGGCGGCCTCAAGGGGCTTAAACCACTGATTGGGTTCTGCAACGACAGGAAGATTCCCGTCCTCGCGGACATCAAGCTCAACGACATCGAGTCAACCAACCTTGAGGCAGTCGGGCTCCTCTACGATGCCGGAGTCGACGCTATAATCGCGAACCCGTTCGTGGGTGCGGAGGAAGGTCTCTCAGGTGTTATCGCCAGGGCTAAGGAGCTGGGCAGAGGGGTCGTCCTGCTGGTGTACATGAGCCACGCAGGCGCCGGGGAGGGCTACGGGCTGACCGTGGCCGGGGAGCCCCTGTATCGCGAATTCGCGAGGAGGACTAGGGACTGGGACGCCGACGGCGCAATCGTCTCGGCCAAGTCTCACCAGGTGATCAGGGAGGTAAGGTCGCTCCTGAAGAGGGACCAGTTCATCCTGTGCCCTGGTGTGGGCGTGCAGGGAGGCAAGGCGGACAGGGACGTGATAGAAGCCGGGGCGGACTTTGTCATAATAGGCAGGTCCGTGGTCGATGCGGTAGACCCGAGGGCTACCCTTAGGGCCTTCAACGCTTCGATGCCAGCGCCCTGAAGACCTCGTTGGCGGCGCGCAGCAGCTTTCTCGAGTTGGCGTAGGTCACCACGTTCATCGCTTCGTCGAACGGCTTCCAGGTGTAGTCTTGATGCTCGAACGAGAGGGTCACTCTGTCTTCGAGAGACTCCGCCAGGAAGAAGGTCACCTGCTTGTGTATCCTCTTGCCGTCGCGCTTGTAGAAGTACTCGACCGAGTGCTCGAAGCCTTCGACTGGTCTGACCTTCGTCAGACCTGTCTCTTCCCTGACCTCGCGGTGCATGGTCTCGATGGGAGTCTCGCCCTCCTCGATGTTCCCCTTGGGGAAGTCCCAGTGACCGGCGGGATATCTCAACAGGAGATAGACAGGGCCCGACTTTGTCATCCTGAACACCAGAGCCCCGGCCGAACGCTCTTCCAGCCTCCCGTCCTGTGAGAGGTGGGTTCTCTGCGTTCGGGCCCCGCCGGGGTCAGGACTTGGCAACCGAGCCCACCCTTCGTCTTGCGAAGACGACAGCCAGGATCCCTACTAACACTGCGACGGCAATCGGGATGGTGTACCTAGTCGTGACGTCGATGCTAACCACTATACTCTTGGCCGGTGCGACACCCGTAAGGGCCGCGCCAAGATACTGGAACGCGAGGTGAGAGCCGGCGGTGTCGATGGTGAGCCCGGTGTTGGTGCTCAAGGTGAGAGTGACGTTCTGGTTCGAGTTCGGCTGCATGCTCGGTAGCGTGACGGTCACCTGGTGGCCTGAGACGGTCGCCCCCGAGACGACACTGACACCGGACGGGAGCTGGAGGGTGTAGACCACGTTCGAAACGCTGACAGCGGCCGTGTTCGAGAATGTGATCACGAGCCTGAAGTTGTGGTTCTCCTCAGGGGATGTCGGGCTGGAGGCGACCGTCGCCGTAACAGGTGCGTAGACCACCACACTGCTTTTGGAGAGCGAGAGCCCCTGGACCGCCCCTCCGAGGAGAAAGTCGGTCGCCACGACCGCCCCCGTGACGTTCCCGTAGGCGGCCGCTGTTAGCGCGACGGGATAGGTATAGCTCTGGGAGGCTCCGGCGCCAAGCTCAGGGTAGGTGGCCTGCGTGCTCTCAGTGGAGTTCGCGGCCTTATCGAAGGAGTCGAAACCCGAGGCCAGTGTCACGTTGTAGACCGGAGAGGAGCCCGCGTTGCTTATGCTGACGGTCACTACCGAGCTCATGCCCGGGAACCCGCTGTCCGGGGAGAAAGACTTTGTGACGGTTATCCCGGCTGGAATCTCGTAGGCCGCTCCGAAGGTGTGAAGCTGCATGCCCTCGTAGCTCGCGACTATGGTGCTTGGAGGTACGATATAGTTATCGCCGCTGAAGTTTAGGCTCAGGGTGTTCCTCTGTGTCGTGAGGCTCGAAGTGGTCATCGAATAGATGCTGCCGGAGCAGGTCCCGATGCCCGACTGACGGGAGCACTGGATGCCCTGCGGGAACGTCTCGCTCGCGCTGACGCTCGCGGGGCTTCCCTTCCCGTCGTTCGTGAAGGTGTACGTCACCGCGAGGTTCCTGCTCGCTAGCGCGGCAGCCGTCATCGAGTCGTTCGTAGCCACCTCTATGAACGGTATGACCATCGATGTGTGCGAAAGAACCAGCTGGACCGAGTTGGTCGTGAGGTTCTGGGAGGCTCCCGCCGTGTCTGAGTACTCGACAGAGAAGGTCTTGGTGAAGTTTCGCTGGGCCAGGCCGGAGAGCCGGAGCGGGATGGTGATGGTCGAGGTGCCCCCGTTCTGGGCGATGTTGCTCACGGTGTAGTTGTCCACCCTAATGTCGAGGGCCGGAGAGTTGCCGTTGTTCGTTATCGCGACCGAATAATTCCCAGAAGTACCCAGCGGCGTGCCGGACTGGATGCTAGCCGTGGCGGTCAGACTGAGAGCTGGACCGACCTGGTTCAGCTGTATGACGTTCTGTCCGAGGGTGGCGTGCCCCGTCAGTGTACCTGTCGAGCCCTTGAAGCTGTAGCTCAGCGTCGACGACGGGATCACGACCTGCAGAGCGGAGGAGGAAATCACCCTCAGGACGTACGACTCCGTGACCGTCGAGCCTGCGGCTATCGTCGGAATAGTGGCGCTGTCGTTCCCGCTGACCATCTGGAAGTCACCCGGATAGTTCTGCCACCAGTTGTCGTTCAGCGTGACGTTGTCGGCGCTCCCTACTTTGGCAGAGTTTGTCACCTCTATGGTAACGCCCAGAGTCCCGTTCTGTGAAAGCGTGCCGTGGTCCAGGAGCCTGTACGCGACCAACGTGGGCACCTGCGAGCTTATGGTGGCGTTCACCCGGACTACCTTCCCAGGGCCCACCGAGAGGGAGTACGAGCTGCTGACGTTCGACGAATGGTCAACCAGGGTCGCATGGTCTGAAGAGGTGATGATGCCGTCGAGGGAGTGTATAACGACGAGGCTCGAGGCCGAAGCCGCCGAGGTGCTTATGGTCGCGTTCTTGCTCCCTATCACTTCAGAGAGGTCGACGACGCCTGTCGTTGGTGCGATCAGGCTGGAAGTCTCGGCGCCCAGGGAGAGCGAGTGCGTGAAGCCCGAGCCGTTGTAGACCCCCGTGAGCTCCATGAACGGCATTGCCAGGCCTCCCAGCGTCGACTGGGTAACAAGTGATGCGAACCCGCCCAGCGAGGACGGCACGAGCCTGTACATCACGGGCAGAGCCACGTTTACAAAGTCGACAGGGGCAAAATAGGTGTAAGAGTCGCCCGAGGAAGAGACTAGCATGAAGCTAGTCCCGAACTGGCTGTCGAGCGTCGATGCGACGGAGGAGGCCGCCGATGTGCTGCTCGCGTTGACCATCAGGAAGAGACCCTGGGACGGTGCAGCGGGGAGCCTGAGCAAGTTGTATCCGTCGACCCCGAAGACCTGGAAGTCGGAGGTCGCGCTCTGCGTGCTCATCGCCACCAGCCGATACGCGGTGAGCCCTGACGTCGAGTCTACGGACGTAATCGAGGGAAGGCTGGCACCCAACCTGTCCAGCGTTATCGACCAGAAGGCGCTGCCACCGGCCGTGTAGACATCCAGCCTTTCGCTGTACTGCCCGGTCGCGTGCACAGGTACGGCAGCCAGCACGGGAGCCAGCGCGAGAGAGATGACGAGGACGAAGAGAAGGGTCGCTCTCGCTTTCATGAAGGTTCTCGCCGGCGAAGGTACGATATTAAACCGTTGCCAACCGAAAGAATCTATCTTCTCTTTGAAGACTCTTCCGGCGGGTCGTCGATGCCCTTCTCGTCCAGCATGAAGACCGCGTCTCTCTCGGGGTGGTAGGGGCTATCCATCATCCTGGCTATCCTGTTCTTGCCGGCCTTCCGGAGGTATATCCTGTAGGTGCTGGTGTGAGCCACGACGTGTCCGCCCGTCGCCCTTGTGGGGTCTCCGAAGAAACTGTCGGGCGCGGACTGGACCTGGTTGGTCATCACGACCGCGATGTTGTAGACTTCGGCCGTCCTGAGAAGCGCGTGCATGAAGCGGTTGAGGCGCTGCTGGCGCTCTGCGAGCGTCCCCCGCCCGAGGAACTCCGCCCTGTAGTGAGCCACCGCGCTGTCGACGAGCACGAGCTTTACGTTGTTCTTCTCGATCACCCTTCCGAGGTCCTTGACGATGAGCTCCTGGTGAGCGCTGTTGTAGGCCCTGGCGACCATTATCCTGGAGAGTACAGCATCGGGGTCGAAGCCCCTTGCGGAGGCTATCTCGGAGATTCTCTCCGGCCTGAACGTCCCCTCGGTGTCGATGTAGACCACGCCTCCGTCGAGGCCGCCCGCCTCTATCGGCTGCTGTACCATGCAGCTGAGAGTGTGACAGATCTGGCTCTTGCCTGCGCCAAACTCGCCGTAGAACTCCGTTATCGCCCAGGTCTCTATACCGCCGCCGAGCAGCTCGTCGATGTTCTTCGACCCGGTGCTTATCCTCGTGATGTTCTTGCGGCGCGTGAGCAGGTCGGAGGCGCTGACAAAGTCGGGTTCGAGCCTGCCCATCTCGACCAGCTTTTTCCGCGCCTTGTTGTTTACGTCGACCGACTTGCTGATGTCCCAGTCCGTGGCCTCCGCTATTTCCGAAGGACCGGCCGTTGCGAGGTCCAGAATTGTGAATATTCCCGCGTCGTTGAGCTTCTGCTTCGTAACTGCACCGACACCTGCGATGCTCGTGACGTCGAGTTCCTCGTCTATCTCTTCTCTCTCTTCCTCTGGCAAACTGTCGTTGGCTGTTCGTCCCACGCTAAATAAGCGTTAGCGGACCTCGAGGGCTCCTATAACCACCAACGAAGAACATAGGACCGGCTAAGGCGAGACGCGTGTCATCGTCCTCGGGAAGAGGCTGGCGCCTCTGATGTGCTTCAGCCCCGCAAGCCAGCGCGTCACCCTCTCGACGCCCATGCCGAACCCGGAGTGCTCGGGCATGCCATACTTCCTAAGGTCCAGGTACCACCCGAAGGCCTCGGCGGGGAGGTCCTGACTCTTGATCCTCTCTATGAGCAGGGCCAGGTCGGCGATCCTCTGACCTCCTGTGGCCAGCTCCCCGAACCCCCCGGGGGCTATCAGGTCCGCCGACATCGTTACCTTCGGCCTGTCCGGGTATGTCATGTGGTAGAACGAGCGCGCCGAGAGCGGATAGTCGGTGATGAAGAAGGGGCCCTGATGGGCAAGGGAGACGAGGCGCTCGGCTTCCGTCGTGACGTCCTCACCCCACTCGAAGGCCATGCCCTCCTTCGCAGCGATGTCGCGCACCTCATCGTAGGAGACCCGGTCGAATGGTACGGAAGGGACGGCGATGGCCCTGTCCAGAATCTTCAGCTCCTCCCCCCGGTTCTCCACGACCCGCTTCACGATGAAGGCGAGGAGCTCCTCCTGGAGCTTCATGTTGTCGGGTTGACCGGCAAAGGCCTGCTCGGCCTCAACCATCCAGAACTCGGTCAGGTGCTTAGGCGTCCTTGACTTCTCGGCCCTGAAGGCAGGCTGATAGACCCACACCTTCTCCAGGGACGCCAGCGCTGCCTCCTCATAGAACTGCGCGCTCTGGCTGAGGTTCACCTTCTTCCCGAAGTAGTCGACGCCGAAAAGCGTCGAGCCACCCTCCACGGCCGCCTGTACGAATGTGGGGGCGCTGATCAGGGTGAACCCTCTCTCACGGAAGTAGTCGAAGCAGGCTGCCACTACCTCGGACCTGACCTTCATTGCAGCTCCCACCTTTCGGCTCCTTATGCTCAGGTGGCGGACGTCATAGAGGTACGACGGCGACGCCGCAGCGGTCTTGGTGATCGGCCATGGTTCAGCGAGCGAGACGATGCGAAAGTCTCTGACCGAGACCTCCCGTCCACCAGGAGCCCTCGCGTCCTCCCGGACGACTCCTCTTACGACCACCGCCGACTCTTTCGTGGCCGTCTGTATCGCCAGCATCGAATCGGGAGGCGTCACGCCCTTCTTCGCCGATACCTGGACGTACCCGGTCCCGTCTCTGATGACCGCGAATATGAGACCGCCCATCGAGCTCTTGGTCGCGACCCATCCCTTCAGCTCCACGTTCTGCCCGCTTTCAGCGCTGAAGACCTGTCTGGCGCGAAGCCTCCTTGCAGGGCTCTCCATGACCGGGCGTTTCGGCCTCTAGTCGACTTAAAAACGTCGTGCATCTGCTCTCCAGTTGTGAGTACAGCAGCGCTCGTGGGGTGGTCGGGGAACGGCGACCTGGACGACCTGCACCGGACCGTCGCATCGAAGCTGGCGCTAAGGCGCCAGGCGGTGGGTAGGTCTGGCAGGTCCCTCATCGTGGAGAACGACGACCCCGTAGCGGTCGCACGCAGACTGGCGTACCTTCCCGGCGTCGACTGGATAGCGGTGGGTTACGCGTTCGAGGGGAGAGACGCGCTGACCGCGCGCCTGCGGTTTCTCGCAGGAAGATACCTCAGAGAGGGCTCGGCGTTCAGGCTCGACGCGCAGGTCGAGCGGAGCAGCCAGGAGGAGGGGGACGTCCTCCTCGACGGGAACGGCTCGATCCTCAAGGCGGTGAAGGGGACGCGGGTCGACGAGAGGCGGCCCGATGTAACGTTCAGGATAGTGATGACCGCCGACAGAGGGGTAGCAGGCGTCCAGCTGAAGAAGGGTCCCGGAGGGGTCCCGACCTCGAGGAAGGCGAAGGTCTTCTGCCTCGTCTCGGGTGGATACCACAGCGCGGTCGCGGCATGGATGGCCGTCCTCTCGGGGTACTCGGTGACACTAGTGCATGCGAGGACGGACGACGAGTCGCTGAGACAGGCGGCGAGGCTGTACGCCGAGCTGTCAAGACGGGCTGACGCGGGTAGCATTTCACTCGAGGTTCTCGAGGGAGACGGCAGCCCCGGAGGGAGAGTGGCCGCCTGGCTCGAGGGGAAAAAAGGCGCGACGCTGGTCGGAGTCCATCCGGAGTGCAGAGGCCTGGAAGTCGTCAAGAAGTTCCGGGCCTATCCGCTCGTGAGCCTGCCGTTGCTGTTGCTCCAGGAGGATGAGGTGAGGTCGAAGCTGGACCGTCTGGGATTGAGAAGGAAGGACTTGGACGCGAGAGCGGACCTCTCGCTGACCGCCAAGGGCCCGGCCTACGTCGTCAAGACCTACGGCGGGAAGGAGTCGGATATCAACGGAGTCCTCGACGGGATACTCCGCTAGAAGCGGAGCGCAGAGACGATAGAACCGACGGCATCGAAACCGCCAGCGTACATCCTCAGCTCCCGCAGTCTTCGGGCAGTCTCGTCCGTGCTCAGCCTGGCGAATGCGTCCCTGAAGGACGCCTCGGTGAGCCGGTCTTCGGACATGTCGACCGCTACGCCAAGCTTCTCAGCCTTGGCAGCGTTGCCCATCTGCTCCATCTGGGCCTGTATAGGTATCAGCACAGAGGCCTTGCCGCGAAGGATGAGGTCAGATATCGTGACGTGTCCCGCGCGCGAGACGAAAAAGTCGCAGCGGTCTATCATCGCGTCCTTGGCAGGGCACCAGTCGTAGATGAAGCCACCCTCAAAGGCGAGAGGAATGCTGCTACCGGTAGGGTTCCCCGCCGAGACTATCGACAGGTAGTCGTCCCTGAGCGCCGACGCGACCTTCTTTACCTTCGGGAGAAGGCTCGCCCTGGTCTTCGCCGGACCGGAGACCTGCCAGAAGATAAGCCTCCGCGGGGACCGGAGCAGCTTGGCTGTCTCCGGGTCGACGAAGTCCGACCTGGGCGGGGTAAGAAACCCGATGTATTCCGCCCTCTTGCCAGCGCTCCCGGCGCCCCAGAGGTTGCGTTCGCTTATGGTGAAAGGCGGGGGCAGGTCAGGGAAGAGGATCCTGTCGCTGAGCTCCCAGAACTCGTTCCCCACCGTGATGCTCCCGTTGGTTAGAAGCTCCGCTGCGACGTGAGGGGTCTTCGGGGACGAGACGAGCTTCAGCTGGTTGACGACAGTTACGCTCTTCAGGCCCAGGAGCCTGGAGGCCATGACCGTCGAGAGGAGGGAGTCGCTCAGGACCACTTCAGGCCCGAAGCGCATCATGTTCCTCGCCTCGACGCCCGCCTGCTTGAAGACCTTTACGAAGAGCCAGGGGGCGACCTTCATGGTCTCCTTGGCGGAGAAGGAACCGCTGTCGGTGAAGACAACGTCGACGAGAGGGATGTCGTTGCACCTGTAACCCTGCCTCCTGACGTAGCGCGTCGACTCGCCCGAGCTGGAGAACTGCAGCTCGCAGCCCTCCTGCACGAGCCTCCGGCTGACGGCCATCATCCTTGACGCGTGGCCGAGCCCGGAGCCGAAGATGCCGACGTAGACCCTCTTCAATTGGCTCTATTCCAGTTCTCTTCTGGTCGTCCCCCGCGGGGACGCCTCGGAGAAGACCTCGGCCTGAAAGGCCTGCACCGTGACACCTCCGGTGAGCCAGGCGTCCGCCGGGAGCCCCGCCTTCATGCATGTGTGCGAGAGAAAGTCCTCCGCGGCCATGCCGTGCTCGGTCGCGACCTGTGGTAGCAGGAGACCGCTTGCGCGCCCGTTGGAGACTATCAGCCCGTCCTCGCCTATCCGGACGAGTCGTGGCAGCTCTAGAGGGGACGAGTACTCGATCCTTCGCGGTCTAGTGAGCGCGCTCACCTCCACGAGCAGCCCGTCCAGCTCCTCGGGTCTTACTCTCGGGAAGCGGGGGTCGTGGGCGGCAGCCCCGACCGCTGCCTCGACCACAGCCTCGCCCAACTCCTTCACGGGATAGGGCAGGCCGATGCAACCCCTGAGCTCGTCGTCGGTCGTCTTGAGCGTCACAAAGGCCCCGCGGACCTCTCTGAGGAAGGGCGCGCCCCTCGCCTCGAAGCTGGGAACTTGGCCGGACCTGACGAAGCCGTCTACGGTCGTCCTGGCCAACCCCAAGAGCTCCGCCCCCTGCTCGTCGGTAAGCGTCATAGGTCGCGAGGACTCCGGCGCGGTTAAATTGTTATCGACGTACCACTATGGAGGAGAGCTTCCTGAGCCTCGTCCAGTGGCCACCCTTCCAGTAGAGCTTGTCGCATCCGGGGCAGCGGAAGTAAACTCTGTGGCTCGCCGCCACGCGCTCGGGGACGAGGCCCCTGACGTCCGCCCGTTTCAACGGTTCCAGTACGGTCCCACAGACGGCGCATCTGGACGGTCCCGGCGAGAGTTCGACCCCGCTCGCCCTGGCGGAGCTCCAGAGCGCTTCGAGTCGTTCGCGGTCGCTGGAACCCTCGATGAGCAGGCACGGCGCGCCCCTGGCACGGGCTCGTTCGGAGAGGGCGCGGTCTGACGTCAAGAGCACCCTCCGCTCGCTAAGCGCCATCCGGAGAAGTTCGGAATCGCTACCTTCCCTGAAGTACACTGCGTCGAACCCGAATATCCTGAGCTTCCTGGCGAGGCTGCCTAGCATCGCATCGACGACGAGCCTCTCCGTCCCCATGAGAATCATCGGGAAGACACGGGCTATCTGTCTTTCTAGCGTTTCTCGTGTATGTGCATGTAGACGCCGCCGATGACCATCACGGCGAAGAGGGCCGTGGCGTTCGCAAGATGGACCGCCGTGACTATGGCGTTGAGGTCGGAGTTGACGACGACATCGCCGAGCCCGATCTGGACTACAAGCATGAGCAGGGTGAGGAGCATCGCCCTAGCGACGGGGACGGGGCGCGGCTTCATCCTCCAGACCGCCACGGTCGCGGCCAGAAGGAAGACCGAGACGACCACGCTGAGCGTCCTGTGGATGTACTCGACGAGGGAGCCGTAGCTCACCGCCGGGTTGGGGATCGCCAGGCTTCCGTTGCAGTAGGGCCAGTCGCTGCTGACCAGAGACCCGCCGTTGGTCGTTCCGCAGTCGCCACCCCAGTTCCCTGCCGTCAGGTAGGCGCCCCAAACTATCAGGACGAAGGTTGAGAGTATCGTCGCGTAGACGAGGTATTTTGACAGACTCATCGTTCTTGACGACCGGGACCCAGAACGTTAGTTAAGAGTTTCGAGCTAGACGAGGACCGCCACGCAACCCAGGATGAATATCACTGCGAGGTACGGGCTGGAGAACTTGAACGCGAGGAAGGCGTTCTCCTTGGTGGGCTTCAGGAGGAGTTTGATGTTGGTCGCAAGTATCCCGAGGTCGAACGCGAAGGCCCCTACGAGATAGACCAGTTCCCCAGTCCCCGCCAGGTAGAGGTAGAAGAGCAGACTGATGGGTATGAGCAGGAGCGTGTTGGCCACGATGAACTGGGCCGCTCTCTTGCTGCCCACCACGGAGGGAAGCATTGGGATGCCCGCTGCAGAGTAATCGGACTCGGTTATGACCGCGAGGCTCCAAAAGTGGCTGGGGGTCCAAACGAAAACCAGCGCAGCGAGAATCCAGGCTATCAGCGGGTCTGCGAGCGTCACGGCGTACCATCCGGCGAGCGCCGCGCAGCTACCAGCGAACCCCCCCAGTACGATGTTCCAGCTCGTACGGGGCTTGAGCACGATGGTGTAGACCGGCACGTAGACGACGGCGCCCAGGGCGATGAAGAGAGTGGCGTAGAGGTTCAGAGTGAAGAAGGAGACCAGCACGCCGAGGACGAGAAGGGACACGCCGAAAGCCAGCGCGTTGGTCCTGGGGACGGTGTTCGAGGGCAGTGGTCGGCTCCTGGTCCTCTTCATCTTTGAGTCGATGTCGACCTCGAGGTAGCTGTTTATCGCGAGGGCCCCTGCCGACGAGAGCGTCCCCGCCGCGAAGAGGCCCACGAGGACCAGAGGGGAAGGGATCGACCTGGCGGCCATTATCGCCGAGGCTAGCGCCACCAGCACGAGAAGCGGTATGATCCTCGGCTTTATGAGCCGCACATAATCCCGAAGTGTCAATCCTAGATGTTCTCCGTTGAATATGGACGCGCCGCTTTCAATAGCGATTTAAACAATTATCCGGCATTGATCCGTGGAGAGGAAGCGGTCTCGGGGAGCCTACAGCTCGCCTTGTAGGACCTCTGGACGCTAACTGCCGTGAGGACCGGCCCCAAGAGAAGGACCGGGAGCGTCACCGCAACGAAGAGCAGCTGGAAGGGGGCGAGGGCCAGGGCCAGGGTCGTCCCCACGCCTCCTATCGAACTGGCCAGGAAGAGACCCGCGCACGTCGGACAGGCGGTGAAAAGGCCGAATACCGCCCCAGAAGTCGCCAGCCATCTGCCGCTCTGGGGGAACGAGGAGATCCGGAGCGCGAAGAAGCTCAGGATGACGTTGAAGCCGACGAGGATAGGGACCAGGAAGATGAAGAGGAGGGTGAGAGGAAGGAGCTGCATCCCCAGGTGCTGGGAAGGAAGGTAGACGTAGATCGCCGGTGTGGCGCCGGTGGCTCCCTCGATGAACGCAGCCCAGCTCAGCCCGGTCACGCCGTAGACGGAGGCGAAGTCAACGTTCGGCTGGTAGACGACGAGGCTGGAGACGAAAGCGTAGACCACCGCATACGCCGCCGCGACGGCTGCACCGACCCGCACCGCATTCTTGGTGGCGAACGCGTCCCTCATCACGGAGAGGATCGAAGGAGATGCGCGGGTCCCGGCCGAGATTATGGCACGGTAGAACGCGTAGAGCCCGATGATTACAAGGACCGTGGAGAGCGCCTGCGCGAGATAAAAGTCGAGGACGAGCTGCACCGCGCTCTTCCCCGCCGCCGCTACCGCGTACTGCACGCCAGCCCACCGGAACATGTTGAAGAACGCGACGGATACCCCTACGACGATGGAGACCGCCGCTATCAGCAGGCTTCTGGGGGGCACGGCTACACCTTCGAACGCTCCGACTGGACGCTCGTCTTAAATCCGTTCCGCGATCGCCGGCTCGGGCTGCTTTCGGGGCCCAAGAAACATGCCCGAAGAATGCCCGTTGGTCGAGCGAAACAGTGGAAGCGGCTCCCGAGCCGACTGGCCGTGTCAGAGGGCCGGAGTCGGAGGAACTCCAGGTGGAGCCAGGCTGCCGCCCAGCCCGAGCTTCAAGGATCGTTTGTCGTCGCGTCGTTGGCGCTTATATTGTTCCGGGAGCCACGGTCGTACGAATTCTGATTGGCGATTATAAGCGCCAACCCGATTCTCTTGCGATGCTAACAAGGGAAAACCAGGATTTGCATTTTCTGTCCGAGGGACAACCCCGGCAAGCCAGGCAGAACTTCGTGGTCTTCTGCTCGGACTGCACCTGTGTACTGCGCGTGTCAAGGGTGCTCGTCGACACCGGGAGGGTCGTGGAGGCGCTCCTGAACAGGTGCCCGGGGTGCGGAGCCTCACTCGAAGGCTCGGTCGCCGGGAGGGTGATGCCCGTGCCTCCGGGATGGGCCGGGATAGCGCTCTCCGCCAGCAGGCCGAGGGTGCGCCGGGGCGACTTCCGCAGCGCCAGTTCGTTACGGGGCTTCAGGTCGGGCATAACGCGTCTTGACAGCCTGCTGGAGCCGCTCGAACCCGGCAAGCTGGCCGTGTTCCGTGAGTGGCCGGCAGGGATGCTGGCCGAGCTCCTCTGCTTCAGGGCGCAGCTGCCCGCTGCAGCGGGCGGGTTGGACTCCACAGCGGTCTTCGTTGACGGAGGGAACTGCTCTGACCTCTACCTATTCTCGAGGTTCGCCAAGAGCGCAGGCGTCTCTCCGAAGAAGGCGATGAGAAGGGTCATCACCAGCAGGGCGTTCACCGTGTACCAGCTCGCCGACACGATAATCCGGGTGCTCCCCGGGGCGGTCGGGGACTGCGGCGCCAGGCTGGTGGCGGTCTCGGACGTCCTCTCCATGTTCGCAGACCCGGGCATAAGCGAGGCCGAGGGGAGGAGGGTCGCGTCGGCGATAGGCCAGGGGCTGCAGGCTCTGAAGAGGCCCGATACCCTTGTCGTCGCGACGCTCGGGACCCCGACCCCCTACGACGGGCGCGTCGCCTCGCACGCAGACATACTGCTGGAGTTCGGACGGGAGGGCGAGAGGGTCAGGGCGAGCCTGCTCAGGCATCCGAAGCGGAAGCATGCGACGGTCAGCTTCTCGCCCCGCGAGGCGTTCGGTATGGGCATGAACGAGGCGCACAGGTTTGGGAAGGACCGTCCCTTCATTTAGGATGGCCCAGCTCGCGGAGTTCCAGAGGTGGCGCCGCTTCAGGCAGGCGCTGCCCAGGAGCGAGAGGGAGCCGTTCGAGGAGATGCTCGACGAGGCGAGGTTCCACACCTCCGCGTCGTCGATGGCAGTCAGGACGTCGGTCTTCGAGGGAGTCTTCATGGCGGTGCTCTTCCGGCACTACCAGGAGCTCGAGGCGCTGCGCGCGGCCGGGGAGAGAGCAGGGTGAGCCTCGGCCAGACGGAGGTCGACGAGGAGCTGCGCAGCTGGGAGGGCTTCGCCAGGGCGTTGAGGGGCGAGGACAGGGTCCTCTTCGAGAGGATGATGGCCGCCGCCCGCGAGGCGATGCCCGCGATGCAGGCGAGCGGCTCCGCGTTCCCGGTCGAGGCGCTCTTCATGGCGATACTCTTCGCGCAGCACAAGCTGATCGAGGGGCTGAAGCGCGAGAACGCCCGGCTCAAGGGAGCGAAGGGTTGAGGGGCTGGATATTCGACCTCTACCCCGGCCAGCCCGGCGAGATGGTCGTCTGGATGAAGGACGCGGACGGGCGGGCGCACAGGCTTGTCGATAGCTGGGCGCCGTCGTTCTACGTCGCCTGCGACAGCCGGGAGAGGCTCGTGGGTCTCTCGGCCAGCCCGGACGTGCAGAGGTACGCGGCGCGGACCGAGTTCGTCCAGAGACGCGAGAGGATAACGGACGGTTGCGAGAGCACGGTCCTGAAGGTCACGGTGAGGGACGCCGCGAAGATGCTCGAGCTGGCCCGGGTCATAGAACGGGAGTCGGCGTTCGGCGACGCGCGCATCTACAACTGCGACGTCCCTCCTGGGCAGAGCTACATGTACGAGCGAGACATCTTCCCGCTGGCTCTTTGCGACGTCAGGGAGGGGCCCTACGGCCTGAGGTGGGCGCTCGACGACGACGTGCGGGAGTACGACTATGCCCTGCCACCCCTGCGGACGATGAGCGTCGGCGTCAGGGGGAGCAGGTCCGGGCTCATCACCAAGGCGGACGACCCGGTGGAGGAGGTGTGGCTGGAGGACCGGTCCAGGCGCGAGGTCATCGGCGGCGCGAGCGAGAGGGAGAAGATACTCGGGCTTGTGGAGCGCGTCCGCGAGCTCGACCTCGACATACTGCTCACGCGCGACGGCGACAGGTTCCTCTTCCCGTACCTGATAGCGCGGGCGGAGAGGAACCGCGTGGCGGAGCGACTCGTCCTCGGTAGGGACCCGGTCGCCCTCAAGTCCCCCGAGAGGACAGGGACCTCGTACTTCAGCTACGGGAAGGTCCTCTTCAAGCCGTCCTCGATGAGGATCTACGGGAGGCTGCACCTCGACACCTCCGTCTCCTTCTCGCACTCCCACTCCGGGCTCTCGGGGCTCTTCGAGATCAGCAGGGTCTGCGTGCAGCCGCTGCACACGTCGAGCAGGGCGAGTATAGGGAAGGCTCTCTCGAGCCTTCAGTTCTATCATGCGACGAAACAGGGCATCCTCATCCCATGGAAGCCCACACTCGCGGAGCGCTTCAAGAGCAGGTCGGAACTCCTAGTCGCCGACAGGGGCGGCTTCATCTACGAGCCGCTCTCGGGAGTCTACGACGACGTGGCCGAGTTCGACTTTGCGTCGCTGTACCCGAACATAATGCGCAAGAAGAACATATCGGCCGAGACGGTGAAGTGCGGTTGCTGCCCTGACTCGGGCGAGGTGGTCCCGGAGCTCGGATGGAACGTCTGCGAGAAGAGGAAGGGGATAACGTCGGAGGCGATGGAGGTGATCGTCGAGAAGAGGCTCGAGTACAAGCGCAGGAAGGGCAGCGCGAAGGGCGAGCTGAAGGAGCGGTATCAGGGGTGTCAGGACGCGCTGAAGTGGCTCGGCGTTACGTGCGTTCCTAGAGAGTCGCCAGTCCTTGTCCATCACGGAGACAAAGACAAGCTTGTCAGAATAGGAGATTTCATAGACGGCCTGTCGGGCGAAAGGACGGGCGTTATAGAGTGCCCGCCCGGTATATTCGTAGCAGGGGTAGGTCAGGACCTCAGAGCGAAATATAGCAGGGTGGCTAACCTGATCAGGAAACCGAACGATCAGAACCTGTTATCAGTGGAGATGGAAGATGGCAGGAGAATCGTCACCACTCCGGACCATCCGTTCTTCACGCTTGGAGAAGGAGAATTGAGAGTGACTCTGGCTGATAAGCTGGAAGTAGGCAAAGTCATACCTGTAGCAAAGAAAATCCCGTCGATGACCGGCACGCATGACCGCATAGACCTGATCGAGCAACTCGTAAAATCGATCAGCGTGGAAGAGCAGCGGCTCTGGAGGGTCTCAGGAGAACACCTCAAAGAAGAGATGCGGTCAAGAAGACAAACGCTCCTCAAAGCGGCGCTCTCCGAGGGTTATTCTTACCAGGCCGTCGTTGCATGGATCAAGAGCGGAATAATTCCTTTGAGGTTTCTCCGATTGATTGAGGCCACCCCGGCTCTCCATGAGGGACTGAGAATAGGTGTTGGGAGAAGACCCGGAGGAAGGATGGCGTGGCTGCCTGTCATAATCAAAATCGATGAAAAGCTCGGGTTCTTCTTAGGATTGTTTGTGGCAGACGGCAGCGCTACCAGAGCGTGCGTCAGGCTGGATATAGCAACCTTGGAGCCCGGACTGCTGAAGACTGCCAAAGAAGCCGTGGAGTCATTGTTCGGGATCTCGCCACGTATCTACAAAGAAAGGGAGGCTCGGATGAACGTCGTCCAGGTGAACAGCGCCAGTCTCGTCAGAGTCTTGGAGAAGGTCTTCGATCTGCCTGGCTCTGCCGAAAAGGGAAAAATGAAGGTCCCGGACATAGTGTTCAATTGCAGAGAACTCGTCGTTCACAGGTTCATCGCCGGGCTGGTAGCTGGCGACGGGCATGTCAGCAGGATACGCAAGTTCGTCGGCATCGCGACAGCGTCGAAAGATCTCCAAAATCAGGTCGCTTTCTTGGCGGCAAGACTAGGGCTGACGTTCCGTCTCGCCATCAACCGTGAGGGAGGCGCTACGCTCCACACCATAAATTTTGTCGGGCCTGAGACGATGGGAAGCATCGCGAGCTGGGGATACTCGAAAGAAAACCGAGGACCAACAATCCAGGCGTGGTCTAAAGAATCCCCTTACACCTGTAACCATCCGAGATATGTGAGAATCCCGGCCTCAGAGTCGGGTCTCTTCAGCCTGACCAAGGCCACCCGGACACCTTCAGAACCTCACGTGCACGATCACTCCCGCATATGCCCCGTGCAGGTGAAGAAGAAACTAGGGCGGATGTACTCCAAGAGGTTGAGCGGCGTACAGAGAGAGCAAATGTCCAAGGTTGATAGGCTCCTCGACTGCGACCTAGGTTTCGTTCGGATACGCAAAATAGAGAGAATTGATTGCCGTCCAGAATACGTCTACTGCTTCCAGCTGGCGGACGACGAGGTCCCTGGCTTCTTCACGGGCGAAGGACTGGTCTTCACCCACAACTGTTTCGGCTACCTCGGCTTCAACAACGCAAAGTTCGGGAGGATCGACGCGCACATCGCGGTCTGCGCCTGGGACAGGGAAATACTGCTGCGGTCGGTGCGCATCGCGGAGAGGGAGGGCTTCCGCGTCATACACGGGATAGTCGACTCGCTCTGGTTGAAGAAAGCGGGCGCGACGAGGGGCGACTACAAGAGGCTCAAGGAAGAGATAGAGAGGGAAACAGGTTTCGACCTCTCGTTCGAGGGCATCTACAACTGGATAGCCTTCCTCAACTCTAGGACCGACCCGCGCCTGCCCGTCCAGAATAGATACTTCGGGGTGTACAGCGACGGCACGACCAAGATAAGAGGAATAGAGTCGAGGCGCCGCGACACCCCGGCGGTCTTCCGTGCCTGTCAGGACGACATCCTAAAGGTGATGAAGAATGCAGGCTCTGTGGATGAGGTAAGGGCAGCGATCCCTACGTGCGTCGACGTGTTCAGACGGTACGCCGAAGCCATCCGGAGAAAGGAAGTGCCTGTCAAGGCGATGGTCTTCACGAAGAACATCTCGAAGGAACCCAAAGGTTACAGAAACGACACTCTCGAGGCGGGGGTAGTGAAAGCGCTGCTGCGCGAGGGTGCGGCGCTGCACCAGGGTGAGAGCGTCAGCTACGTGATAACAGACTTTTACTCGAGAGGCGCAAGGGCCATCCCCTCCGAAGCGCTCGACGGGAGGAGATGCTACGACACCAGGAGATACGTGGAGCTGCTGAGCGAGGTCTGCGCGACCCTGCTCGAGCCGTTCGACGCAGGGATGACCTCGCAGGGGCTGCTCGACGCGCTGACGGCCGACACGCACGACAGGCTCGCCTGAGCACTACTTCCACTCGGTGAGTATTTTTTCGCGTCGGAAGGTGCCGCGCCCGAGGAAGAAGAGCAGCAGGTCGAGGGCGGCCAGGAAGGCGGAGACGACTAATAGGCTCACGCCGCTCAGGGAAAGGAAATTCGTCTCGGCGAGCACGTAGAGACCGCCTATCGGTACGAGTACCAGCACGCCCAGCTGCTGCGCCGCTCGGAGGTCGCTCACGAGAGACGAGATCATAACGTTTACCTCGACGCTGAAGATGCAAGCCAGCGGGGCCGCGACCATAAGGATGGCCTCGAGCTCGGCGTTTGGGAAGTAAGCAAAACCGACCCTGGCGCCGGTGAGCTGGTCGGCCAGGACGACGAAGACCCCGGCCCCGAGATAGGTGGCAAGCAGCGAGGGCAGGAAGGCGGCGAGACCCTTGCCGAGCAGCAGCTCGCCGTCGGTGGCCGGCGTCGAGAGCAGGGGTTCCAGGCTCCTGTCGAGCTTCTCTCCTACGAAGCTGTACGAAGCGAGGATGGTGGGCAGCAGGCTCGGGAGGACTATGAAGATGAACGCGAACGCGTTGAGCAGCACCTCAACCTCGAGGGCAGAGGCGTTGTTTCTCTGTATCAGGAGCCAGAGCATGACGGGCAGGCCCACCGAGAGGACGGCCGGCAGCGCTACCAGCGAGTACAGACTGTACTTCTTGTGCGCGAAGACGTCAAGGTCGTTCTGGGCGACGACCCAGGAACGCCACAGCTTCAACGTGACTCCCCCACTAGTCTCAGGTAGGCAGCTTCGAGGCCTGACGAGAGGTCGGTAACGTAGACGACGCGACCTCCCGCCTTCGTCAAGACCTGCACTATCTCCGGGTTGTCGCGCAAAGGGTCCTCGACGTCAACGTAAAGCGTGTCGCCGCGGGCCTCCACCCCCCCGCCACGGGCGCGCTTCACGGCGGCGACGGTGTCTCCGTCCAACCTCTCGAGCTGGAACGCCGTCCTCCTGTGCCGCTCCAAGTTGCCGAGGCGTGCCGGCGAATCGACCGCGAGGAGACGTCCCTTTATGATGCCGACCCTGTCGCAGACCCGCTGCGCCTCGTCGAGATTGTGAGTGTTGAAGAAGACCGTCCTGCCGTCCCGTTTGAGTTCAAGAATGACATCGCGGATGGTCTTGGAGGATTCGGGGTCAAGGTTGGCCGTAGGCTCGTCGAGGAAGACCACCTTAGGGTCATGCACCAGCGCCCTCGCTATGGCTACCTTCTGCTTTGTCCCCTTGGAGAACGATCCGACGGCGGTGTCCCTCTGGTCCCAGAGTCCGAGTCTTTTCAGGAGCCGCTCGATATTCGCGTCCCTCCTGTTCTGGGCAACCCCGTGTATCTTGCCGTAGTACTCGACGTTCTTGCGGGCGCTGAGGTCCTCGTAGAGGCCTGCGCTCTCCGGCAGCACACCGATCAGTCCCCTTATCTTCTCGGCGTCGGATGCCCTTCCGATGTCATAGCCACCAACCGTGGCCATCCCTTCTGACTTGGAGACGAGACACGAGAGCATCCTCATGGTCGTCGTCTTGCCAGCCCCATTCGGGCCGAGGAGCCCAAAGACCTCGCCCTCGCCGACGCCGAGTGTCACCGAGTTGACCGCAGTCAGGTCGCCGAACCTCTTGGTGAGTCCCTGGGTTTCGATCAATGCGGGGCGATGCTCTTCGAGATCGTCCCCCGAGTCGGGATAAATCTTCTGGCCATTACCAGTGTTCGGGTGCTGTCGCTCGGCGCGGCGTCGTTTTTTCGGAGCAGCCGACGCAAGAGACGGGCGTCTCGACGGCCGGCCCACACTAGGATATCAAAGGAGAAAGTTGGAAGAGGTGTCCCGCGGGTCGGAGACTCCGGACCGGAAGGTCCTTTTGAGCCGACGACGCTCCGGTTTCTGTGGCCTAATAGGCTGAATGCGTCAGCCGAAAGCTGACCGCTACAGCCGGAAGCTTTTGGTTCCGGTATGGATCTACCAGGCTGAGCTACCGCGGGACGAACGCTCGCTCGTCCTGACTTTCTTAAGCGTT
Organism: archaeon; assembly: GCA_021791695.1. Taxonomy (GTDB): domain Archaea; phylum Thermoproteota; class Nitrososphaeria; order Nitrososphaerales; family Gagatemarchaeaceae; genus Gagatemarchaeum. The sequence continues at coordinate 31,142 of JAJYWC010000002.1, read as the reverse complement.
TCCAGGGTGGGGCCGGTTCTCCGAAATCTCCGGGTTGAGCGGGACTGGGCAGTATGCCGCCCAACCCTCTCTGTGATTGCTTCCGGAGTTCTCTCTTCGAGACGAATGCTTGGCTCATGATGAACATCCTTGAGCCAGCAGACCGGGGAGGTCGCGTCCGATGGAAAGGCCCGCGACAACAAGGTGGAACGTATCGATGCGAGCGACAGCGCGGCGAGCGAAACCGATGCCTGGAGCTGAAGCGCCCTGCCAAACCCGTCGACGAGCGGGCTCGCACCAACGACCAGGGTATACCTCCGACGGCGAGCAGCGCGGAAAGGTCCCCGAAGACCGTGATGAGAAAGTAGATCTTTCCGGCGACGAAGCCTATCAGCAGCAGCGCTGGAGGGTCGAGGAGGAAGTTCAGGGCGCTCCCGGCTTGGATAATCCATGGAGAGCGTATCTAGGTGTGATAGGCGTCTCAGGCTATTTATAGCGAGCATCTCCTTCCTTCATCTCGATGGGCCAGTTTACCATCAACACCGAGGGTCTGCCCTTCAGTCTTCCTTACACCCTCGATAGCGGCCAGGCATTCAGATGGCGTGAGAGCGGGAACTTCTGGTACGGGGTCATCGACGGCGGGATTCTCAAGATAAGGCAGGAGGAGCATGCGCTCCTCTGCTCCTCAAGCTCCGATGGCATCGACACCCAGAAGGTCTTCCACTATTTCGCCCTCGACGAGGACCTCGAGCGCATACTCGCCTCTGTCATGAAGGACCGCCACATCACCGAGGCCGTCCAGATGTACTACGGCCTTCGGATAATGAAGCAGGATGTCTGGGAGTGCCTCCTGTCGTTCGTCGTCGCGACCAACTCCAACATCCCCCGGATCAAGGGCATGATATCGAACCTCTGTGAGCGCTATGGTGAGAAGGTGGAGTTCGAGGGCGAAACCTACTCTCTCTTCCCGGGGGCTGCTGCGCTTGCACGCGCGACCGTGACCGAGCTCGCCGGGTGCGGCCTGGGCTATCGCGCAAGGTACGTAAAGAGCATCAGCGAGGCCGTAGACAGCGGCTGGATGAGCCTCGAGGAAATCAGGCTCCACGACTATGCGAGGGCGAGGGAGATCCTCACTGCGGAGATCCTAGGCAAGAAGACGTTCATGGGGATTGGACCGAAGGTGGCGGACTGCGTCCTGCTCTTCTCCTGCGACAAGACGTCGGCTTTCCCGATCGACGTCTGGATGGCGAGAGTCCTCGCAAGAGACTATCCCGGCCTCTTTGACGCGGAGCTCACCGCGAAGCTGGCTTCGAAGGCCTCGGGACAGGCTAGCCTCTCGGAGGCTACCTACGAGCGGCTGGCTTCGGCCGCCAGGGGTTACTTCGGAGATTACGCAGGCTATGCGCAGCAGTACCTGTTTCATCGCGAGCGACTGAAGGAGGGCTGAGCCTATTCCTTCTTGGCTTTCTTGGGAGCCTTCTTTTTCGCCTTCGCCGGCTTGGCCTTCTTCTCCGCCTTCGGCTCCTTGGGTTCCTTCGGCTTCTTGGGGGCCGGGACGTACCACTCCTTTAGCGCAGCGACGTTCCCGTCGAGCGATGACCTCCGTCTGATGTCGACAGGGACTTGGCTTCTTCTGGCAACGGTAAGCGTGAGACCTGCGGCGGCCAGTTCTCCAAAGGAGAACCCCTTTGCGTGCCTCTCGTGCATCTTCCCCTCGTACCGCGACAGCACGGACGCCTCAGGAGCAGGCGCCGTCTTGGCCGCGCTGTCCTCGGTCTTGACTGCCCCGGTCTCGCTCTCGACCTTCTCTGTCTTCTTCCTTGAGGGCGCCCTGGCCGTAGCCTTCTTCTTTGCCGCCTTCTCGCTCATGTCTTGGCACCGCCCGTCCCGCGGACTTTAAAAGTAGTTCCCTCGGCGAACCTGTGTATCTGCCAACCGGTCCGCTTCAATGGCCCGGGCGCGTCTGTCTATGTATGCGCGGGAGAGGTTTTTCGAGCGCCTCCCGGCTCGAACTCCGAGGCGATATTTCCTGACGCGCCTGATCTGGCCGTGGGGTGGAGCCGCGGTCGTCGCTCGCCAGGGCGAGGAGGATAGTCGGAGAACTATGCTGCTGGGCTACGTCCTGTTCTATCTGCCGTCACAGGGCAGGGTCGTCGCCCACTGGCCCTCGACCTGGCAATTATGGTGGTCTCGGGTGCAATCATCGCGTCGCGTACGGCGTCATCGATGCGTCGCCTCCAGGAAGAAAGAACCTCAGAAAAATGATGGGTGTGGCGCTACTTGATTGCCGCAGCGTAGCGCTTTGCCACGTCTTCCCAGTTTACCACGTTCCACCAGGCTTCTACGTACTTGGCTCGGTCGTTCCAGTACTGCAGGTAGTAGGCGTGCTCCCAAACATCTAGCCCGAGCAGTATCGGAAGTTCAGGCAGGTGCATGAAGTTCTGCTTCTCGACCTGCGTCAGGACCAGCTGTCCCAGCTCACGGTCGTGCAGCAGGAGCGCCCAGCCGGAACCCTCGACGGTCTTGGCCGCGTCGCTGAACTGCGCCTTGAACTTGTCGACGGACCCGAAGTCCTGTGTGATCGCATCGGCCAGCTTGCCGCTCGGATTGCCGCCCCCGCCCTTGCCTGCGGCCGCCATGTTGTTCCAGAAGATCGAGTGGAGCTTGTGACCCCCGACGTTGAAGCTGAGGTCTCTTAGGGTCCCCTTGATATCTATCTGGAGAGTGCCTGCGCGCGCCTTCTCGAGCTTGTCGAGCGCTGCGTTTGCGCCCGTGACGTAAGCGTTGTGATGCTTGTCATGGTGCAGCGTCATTATCTGCTGCGAGATGTACGGTTCCAGTGCGTTGTACGCGTATGGTAGAGGTGGAAGTGCGTATGTCTTTGCCATAACTCCCTCGGCCCTCACGACTCGTTAAAACCTTTGCCTTACCGGCTGCGATGGTAGCTTAGACCGTCAGCGAGGGTTTCTCTTTCTTGGCCCTGCCCCAGTCGTCTAGGAACTTCTTCAGCCCTATGTCGGTAAGCGGGTGCTGCATCATCTTCTCGAGCACGTCGGGGGGCATCGTGGCTATTCCGGCTCCGAGCTTCGCCGCCTCGAGCACGTGCTGCGGGTGCCTGACGCTGGCGACGAGTATCTCTGCCTTGAGCTTGTAGTTCTGTCTTATTACGACCAGGTCTTCGATCACCTGCATCCCGCGTTGTCCGATGTCGTCGAGCCTGCCGATGAACGGGCTGAGGTACGAGGCTCCAGCCTTTGCCGCGAGCAGCCCCTGGTTCGCCGAGAATATGAGGGTCATGTTCACGGGTATCCCGAGCCCGCTGACCGTCTTGGTCGCCTTCAGTCCTTCCGGGATCATCGGTATCTTCACCACGACGTTGGGGGCGAGCTTGGAGAGATGTTTGGCCTCCTTGACCATGCCGTCGTGGTCTGTGCTGACCACCTCGGCGCTTACGGGGCCGTTGACCTCCTTGCAGATCGAGACGATTATCTCCTCGAACTCCCCCGCCTCCTTGGAGACGAGGGAGGGGTTTGTCGTGACGCCGTCGACGACCCCCATCTGGTTGTACTTCTTGATGGCAGCCAGGTTGGCGCTGTCGAGGTAGAACTTCATCGTTCTTCCGAGGCCGGATTTTTGTATTTAAGTCCTGTGCATGGTCGGCTGGGGAGCTTATCTACCGTCGTCGCGGCTGAGCGCGGGATGAACCCGGTTACCGACGCCATAGCGTCGAGGAGGACCGTCAAGAAGATGGACCCGGACAGGACTCCGTCCCGCGCCGACATCAGGACAATCATCGAGGCGGCTTCCTGGGCTCCGAACCACCACATGACCGAGCCATGGCGGTTCATCGTGCTTGAGAAAGAGGCGAGAAGGAGGCTGGGCGAGGCTCTCGCCGCTGCCATGAACGCTGGACCGATCCCCCAACCCCAGGAGCGTCTCGCAAAGGAGAGGGATAAGCCGCTCTCTGCTCCGGTCATCGTGGCGGTCATTGGCTCGCCCAAGAGGGGAGAGGGCATCTTGCCGCAGGAGGAGATGGTCGCCGCCGGGGCAGCTATGCAGAACTTGCTGCTCGCGGCCCACTCGCTCGGGCTCGCCACGGCGGTCAGGACGGGCGCGCATTCCTACTCCGAAGCGATAAGGAGATTTTTCGGTATGGGGCCGGACGAGGCACTTGTCGCCCTAGTCTACGTCGGCTACGCGAACGGAGCCGTAGCGCCGGGCAAGCGCACCGCAGCCGCCGAGAAGACCATCTGGCTGGAGAGATAGCTGCGCACTATTCTTGCTCCTCCGGCTGCGCCTTTAGCTCACGCTCGGCTAGCTTCGACGGCCACCAGTTGAACCTCTCCGCGATGGCCATCAGCGAAGGAACGAAGAAGAGGATCACGGCCCCGACGTCGATCACCACGGCAGCTGCCACCACGAACCCGATCTCCTGCAGCAGGGCGATGTCTGTAGCGACGAGCGAGGCGAAGACCGTAGACAGGACGAGCCCCAGCCCGAATATCGTGACCCACGTCTTATCCAGCGCCGTCTTGATGGCGACGTCGTCGGGCTCTCCCTTGAGGGCCTCCTCCCTTATCCGGGTCACGAAGAAGATGTCGTAGTCGATGCCCACCCCGAGCATCGTCACCACGACGAAGAGCGGGGCAAAGTCCAGGATCGGCAGGTCCAGGGTGTAGAAGAAGATTATCGACAGAAGCGCGAGCGAGAAGGCGACGCTGCAGAGAATCGTCAGGACAAGGCGGATAGGGGTGAAGACGGACCTCAACTGGATCAGGAGGATGACGTAGATCGCCGCCGCCAGCACCACGACGACCTCCGGGAGGATACCGTTGAGGAACGACTGGTTGTCGTAAGTCGACTGTGTCGTACCTCCGTAGTAGACCGAGACGCCGCTTGCGCTACCGAGCTTCCCTACCGCCGCTTCCACCTGGAGCAGGGTGTCTATCGCCTGCTGGCTCTGCGAATCGCTCTGAAGCCCGACCAGTATCTGGGCTGTTTGATTGTTCTTACCTATGTCGGCTAGCATGCCCCCTATGTACTGCGATTTCTCAGGCTGTGGCATCTCCTGCACGCCGATGTAGTTGAACGGCGAGCCGTACGGGCGGGTCGGCCCCGAGACGGAGACGACGCCGGGCACCGAGCTCGCAGCCGAGCTTATTGCCTCGAGCCGGTTCATCAGGGTCTGGTTGAACTGGTCGTCTCCGTACAGGATTGGAGAGCCGGTGGTCACAACGATAACCGTGGGCGTGATGGTCGCGCTTCCTAGGTTGTCCGTGATTACCGTCAGGCCGTGGTTGCTCGGAAAGTCTGGGAAGAGTTTCAGGATATTCGCACCGCTCGGCGTCTCTAACGTCACGTAGAAGGCGCCCATCGCAAGCGCGGCGACGACGGCCACGATGACCATCTTCCTCTTGAGGGTCTGCTCGGAGAGTCTCATGACGCGGCTCTTCTTGCGAGCCCTGACCTCCTTCCGCGACCGAAGACCCGGCCAGAACAGCCTGTCCTTGAGGGCCAGCTCGAGCGAGGGAAGGAGCGTGAGGGCCGCGGCTATCAGGATCGAGACTGCTATGGCGATGGCGGTCCCTACGCCGCTGAAGAGCGGCACGTTGGCTACCGCCATGACGACGTACGCGACCACGACCGTGATGCCCGCCGTGAGGACGGCCTGCCCCGCCCACCGTACGGAAATCGCGACGCTTTCACCGGTGGAGCTGCCCTTGGCACGTTCCTCTCGGGTCCTGCGGAGCTGCAGCACCGAGTAGTCCACGGCTAGCCCCAGCACGAGGAGGATGGTGAGGCTCGGGGTGAGGAACGTCAACGTCCCGTGACCGACATCGACGACCCCGAAGTAGATCAGCGGGAGCGCTATGGCTATCGCGACACCCCCTACCAGCACTGGGACTATCGCTGCCAGCGGTGCGAGGAGCAGCACTCCGACGATCGCCAGGGAGGCGAGTACCCCGGGGACCACCGTGACCCCGACGACTGGACCAAAGATCTTCGAAATGTCCGAGGTGAGCACGGGTCCTCCCGTCACGTAGTAGGTCCCAAGCGACGGGATCGTCGAGCTCGAGACGTCGCTCCTGAAAGCGGCGATCATCTTGTCGGATGGGGAGACGAGGAAGTTGTAGACCGCTATCATCGTGCCGTTGTCCGGGCTGATGAAGTTGCGCGTCAGCGACTTGGAGAGCACCAGCGGGTACTGGAGGTAGTTCGTGCCTGTGATGACCTCCTCCAAGACGGACCGTATCTGCGAGGAACCGTAACCCCTGCTGAAGGAGCCGAGGACTTGCGCGAGAGGGGCGACCCTGACCGTGAACAGCGGAGAGGCTGCGAACGACGCAGCCGTGCCGTTGGCGACCAGCGAGGATGCAAGGTCCCAAGTGGAGTTGGAGTCCGGGGAGGAGCCGAGCGCGTACGCCCGCTCGACGAGCTGGGAGGCGGAGAGACCGGCCGAGGCGGGGAACGACCCGGAGACGCTCTTCGTGAAGAGCTGCAGTGTGAAGGCCTGGACGCTCGAGTTTGAGGGCGATGGACCCAGTGAGATGAGGCCCGCCACGAGCCCGTTCAGACTGATGCCGAGGGAGGCGGTGAGCTCGGGAGGCACCTGGGACGAGAGCGCCGCGACCGTGGCGTTCCCGATGGCGTCTGTCCTGAAAAAGCTTGTTGCGTTGAGCGCCGAGGCGACGAGGGAGAGAGTCTGGGACTCCTGCGCGGGGAGCTGGGGCTGAGCCGCGAAGTCGGCCACGGCCTGCTTGACGGCGGCCTGCTCGCGCACGACGGGCGAGGGATTGGCTACGTCAGGCTGACTCGCAAAGGACGAGTTCCAGTATCCGAGGAACGTCTGGAAGTAGGCGACGGCCTGAGGGTTGGGTCCGCTCGCCAGCCGAGACGCGTACGTCTGGCCCACGGCCGAGTCAGCGCAGTAGGCAGAACCGCCGCACGACGGAAGCGCGGACGACCAGGCCTGGACGAACCCCGAAGGAACGCCGTAGACGAGCTGGGCGCTCTGGTTGATCCCGGCGACCTCTTCCACCAAGAGCAGGTTTGTGCCGTAGAGCTGGTGTGCTCCTGAGTCAACGGATGCCACGCTGGTGTTTAGCTGCGCCACCTGCGGGAGGAGTGGCGGTACGACCTCGGTGAGGAACGAGTACTCGGTGGAGTAGAGGCTCGCCATGCCGGTGAAGCTGGCGGCGAGAGTCGGGTCGGCGGCGAGCGTCCTGTTGAGGTTGACCAGGGCAGACTGGACGCCGTCGGAATACATCTGGCTGTTCTGGAGGACGACGATGATCCCGTTCCCGCTAGAGTTGCTCGCAGATGGGAACTGCACGTTCAGGATGTTCTGGGCCAACTGCGACTCTGCGTTCGTGGGGCCCCCGAAGTTCGAGCCTGCCACGTTGTAGTTGACTGCGCCGAAGAATGTAGGAACCTGTGAGCCGAAAGCGACCAGCGCGATCACCCATGCGACCAGGACCAGCTTGTATCGCTTCCGCAGAAACGAGCTGAGGATGTCGAATCGCGAGCTCGGCAAATGGACTGGGCGGACCCCTCAGCGGATTTAAATCTTGATGGAGGGGATGGGAATCCGAAGCTAGGAGGACTTCCGGGCGACGGCCGCAGCTTCTTCTATCCTAGCGGCGGTCAGGCCATACTTGCGGAAGAGCTCCGTCGCCTCGCCGCTCTCGCCGAACCTGTCGACGACCCCGACGCGCTCGACCTTCACGGGATGGTGTTTCGTGACGGCCTCCGCTATGGCTGAACCCATCCCTCCGATGATGTTGTGCTCCTCAGCGGTCACTACGGAGCCGCACTGCCTTGCCAGCTTGGCCACGAGCTCCTCGTCGAGCGGCTTTATCGTGTGAGCATCGACGACCGCAGCGCTCACGCCCTTCGCCTTCATGGACTCAGCGGCCAGGAGCGCCTCGGGGACCATGAGCCCGCAGGCGAATATCGCCACGTCCGAGCCGTCTCTAAGCAGGTTCAGCTTGCCGAGCTTGTATTCGAACCCGTCCTCATAGACGATGGGCGAGGTCGAACCCTTCACCACTCCCCTTGTGAGCCTGACGTAGAACGGGCCATGGATGTCTGCTATCGACTTCACGATCGATTTGACCGAGACCGAGTCGGAGGGGACAACCACCCTCATCTTCGGGATTACCCGCATTATAGCGATGTCCTCCAGCTGCTGGTGGGACGCGCCGTCGGGGCCGACCGAGATGCCGCCGTGCGAACAGACGAGCTTGACGTTGAGGTCTGCGTACGCGATGATGTTGCGTATCTGGTCCACGCACTTCCCGGGGACGAAGATCGCGTAGGTCCCCGCGTAGGCTATCTTGCCTGCTAGCGCCAGCCCCGCAGCGACTCCGACCAGGTTCTGCTCGGCTATGCCCATGTTGAAGAACCGCTCGGGATACTTGGCCCCGAACATCCCAGACTTTATCGACTCGGTGGTGTCCGCTCCGAGCACGACCACGTCGGAACGCGACCCGCCCAGCTCGACGAGTGCCTCTCCGTAGGCGCTCCTCATCGACCCGAGTTTCTCGAGCATCAGGCACCACTCCTGGCAGCCATGGCGTTCTGTCTTATCTTCGATATCGCGAGAACCGGGTCTGGCTGGTTGTAAACTCCTGCGCCGGCCACGAAGGAGTTGCCTCCTGCCTTGGCAACCTCGCTCACATTGCTCGAGTCGATGCCTCCGTCCACCTCGATGTCGACATCAAGACCCTTCCCGCTTATCAGCCGGTCCAGCCTCTCTATCTTCGGGAACTGACCCACATCCATCTTCTGGCCGCTGAAGCCGGGGTTGACCGTCAGGACGATGATGGTCTTCAACCTGTCTAGCCTCTCTTCAGCCCATTCGGGTAGCTCCGTACCCGGCTTCAGTGCAAGACCGATCTGCTTGCCGAAGGAGTGAACCATCGCATGAAGCGCGTCGAATGCCGGACCGTCAACGGTCTCGGCGTGGACGACCACGATGTCCGAACCCGCGTCAAGAAAGTCGCGGAGGTAGCGGGCGGGCTCGCTGATCATCAGATGGGCCTCGAACACTAGCTTGGAATTCTTCCGGAGGGCCCTGATTGTCCCCGCTCCGAACGTGATGTTCGGGGCGAAGTGGCCATCGATGACATCCAGATGGACGAGGTCGGCTCCTCCTCTGTCGGCTATCCCGACCGCGCCTCGGAGGTCCGAAAGGTCGTATGCCAAGACCGAAGGTGCTATCTTCACCGGTCTCAACTCACTTGAGCTCCTTGTAGATGTCGGTGATCTTGTCCTTGGAGGGCGCCGTTCCGTGATAGGTCGGCGACCACTCCATGAACGACACTCCCTTGCCCTTGACCGTGTGGGCGATTATCATAGTGGGCCTGTGCTTGGTCATCTCTGCAGCATCGAAGGCATCGATCAGCTGGAGGTAGTCGTAGCCGTCGACCTCTATGACGTTCCAGTTGAAGGCCCTCCACTTTGCGGCTAGAGGCTCGAGCGGCATTATCTGTTCCGTGAGCCCGTCCTGCTGGATGCCGTTTCTGTCGATTATCGCGATTAGGTTGTCTAGCTTGAACTTCGATGCCGACATGGCCGCCTCCCAGACCTCTCCCTCCTGCTGCTCTCCGTCGCCCATTAGGACGTAGGTCCTGTAGCCCCTCTTGTCGACCTTGGCCGCGAGGGCTTCCCCCACGCCGACAGAGAGCCCTATCCCCTCGGAGCCCGCCGGCATCTCCACTCCCGGTATCCTGAGGTCTGGGTGACCCTGAAGCAGCGCGCCCATCTTACGAAGAGACTGCAGCTCCTCCGCCGGGAAGTAACCGGCCTGGGCCAGGATGGAGTAGAGAAGCGGCGCGGCGTGCCCCTTGCTGAGGATGAACCTGTCCCTGTCCGGCCACGTCGGGTTCTTGGGGTCGTGCTTCATCTTGTAAAAATAGAGCGTGACGAGGAGCTCCACGGCCGAGAGCGAACCTCCGGGATGACCCGAGCCTGCCTCGGCGAGTGTCCCGAGTATGAGCTTCCTCGTGCTCCTGGAGATGTCCTGAAGTCTCGCAGCTTCGCGCGCGTTCTCCAGGTCTCTCTACCTCCTCACCGGGGCCTGCGATATCCTCTGTAAAAAGTCACCCAAGCTGCCGAACGCGTTCTGCAGGTCAGCTACGTTGAGAGTCACGTTGCGAGCCTTGTCGCTCCTGGCTGGTCCAGCGATGTTCGAGAGACACGCCGCCTCCGCGACCGTCGCGCCGCAGGCCACCGAGAGCGAGAACACACCGGTCATCGTGTCCCTCACGCCTATCTTACTGAAGAAGTTCCTGCGCCCGAATATCGGCGGGAAGTTCGTTATCTGGTCCTTCTCGAAGACTGTCATGCCCTGCTCCCCCCTGGTGATCAGGATGCCCTTGCAGTCGAGGCGCTGCATGAGGTTGACGCCCATGTTCCTCAGGCTAGTCTCGTTGACCATGCTCATCCCCGTCGCGTGGGTCGCCTCCTCGAGGTTGGACTTCACGTAGGTCACGCCCGCGAAGTCGAGGTAGTGGCGCATCTTGGGCTGGGCGACGACGATCTTGTTGCTCTTCTGGGCCGCCGTGACGATCCCGTCGATCAGCGGCGGGCTTATCACTCCCCTGTCATAGTCAGAGAGGACAACCACGTCCACCTCCGGTATTTCTGAAGCCGCCTCTTCCACGAAGGCCCTGGTGGTGGCGACCGGGATATCCCGACGAGTCTCCTGGTCTATCCTTAGGTAGTGAAGCCGGTTGACCATGATCCAAGTCCTGAGGGAGGTGGGCCTGTTCTTGTCAGTCGCTATGCCAGAGGCGTTCACCCCGCTGCGGACGAGGTCCTCTCTAAGCCAGGAACCCTGGCCATCATCCCCGACGACTCCGAGGACCGTGACGGCGGCGCCCAGTGATGTAAGCTCGCGTGCCAGGTTTGCCGCGCCTCCCGCGAGGAGCGTCTCGCCCACGTAGTCACCCGCAGGGACCGGTGCCTCTCGCGCGAGCTTGCGGGCGGAGACCTCGACGAACCTGCTAACGATGAGGTCGCCCGCGACGAGAACCCGCCTGCCCTGGAATTTGGCGAGGACAGACGAAAGTCGTTCGACGGAGAGATTTTCCATGCGACCCGCTGGCCCTCTTGATTTTTGCCCCGTGCCGACCTCATTTTAAGAGTTTGGTGGGCGACGCGCCGCGATGGGGTTAAGGGGAGGCTCTTGTCAGCCCCGCGCCGATGAAGAAAGGCAAGACGTCCCTGATCATAGCGACCGATTCGCCGCTTAACGCCGAATCGCCGCTCAGTTCGCTGCGGCCACGGATCACGCCGGTGTCATCGTTCTTCATCAGGTCTCACTTTGCGATACCCCGCGTGAAGCTCTCTAACTGGAGGCTGGGTATAGAGGGCGATGTCGAGAGGGAATGCGTTTTCGGGTACGCCGACCTGCTCAGGATGCCCACAAGGACGGTCTCGGTCACCCTGGAGTGCGCGGGGAACGGCAGGAGCGGGTTCAGGACAGCGGCCAAGGACGAGCTCAGGTGGGGGCATGGCGCGGTCGGCACGGCAAGGTGGACGGGCGTGCCTCTAAGGGCCGTGCTGGAGAGCGTTGGCGTTAGGACTGGAGCCAGCGAGGTCGTGGCCGAAGGCGCCGACTCCGGGGCCGTCAGGGGTCTTCCCGGGGAGGTTCCTTACTCCCGGAGTCTCCCACTCGAGAAGGCCATGCAGGACGACACGATCATAGCTCTCAGGATGAACGGGCAGAGGCTCTCTCCGGAACACGGCTATCCCGCCCGACTCGTGGTGCCTGGATGGTACGGGATGGCTTCGGTGAAGTGGCTGAGGACGATAAGGCTTGTATCGGGTAGTCCTCGTCAGGTGTTTTTCAACACCGTCAAGTACGTCTATGTGGAAACGGAGCAAGGGAAGGAGACCCGCACCCCGGTGAGGGAACTTAGGGTGAACTCGATCATCACGAACCCGGCGGATGGTGGCTCCATCGAGGCGGGAAGGACCGTCAGGGTGACGGGAAGGGCGTGGTCCGGGCAGGCCGCGGTCTCGCGCGTCGAGGTCGACCTCGGGAGCGGATGGAGAAACGCCGAGCTCAGCCCGAAAAGGGTGGGGAGGTTCGAATGGGTCGAATGGCGGAAGGACTGGACGCCGAAAAGAACGGGAGAGATGACGATCGCGGCGAGGGCGACCGACGAAAAGGGGAACGTCCAGCCTCTCGAGCCCTGGGAGAACAAGCTCCAGTATGGCTACAACGCCGTCGCCAAGGTCCGCGTCAGGGTCGTCTAGGCTTCTTCTGCTCTTCTTTCCATTTCTCTTCGAGGAGGTTCCCTACCACGACGACCGCCTTGGCTATCTCCCTCTGCATCGCCAGGGGGTCGTAGTTCTTAGGTGCTTCATATTGGAGGAAACGCGCGCTGGGGTCGAGGTTCAGGAACTCCTTGCACGACTCGTATATGCCCAGAAGAGTGGGCCCGTCGAACTTGACCATGTCGGACCTCCAGGCGTGATGGAACCCCTTGCCGCTGACGAAGGTCACCTTGACGTTGCCCTCGGCCTCCTCCCGTATACTCCTCCAGAACTCGAGCGACGCCGGGTCCTCGACGAACCGCCCATTCTTCAGCCCTGACTGGAAGCGATCCCTTCGCCTGGTCACCTCGGAGGCAGGTATCTCGAAGCGCTTTCCGACCTCGACGCTGCTGAGCCCGAGCTTTGAGAGATAATAGCACCCCTCGTCCAGGGTGTCGTCGTCGATTGGGCCGAGGCCCTGGGGCGCGGGTTCGGAGCTCAACAGTCTCATACGAGAGTGTGAGGTCGATATAAATCATGGCGCGTGCTGGCTAATCCTGCAGAGGACTACCTGATGAACGACGCCGCGAAGGCGTACCTGTTCGCCCTCAGGACGTCGTCCTCGTCGAGGATCCCGTTCCTGAGGAGAAAGTCGATCTCACCCCTGAGGTTCGTCATTAGCATCTCGGGGCCGTCCGTGTTAATCGTGTATTTGATGTGATTCTTCTCGAGCGAGCGGAACGTCTGCTTCATGTGTCCCACGCCCTTGATGACCCTTGTGTTGAGGTTCGAGGAGGGGCATACTTCGAGCGTGATCCCGTTCTCGCGGACCATCTCCATGGTCTTGTCGTTCTCGATCGAGCGTACTCCGTGGCCGATTCGGTCGGGTGAGAGGTGCTTGATGACCTGCCTGACCGATCCGTGGCCCTCGTCCTCACCGGCGTGTACCGTGAGACCCAGACCCTTCTCCCTGGCTCGCTGGTATATGTCGCGGTAGTCAGAATAGCGGAAGTCCGGGTTGGAGGGGCCGGCCATGTCTATCCCGACCACTCCGCGGTTCTGGAACCGCAGTGCCTTCTCCAGGAGTATCTCATTCCTCTTTACGTCGAACGTGCGGTCGAGGCAGATGATGAGTCCGGTCCTCACCGGATACTCGAGCGACGAACGGTCGATCCCGCGGACCGCGGCCATCATTATCTGGTCTAGGTCCTGCTCGCCACCCCTGTTCCTCTTCATCGGGTTGAATCGCAGCTCTAGCAGCGTGATGTTGTTCTTGCGGTACGCCCCGGCGATGGTGTGGTATACTGACTGCTCTATGGCGAGAGGACTCGATTGGATGAGCTCGGTCCACTTGAACATCTCGAGATAGTCCGAGAACGACTTCACCTTTCGCGGGTTCACGGTGACCATGTCCACGAAGCGCCAGTAGTCTTTGGTCGGGAGCCTGATCCCCTGAGCGTGGGCTATCTCCCACATGACTGCGGGGTCGACAGAGCTGCCTAGGTGCACGTGCAGCTCAGCGAGCTTGGTCTGCGGCCCCAGGAAGTGCGACATGAGGGTCACTGTGGCTCTATCGTCGCAGGCGGCTTTGAGGAGATGGCGTAGACGACGCTGACCACGCCCTCGACCTCGTTGGTTATCCTGTTCGATATCTTCTCGAGCATTTGGTGCGAAGCGCGGTACCAGTCAGCCGTCATTGCGTCTTGGGACTCGACGACCTTGACCGTCACCTGGTAGCCGACCTTGCGCTCGTCGCCCAGCACTCCCGTGACCCTGTCGTCGCCGAGATAGGCGAATGCCTGCCAGACCTTGTTGTAGACCCCGTCCTCGAGGAGGACATCTTCCACGACCTTGTTCGCCTGCCGGCATATCCTCAGCTTGTCCGGCGTGACCTCGCCGATTATCCTGACGGCCAGGCCAGGACCCGGGAACGGATGTCTCTGAAGCACCCTCGCCGGGAGCCCGAGTATGGCTCCGAGGGACCTTACCTCGTCCTTGTAAAGGGCCTTGAGCGGCTCCACGACTCTGAGCGAGAGGTCCTTCGGCAGACCGCCGACGTTGTGGTGGGTCTTTATCACGGAGGCGGGGGCCGACGAGCGGCCGCTCTCGATCACGTCGGGATAGAGCGTCCCCTGCGCGAGGTAAGAGAACGGGCCATTGGTGCGCGCGTAGTGTTCGAAGACGTCGGCGAAGACCCGGCCCACGACCTTCCTCTTCTCTTCCGGGTCCGACAGCCCCTTCAGTGATCTGAGGAAGAGGTCTGCAGCATCTACGAACTCGACCGGGACCCCGAGGTCCTCCTTGAGGAACTTGGAGACCTCGGCGGCCTCTCCCTCGCGGAGGAGGCCCGTGTCGATGAAGACACACTGCAGCCTGTCACCAACCGCGCGGTTCAGGAGGACCGATGCCACCGAGGAGTCCACGCCACCCGAGACCGCACAGAGGACCCTCCCCTCGATGCTGGACGACAGTTCCGAGACCGTTTCTTCGAGGAAGTTCGACATCGACCAGCCCTTCTTGGCACCGCAGACGTTGAACACGAAGTTCGAGAGCATCGCGTCCCCCCTTTCGGTGTGGGCGACCTCAGGATGGAACTGCACGCCGAACTGCCTTCCGTCGGCCGACTGGACAGCGGCGTAGGGAGAGTTGTCGCTGACTCCGAGGACGGACATCCCCTCCGGGAGTTTGGTCGCAGAGTCGCTGTGGCTCATCCAGCAGGATATCTTCTCCTGGGAGAGCCCCTCGAACAACCCCGACCTGTCGAGTATCCTTACGCTGGACTTGCCGTACTCCCGCCTCGACGCCCTCTGGACCTCGCCGCCGTGAGCCTGCACTATCAGCTGGTAGCCGTAGCAGATGCCGAGCAGCGGCAGAGACCCCCGCAAAAGCGCGCCATCGGGGTGGGGAGATGATTCATCGTAGACGCTCGCCGGACCGCCTGACAGGATGACGCCCGCCACCCCCATGGTCTTGAGCGTCTCGTAAGGAGTATCGAACGGAAAGAGTGCTGCGTAGACGCCCAGGCCGCGGACTCTGCGGCATATTAGGTGCGAGTACTGGCCGCCGAAATCCAGGACCGCTATCGAGCCATCCGTCTGGTGCATGCTCAGCTCAGCCGCCCCCCTTGAGGGTGAGCGAGTGTACTCCGAGCTCTGTGTACCCGACGGCCGAGACCTGTCCGAAGTTGGCGACGCCCCAGAGGTCGGTGATGCTCTTCGCCCCGGCATAGCCGAAGGAGGCCCTGAGACCGTTCGCGAAACCCTCGACGACCTCCTCGACGTTGCCAGCGTAGTTGACGTAGGCCTCCACCCCCTCGTCGAGCCCCTTGGCGGGGACGCTGTAACGGTCGAGGGCGTACCGGGCCTTCCTAGCGGCGGAGCTGGCCATTCCCCTGTGGACCTTCATCTTCTTCCCGTTCCTCATGACGACCTTGCTCGGAGACTCTTCGCATCCCGCAAGGACCGAACCCAGCATCACGGTCGACGCGCCCGCCGCGAACGCGAGCGAGGCGTCTCCGGCGCCGCGCACCCCTCCGTCCGCCATTATCGGGACATCGAGATTGAGCTCGTTCGCAGCGGTCGAGACCTCTGCTACCGCGAAGAGGGTAGGGGCGCCCACTCTGGTCACTTCTGATGTGATGCAGACGGAACCTGAGCCGATACCGACGCGGAACCCGTCCACTCTTGGGAGCTCCATGGCGATGTCATGGACGGCCCTCCTGGTACCGATGTTGCCGGCGATGAAATCCCTGCTGAGGTTGGGGATGACCTTGGCGGCGGCCGAGAGTACGTTGGAGTTGTGGAAGTGCGCCACGTCTGCGACCAGAAAGTCCGCCACCTTGTCGAGGGCCTCGCATCTCTTGGGGTCCATCGGGGATATCGAAGCCCCCACGAGCGGAGCGCCGCGCTCGTCCAGGCTCTTCGCCTTTACCTTCGATGCCTTCACCTTCTTGACCTGCTCGACCTGCGCCTCGATGCCAAGGTTCCTGTGTATCACGCCGACCCCACCGAGCCTCGCCATCTCGAGCGCCATCCTCCACTCAGTAACCGTATCCATCGGCGACGAGACCAGGGGGAGGTGCAGCTTGATCTTCTTAGTGAGATGCGTGTTTAGCGAGATGTCCCGCGGTTCCACCTCGCTCCTGCCGGGAAGCAGGATGAAGTCGCGGAAGGTGAAGACATCAGAAGCGTTCTTCAGTTTTGATACGAAACTAAGTGGCAAGGGCTATTTTTGCTCTTGCCAAAAGAAGCACTCCGAAGTGCTATAATAAGCATTTCTCGGGACGGTCAGACCCGTCACTTCGCCTCTCGACAGCCCCGGTCCGCCTGCGGAGCCCCAACCCGGGAACGATAGCGCCGTCGGAGGCAGATGCGACGAGGATCGCCGTCCCGGCGATGGCGTTCTCGCGCAGCGACTGGCCGCACGAGGAGCTCCCGGGTTGGACGAGCGGGCAGTAGTCTCTGCTCCTAGGACCAGGATTGCTCCAAGAAGCAGCCTGATCGCGAAGACGAGTCTGAAGTCGTGAAGAAACTCTCGCGTCCCTGGTATCCCTCCTCTCAGGACGACAACTCGGAGTAGTGCTCGACGACGGGGAACGGGGCGTAGAAACGGTGCAGAAGACGTTTCCACTCCTGGTATCCGGGCGACCCTCTGAACCCTTCGGTGTGGTCCTCGAGCCGCTCCCAGCGCACTAGTAGGATGTACCTGCCTGGCCGCTCGACGCAACGCCTGAGCTCGTGCGAGACGTGTCCCCTCTCGGAGCTGATGATCGGCTCAGCTTCTCGGAAGACAGACTCGAACTCGGACGTCCGGTCCGGCTTCACGTCTAGGACCGCCACTTCGAGGATTAAGTTCGTGCACTCTCCTTTATGGGTCTCAAAGGGGGACCGGCAGCGGCTCCCTCTCGATGGGACGGCCCATCAGGAACGCCCCGAATCCCAGCAGCCAGATGAGCTCCGGATAGGCGACCATCCGCTCCATCCCTCCCTGTCCAATACCGAGGTACACCCCGGCGGCGTATAGGACGAGGGAGGCTAGCCCGACGACACCTAGCACGACGGAGAAGTACGAAAGAGGCCGCCTTAGCATCCTGTAGGAGGCTATCGCTGCTAGGCCGCCGAAGAAGAAGGCGATGAATGACACGATGACGTGCAGTACCCCGGTCGTCTCTGGGAATATCCCGACCCCCATAACTCCCCACGCGGATAGCGCCGCGAGCCCACCTATCAGTCGGAAGCGGCTGATGTAGACATAGAAGGCCCCGACGAAGACCAGCGCGCCCAGCACGAAGACGGTCCCGTCGAATATGGCGGCGGAAGGTGGGATAGTGCATGAGCCCGAGCGACACGTCGCTCCGAGGTCGCTGATCGGCTGCGCCGAGACGCTGTATCCCGGATAGACGGACTGGGCTACTACGAAGAATACGAAGAACTGGGCCGCGCCTGCGAACATCAGAGCGCCTGCCCTCCGGAGCGGGTCGCCAGCCAAGTTCGCTAGACCTGCTCTGAAGCCTCTGCCTGCATCTCCTTCAGCTCCTGCTCGACTTCCTTTAGGTCCTTTATCGAGTCGATAAGGTTCCAGAAGCCGTAGTAGGGATAGGAGACAATCTCGGCGTACTGGACGAGCTTCGGGAAGGTCTCCCTCTCGATGTCGCCCTTCTCGGGCAGATGCTTCAGTATCTTCTGGGTGTTGATGACGTATACGCCACCGTTGATCCAGACGTCGGGGAACTCGGGCTTCTCCTCGAACTTGCGTACCACCTTCAGCTTGTCGATGTGCACTATCCCAAACCTGGACTTGTATGGGACGAGGAGCATCGTGACGGTCGGCTGGGTCGCGGCGGATTCGTGCGAGGCTATCATGCTCTTTAGGGGCATGTCGGTGACAACGTCTCCGTTCGTCACGATGACATTCTCGTTGGGGTTTCCCAGATACGCGAGGCCCGCCTTTATGGCGCCGCCCGTGCCCAGCGGGGTCTCCTCGACGCAGTAGTCGACGGCTACGCCCTTGTAGCTGGAACCGAAGTGCTCCCTGAGCCTCTCCCATTTGTAGCCGCAAAGGAATACCACCTTCTCGAGGCTGGTCTCCTTCCTGAGCCAATCTATCTGCCACTCGGCAATAGGGCGCTCGTTAAGGTTGACCAGCGGCTTTGGCCTGTCATCGGTAAGAGGTCTCAGGCGCAGACCCTTCCCTCCCGCGAGTATCAGGGCTTTCATGAGCAGGTTCCGGCCGTGGCTACGGGAAGTATGGAAGAACTCGAGAGAGAATTCGAGGACGTCATTGCCGCTCTTCGTTCTCACGAAGCTTGAATATCGTATTTAGGTTTTGTCGCAGACGCCCTAGTCGAGGATGAAGCGTGCAAGCTCCGGCTTGCCCCGGGTGGAGACGTACACGCCCGGAAGTTTCCTCTGCTCGAGGGCGTCGACGACGCCTCTGGCCTCCCTCAGCAGGCTGGACTCCCCCCTCTCGGCGATAAGGTCGAGCTCCTTCGGCAGGTCCCAGCCGAACCTGGCTCGGCACGCGTCTATGTCTTCCCTGTTTCGGAAGGGGAAGATGTTATGAAGGACCTTCCTCTCGAGGCGCTTCTCCCTGAGGAGGGAGACGTGCCTGTCAAGGGTCCTTGAGTTGTCGGATGTGGGCGGCTGGGCCAGGA
Organism: archaeon; assembly: GCA_021791695.1. Lineage (GTDB taxonomy): Archaea > Thermoproteota > Nitrososphaeria > Nitrososphaerales > Gagatemarchaeaceae > Gagatemarchaeum. The sequence continues at coordinate 12,244 of JAJYWC010000002.1, read as the reverse complement.
GGCAGTCGGCACCGCTGTCGAGCCGAGACTCGGCGAGTCGGGCCCCTCTGGGGGTTGAGAGCGCTGAGATGTCGACAGGAGCGAGAAGCGTCGCTGGGACGTCGGCCCTGTCGGCGAGTGACCTCGCGTCGGACACGGCCTCGGCGAGGGATCCGTAGTCGTAGACGTTCTTAGCGCCGTCCCGTTCGCCGAACCGGTCGCCCCACACCAGAGAGACCGATTCGAGGCCCAGCGAAAGACAGGTTAGGAAGGCGGCGCGAATGGCCTTGCTGTTCATGTCGCGCATGGGGATGACCGGGATCACCTCAACCCCGAGCTCGTCCTTCAGGGCTGCCGCCGTGTAGACGCTCGAGAGCTGGAGGCGCGCCGGGTCCTTCATGTCCGCCACGAGGATCGCGTCCGCAAGGCTCTCTATCTTCTGGACGCGTGTGACCATATCTCGAAGCTTCTGCTTGATCCCGATGAGAGGCTCCTTGGAAGCGTCGGCACTGAAGTTAGGGGGGAAGACCTCGATGAGTCGGACGAAGACGCCCCTCTCCATCTTCTCTCTAAGCCTCAACTACTCTATCACTTTCTGCCGGTAATTGTTGAGCCCCGACTGCAGCGACGCCTCCGCCCGCCCGAGCTCGAGAGTGAGATATGCAAGGTGTCGCCGGCCGATGCCCAGCTTGTCGGCCTCCTCGTTGAGAGACTGGAATATCCGCTCGGCCGACCTCGACCGGAACCTCTTGATCGGCGTGTGCTGGTAGGAGTAGTATGTTACGAGAATCTCTCTGGCGTCCCTAAGGATCGAGACCAGGAAGTACCCGCGGGGGTCGTAGTCCTTGCTCGAGAGCCGAGAGGGCGAGGCCTCCTCCGGGCGCCCGAAGTAGATGTCGTCCCTCGCTAGCGTCAGCGTGACGTTCTTGCCGTAGGCGACCTCCCGATTCAGGTTCCTCTGCCCGCAGTGCGGGTGCACGAACTGGATGCGGTCCTCGCCGAGCTTCCCCCTTCCGAACTCGACCATCTTGGCGGTCTCGTCTACCGATTCGACGCGGAGGTTCTGGCTGTCGGTGCACCCAAAACCTATCAACTGGTCGTAGTTGTGCCTGCTCGCCTCGTCGAAGAGCCTCGGGTAGTGATAGAAGTCGAGCGAGATGGTGTCGACCCTTGTCTTGGTGAGGACCGGGAATATCCTCGAAGTGTCACCGCACGCATGCAGGACCACGGGGAGCTTCGTGACCGAAGCGACCTCCTCGTAGAGCTCCAGGAAATAGTCGGGTGTGAAGGACTCAGCGGCCAGAGCGGGCGAGTCCAGCTGTATCCAGGAGACGGCACCGCTCTTCTGCAGGTCCTCGATCTCGGGGATGACTATCTTACGGTTGATGTCCCTGGCGAGCTCGCGCGTGTCCCGGTACGAGCTGGTGCTGATCTTGGCGAATTTCGCCAGAGTGTACGCGTCGGTAATCGGCTCCTTGATCTCATAGTGTGAGGGAAGAACGCTGCGCGCGTGCAGGACGTCGGAGAGTCTGTTCGACGCGACCCTCGAGAGCTTGTCCTCCACGAATACCTCCGCGCCGTTCCAACGCAGGCCCTTTACGAACCTCGGGTCGAGGAAGAGCGAGTAGAGGTCCCCCCTCGACTGGCCCGTCGAGGGCACCTCTATCCCCGCGGAGGTGAAATCCTCGAGTGCCTCGTCGATGCACCACAGGTATGGGTCCACCACCTCGTCGCCGAGCCCGTGGCTGGATATCGTCAGGTAGTATTCGACATCCTCCGGTTTTGGGAACGTTGGGTAGCTGCCTATGGTTGTCGTCTTGGGCATCAATCGGAGGAGGACACACCCCTCGCCTTATCTGCCCCAGCGACCACCAGGTCGAGCATCCTCTGGGCGACCTCGGGCTTCCTCGTCCTCAGGCCGCAGTCGGGGTTGACATAGAGCTCCTTCGGGTCGAGGTCGGTCGCCCTCGCAGCGTAGAGTATCCTGTCCCTGACCACGCCGACGCTCGGCAGCTTGTCTGTGTGGATGTGGATAACGCCCACGCCTAGACCCTTCCTGTAGCCGTACTCCTTGAAGAGCTTCAGGTCGGTGAGCCCCGGCCTGGCATCGTCGTCCACTCCCCTGCGGTAGCCGTCGCGGTTTCCGTACTCGAAGGAGAACCTCTCGCACTTCTTCATCTCGAGGATCTGCGGGAAGAGTATCTCATATCCAACCGCTGGCGGGAAGCAGCTGTGGACGCTGAACGTCGCGCTGAGGCCCTTGGTCGTCTCGTTGAACGACTCCGCCACCAGCTTGATGTCATCCACCGACTGGTACTGGGTCGCGGCGGGGATGTCTATCTGGACCTCCTCGACTCCGCCCTCTATCAGCTCGCGGACGACCTTCCTGATGATGCCCGCTAGCTCGAGCGTGAACTCCCTCCTGGCGTTGAAGGACTTCCTGAGCGGGGAAACCTTCTCCCTAGCCCACTTGGCCGTGTAGTAGTGGTTGTCCGACCACGCCATAATCGTTATCGCGTCCGTGACAGGAACCTTGACCTTCCGCTTCGCGTGCTTCTGAGTGAAGAGAAGCTCGTCGATGTGATAGTTGTTCTTGTAGCTTGGCGAGCCCCGAATCGAGGCCATGCGCCAGTACTTGTTGTCGAAGCTCCTGACCTTGCCGATGAACTCGAACCCGCCAATGTTAGAGACGGGTGTCTCGTACATCTCGGTCCTGGCCTGCTCTCCGCTCCAGACGAGGTCGAGGCCCTGGTGCTCCGTCAATTCTGCGCCTGCCATCTCGCACATCCGGATCGCGTACAGCAGAGAAAAGTCGACTATCTCCTTTTTCTCCTCCTCGGAGAAGTCCGCCCTCTTCGAGAGGAGCTTCAGTAGCCTCAAGGTGCCCGGCACGGACATCCTCTCACCCCACAGTTTGGCCGAACGGAGGTCCTCGTCGTCCAGGCCCATCTGCCTGAATGGCTTGGTCCTCCATCCGAACTTGGGGAGGCTGCCGATCTCCTGTGTGGGGAATGCCTTGCTCATCTCATCTCTCTCCTAGCTCTCTCTTCAGCGCGCCGAGCCTCCTCAGCTTCTCGTCGGCCGAGACTCGCGGGATGAACCTGAGGTCGGACGAGGGTGCTATAGTGACCCTCTTTGACCCGGTCGTGTCGATGACCTGCTCGACCGTTTCGTGGAGCTCCTCGATGCTCTCAAGGTACGTGGACCGCGCATCTGCGACGCCAGCGATTATCCCCTTCTTGGTGCCCGACAGTGACGCTGGGTCTGTCTGCGTGAAATCGAAACCGACGTCGTCGGTGGGTATTGCGTCGAAGATGCCTGGTATATGGTGGGACGCGTCCCCAAATATCGTGTGAAATCCGGTCCGCATGGACGAGCCCCTGGTCGCAGACCTTATCGCCTCGCCGAGCTGCCCGAGACGGTCCCTGCTCACCGCCTTGTCCCTGAAACGGGCGACGAGCGCCGGAGAGGAGAACTGGACGTACGCGACGCCGTTCTCGCTGAGGGTGAGGAGCTCGTCGCGGAGAGCATCGGAGTATGCGAACATGAGCTTTTCTTTGCTGCCGTAGTGATGGTCCTCGGCCAGGTCGGAGAAGGTCAGCGGGTCAGGTATCGCGACGCGGAACCTCCCCTTCTTAACGTGCCTCCGCTCGAGCTTGCTCCATACGGCGCCCCCCTTGCTGCTTATCGGCCCCGAGACGACCGGCGCGTAGTAGAAGGTGTTGGTGTTGTACCATCTCACCATGGCTCCCTTCTTGACCCCGTGGAGCCCGTTCGTCAGGGGTCTGAGGAAGTCCTGCCACCCGGTGCCGAGCTGGCCGTCCGAGATGTAATCAGCACCCACCTCCGACTGGAGCGCGACCAGTGAGTCGCAGTCAGCCCGGAAGGCGGCGCTGAGCGCGGCTGAGCCAATCCTCCCCCTCTCCCAGTCCTGGGTGGCCTGGATGGTGGACTCATTTCTGGCGTGCAGACCAGTTATCGAAAGCGTAAACTCGACCAATGGGTATCTCGCCTTGAGGCTCCTGTGTCCTCAGTGGCGCGCGCCTTATTCACATGATATAAGTTGTTCTGAAACTGGAATTCCTTCGTTCATATCGGTGGTAGAAGGCGCGGGCGACCAAGCAGTTTTTCTGGGTCGCCACTCCGGTAGACCATCTCAGGTCTTACCTGAGGTCCTCCTCGGCCGTTCTGCTTGTCCCCACCTTCTTCTCGCGCAGCGCTCAAGGAGGAAGGGCGGGACCGTTCCCGCCGGACCAGCCTCTCCCCTATCGGAGCCCGGCTAGCTCCTCGAAAATCGTGATGAGGGCCTGTGTCCCATCCTCTCCCCGTCCCGCTGCCTCGAGAGCGTTGTAGAGTTGGTGACCCATGCCTGACCCCGGGAGCGCGACGCCAAGCTCGTTGGCGCTCGCCAGCACGAGCTTCAGGTCCTTCTGGAGCAGCTTGACCTTGAAGCCCGGAGCGTAGTCTCCGTCGACCGCCCGTGGACCCAAGTTGATGAGACTCCATGACGACGCTGCGCCAGCGGATAGCGACTCGATCACCTTCTTCTGGTCTAGGCCCGCCTTCTTCGCGAACACGAGGCACTCGCAGACTCCTATCATATTGCCGACGACGAGGATCTGGTTCGCCAGCTTCGTGAGCTGGCCCGCACCGCTATCGCCCATCCTAGTGACCGTCTTGCCCATCGCCTGCAGGATCGGGAGGCAATCGTTGAAGACGTCCTCGGGACCGCCGACCATTATCGTCAGGGTGGCTTCCCTCGCTCCCTTGTCACCTCCGCTCACGGGTGCGTCAAGCATAGCCGCGCCCACCTTGCCGAGCTCCGCGGAGACCCTGCGCGTGACCTTCGGCGAGATGGTGCTCATGTCTATCACGACGAGCCCCTTGCGCGCCCCTTCCAGGACGCCGTTCTTCCCGAGTATGACCTGCTCGACGTCCGGGGTGTCCGTCACTATCGTGATGACTACGTCGGAGTCCTGTGCCACTTCCTTGGGGGAGGACGCTGCCTTGGCTCCAGCCTGTACGAGTGAATCGACCGCGGGTCGGCTCCTGTTGTAGACCGTGAGCTGGTAACCTGCCTTCAGCAGGTTCTGCGACATGGGCTTCCCCATTATCCCGAGTCCGATGAACCCTATTCGCTTCATTGCGTCCGGAGCGCGTGAGAGATGATTTATCTGTTGACATTTTCGGGTGCGCGACGAGCGGCGAGTGTGAAGGGGACGAATACTGCGAGATAGGTAGCCCCGAGGGTCAGGTATGCAGGGGTCAGGCCGAACTCCACCCACACAGCGCTCCCAACGACGGGTCCGAGTATCACTCCTATGTCCTCGGCCGCGCCGTAGATGCCCATGGCTCTGCCGGTGTACCTCTTCGGGATGCCCACCATGAGGAGGGAGAGCGACAGCGGGCTTATCACGGAGAAGCAGGCGCCTGCGAGGAAAGCACCAGCGGCGATCTCCCATACGCTGGCGAACTGTGTCATAAGCGCGAAGACCCCGAAGCTAGCGACGAGTGCGACTCCGATCCACCAGCGCACGTTGGACACGGCCATCCTCGAAAGGAGGAGCTGGAATATCGCCGTGGAGAGCCAGAAGGAGGACACGACGATGCCGGCGTCGAAGTCAGTCCCGTGGATGGATGGCGCCTGGGTCACGACCAGCTGGATTATGTTGGTGAAGAAGGTGAAGCCGATGAACGTCGGGACGGCGACGAGACACATCATGGGGAGTCCGCGCCAGTCGAGTGGGGGCCTGGGCTCGTCCTCCGAGGGGTTCCTACGAAGGACCTGGTCGGCGGCGGGAGGCTCGCCGCCCCCGGGCCTGAGATATACGGCGTAGGACACGACCGAAATCCCCGCTGCGACGTAGAAGCTGTAGACGAAACCGAAGGAGGCGTTGCTCAGGCTACCCAGGATGGACCCAGTGACCTGGGCGATGGAGTAGACCGCTCCCAGGAGCCCGAAGCCGCTTACCCATCCCAACGACTCGCGTCCCCTGACCACTCCGGACCGCGCGACGACGGAGAGTATCGGTCCAGACGCGCCCAGGACGAACTCCGTGACCACGGCACCCTCTGACGACTTGACGAATGGTACCAGCGAATAGGTGAGCGCCGTCAACGCTACGGCCGTCAGGATCAGCCGGCCGGAGCCCATCCTGTCGAGGACCACCCCCCAGAGAATTTCGAAGAAGAGTAGGCTGACGCCCCAGACTCCTATCGCCACGCCGACTCCGAGTATCGGCACGCCAGCCGACACGAAGTAGAGCGGGATGATCAGCGACGCGAATCCCCTTGACACGTAGAAGACCCAGTAGAAGGAAATGAACGAGAACCTCTCGCTTCCGCCCACGTGAAAGGGTCGTCGCAAATTTTCTTTAAGCATTAGGCGGGTCTACGCTTTTATCGGCGGTGAACGGAAAACAGGGGCGCTTGCCGGCAAAGATCTTCATGGGAGGCGAGGTCGCAGCGACGGAGCATCCGCTCGCCTCGCAGGCCGCAGTCGAGAGCTTCCGAGCTGGCGGGAACGCGTTCGACGCGGCGGCTTCCGCCAGCTTCGTGCTTTCGGTCGTGCAGCCCCACCTCAGCGGCCTAGGCGGCGACTTCTTCGGGCTCTTTTTCGACGCCGCGACAGGCAGGGTGAGTTGTCTCAACGCAAGCGGATGGGCGCCTTCGTCCTTCGCGCTGCAGGGCGGGAAGTTCGACAGAGGCGTTCCGGCCTTTGGGCACGCGAGCGTCGTGGTTCCTGGGTACGTCGCCGGGGTCTACGAGATGCACAAGAGGTTCGGCAGACTCGGATTTTCGGATTCCTTGAGTAGGGCGATCGAGCTCGCCGACGGCGGGTTCCCCGCCGGTCCCGGTCTCCTTGGGTCACTCGCCCGCGTCGAGTCCTCCCTCTCACCAGCTGCCAGGTCCACCTTCCTCAGGTCGGACAGGATACCACCGGTCGGCAGCCTCCTCAAGCAGAGCAGGCTCGCATCCACCATGCGCGACATCTCCGAGTCCGGGGCCGCAGGTTTCTACAGAGGAGCCGCCGGGGAGGCCATCAGGGCCGAGATGGCCGCCGCCGGGCTGGAGGTGAGCGAGGAGGACCTCTCGACCTACGCACCGGAATGGTGTGAACCGCTGGTGATTGACTACAGGGGGACAGCGGTGTTCGAGGTCCCACCGAACAGCATGGGCGCTACGACGCTGCTCATGCTAAGGCTGCTTGAGAGCCAGGACCTCGCTTCTCTGAAGCCCAATTCGGCTGAGCGCATAAAGGTCATGGTCGAGGCGGCCAAGGTCGCGTACGCAGCGAGGGACAGGGAGCTGGGCGACCCGAGGTTCTCGGGGTTCGACCTGGACAGGTTCCTCCGGTCTGCCCCCGCCGATGGCGTCCAGAGGAGGATTGACAAGGCCGATACTACGTACTTCGCGGTCGCCGACAGGGACGGCAACCTACTCTCATGCATACAGAGCATCTTTCACAACTTCGGTTCCAGAGTCTATGTTGAGAAGGGAGGGTTCTTCCTGAATAACAGAGGGTCTGGATTCGGGACGGAAGGCCCGAACAGGCTGGAGCCGCGCAAGAGACCGCTGCACACACTGTCGGCGCTGATGCTCGCGAGGAGCGGGAGACCCTTCGCGGCCATGGGAGCGAGCGGAGGGGAGTACAGGCCGCAGCAGCACGCGCTACTGACCACCAACGTCATCGACTATGGGATGCGCGTCGACGAGGCGATAGACTTCCCCAGGTTCCTCTGGGACGGGCAGAAGGTGGACGTGGAGGAGGGATACAGGGGCGTGTCGGAGCTGCAACTACCGACCGGACCGCTGCGCTATCCGGGACCCACGGGCGTGGCGCAGGGGGTCGAAGTGATGCCGGAAGCCTTGAAGGGAGTCTGCGACATCAGGGGAGAAGGACTGCCCGCTGGTCGATGACCAAGGTTTAAGATTCCGTCCGAAGAGGTCGGCGTCGTGCTGCTGGACAAGGTACCCGACTCGGCTTCTCTGGAGATGGTAAATCTCGTCCTCAAGCTGAGGACACAGGGCAAGCCCGTCCTGTCCCTCGCACCAGGCGACCCTTCATTCGACACGCCGAAGGAGATAGTGGAGGTCGCCTACAGGTCGATGCTCGAAGGCGGAACCCACTACGTCCACTCCTACGGTACCACGGACGTGAGGGAGGCAGCGGTCAGGAAGGTCGCGAGGAAGAACAAGATCCGCGCCACTCCAGAGAACGCTATATTCATCACCGCCAAGACGGGTGTCTTCGCGTCCTTCGTCTCGGTATCGAGTCCGGGATTCGAGGCGCTCATCCCTGACCCCGGATACTTCTACAGCGAGCCGATCATCCTGAGCGGAGGCAAGCCGGTGAGGTACAAGCTCGCCGACAACTTCGAGCTGGACCTGGACGAGGTGAAGAAGAAGACGACCCCCAAGACCAAGGCGATAATGGTCAACACCCCATCCAACCCGACCGGGGCGGTCTTTGCAAGGAAGCACCTGAAGGAGCTGTACGACTTTTGCAGCAGCAGGGGCATCTACATCGTAAGCGACGAGGCCTACGAGGACCTGGTGTACACGAAGGAGCACGTCTCGATCGGCTCGTTCGAGCGCAAGCCCCAGTTCGTGCTCTCCCTTTACACCATGTCGAAGAGCTACTCAATGCCCGGATGGCGGGCTGGCTACGTGGTGGGACCGGAGGACCGCGTAGCCCGGATGAACAAACTGCTGGAGCATACGGTCACGTGCTATCCTCCGTTCATCATGCACGCCTCCGCATACGCCCTGGACAACGGCGACGGGTTCATCGAGAGGTTCAAGAGGGAGTACGTGAAAAGGAGAGAGCTGCTGAACAGAAGGATGGCGGAGATACCCGCGATTGTGCCCACCGAAGTGCAGGGCTCGTTCTACTCATTCCCGGGATACACGACCAAGATGAAATCCAGGGAGGTCTCACTCAGACTCCTCAAGGAGCAGAATGTTGCCGTGCTCCCCGGGACGGCATTCGGGCCCTCAGGCGAGAGCCACCTCAGGCTCTGCTTCGCAGGCTCCGAGGAGACCATCGACGGGGCGATGGACGGCATGAAGCGGTTCTTCGCCTGAGCGCTTCCTTTCAGGATGTGAAGGCGCGGTTGGACCTGGAGCATGCGAGCAACGCAGTCCCGTCGTCCGCCCACGCGATTGACGAGACGCCGAAGCCGTCGAGGTCGTCAACCTTCGTGAGACGCCCGCCCTCCAACCTGAAGAGACAGGAGAGACCCTCATCGGACGTCATAGCGCTCGTCCCGATCAGCGCGAACGAGCCGTCGGGGCTCCACGAGCAGGCTGTGGGAAAGAGCTCCTTCTCGTTCCAATCGAACGCCTGCACCTCCCCACCGGAGTACGCGAAGAGCGTCGGCGTATGCCATGTCTGGTCGAAGCCTGCAATCAGGCACTGCTCGCCGTCTGGGTGCCAGCTCGACGAAGTGAGGTCTGCCCTGCTCTCCTCCAGCGTGGCCAGCTCCTTCAGGGTCAGGCCGCGCAGCTCGAAGAGGTTCGGGGCGGGAGAAAGGCCGCCGATGCCGTCCGTGAAGCAGTTCCCCGTGACCAGAGCCATCTTCCTAAAGGGATTCCAGGCAATCGAGCGGAGGTGCGTTTCGGCGCCCGTGACCCTCCTGAGGTTCTCCCCGTCGAAGACGTAGCAAGCACCGTCGTTGCCTACCAGGAGCAGCTCGTCCCCCGCACTGCTCCACGCGAGCCTCCGGAGATTCTCGCGGGCCCGAACTCCGGAGTCTCTCACGACGTCGCCCTCCACTTCGAGGATGATGCCCTCGTTCCCGCACAGGTGCGCGATCCCAGTCCTGGAGGAGAAAGCAGCGCACCTCAGGTTGTGCGCGGTCGGTGACTTCAGTGGCACGAAACCAGAGCCGTCGTATCGGACGACCGAGCCCCGGTCACCCACCAGAAGATAGCCGTTCGAATCACGCGCCACCCAGCGGAGAGGCCCCGGAGCGTCGACCGAAAGAGGCCCGACGGAGCGACCGTCGAAATAAATGACCCTCTGCTTCACATGGAAGAACCCCGCGGGCTCGGATAAAGATTTGCCGGCTACTGCTCCCTGATATGGGTAGGCTCGATGACGTAGATCACACGCTGCTCCGCGGGACTGCTCTTCTTGTACTTCTTGACCCCGGTGTACTTTGCCGAGAGCGAGTCGATGTGGTCGTCGGCCTTCTTGCCCGTTATCTGCTTGACAACCTTCCCGTCGAGATGCAAGCGGTAGTAGGGGTTCGTGAGGTCGAAGACTGCCAAAGAGACCCTCGGATCCCTGGCCACGTTTAGGTCCTTGACCCTCTTCTTCGCAGTGTTGACGAGCACGTTCCTCCCATCCGTGTCCACCCAGAGAGTCGTCACGTGCGGGCTTCCATCGCGATTGATGGTTCCCAGCGAAACGAAATTCTTGCCCTTGAGAAGGGCGACCGCCTTCGAGCTAAGCTTCTCCATGGTCGAAGGGGTCCCGGGCGCAGAGATAACTCTTATCGGAGAGTTAGTGCTTAATACAACCCCGCTGCCTGATAGTCCATCTTGAGCGACGTCACCGGGTTCGAGTTCCTTGCAGACCCGGTGAAGGCTGCACTTTCAGATTTTGGTATTCGCGGGCCCACGCCTCCTCAGGCCGAGGCGTCTCCCATGGTCGCCAGGGGCGAGAACGTGCTCATCATCGCGCCGACGGGTTCGGGAAAGACCGAGGCGGCCATGCTACCGCTGCTGAGCAGGGTCGTCAGAGAGGGACATGGCGACGGGATCTCCATCGTCTACATCACACCCCTGCGCGCGCTGAACAGGGACATGCTGAGGAGGCTCGAGCTGTGGTGCTCGAGGTTGTCCCTTACAATCGAGGTGAGACATGGAGACACACCGCAGGCGCAGCGGCAGCGGCAGTCAAGGCATCCCCCGGACGTGCTGGTGACCACACCTGAGACGCTCCAGGCAATGCTTCCGGGGACGAGAATGCGCCGGAACATGTCGACGATCAAAGCGGTCGTGGTGGACGAGCTCCACAACCTCGTCGAGAGCAAGAGGGGCGTCCAGCTGACCGTGGGGCTGGAAAGGCTCAGGAGGGTGGTGGGGAACTTCCAGCTGGTCGGTCTCTCGGCAACGGTGGGTAGCCCGCAGGAGACGGCAAGGTTCCTCTTCGGCGAAAGGACGCATATGGTGATAAAGGCCAACGTCCCCAAGGAGTTCGGGTACACGGTGGAGTACCCGACCCCCGACTCTAACGACAGCGAGATCTCGAGGGAGACCTTCAGCACCATAGACCTCGCGGCCCGTCTCTCAGAGATGAACGAACAGATCGGGGCACACAGCTCGACGCTCATCTTCGTCAACAGTCGGACCCTCGCTGAGATGCTCGGAGAGAAGCTCAACAGGCTGAGGGGAGACGTGGGCGTCCACCACGGTTCGCTGCCGCGCGAGGAGAGGGAGAGGGTCGAGAACGCGTTCAAGGCGGGCACGCTCAGGGCGCTCGTCTGCACCAGCACTCTCGAGCTCGGGATAGACATCGGCTCGGTCGACCTTGTGCTTCAGTACATGTCACCCCGCCAGGTGACTTCACTGATACAGAGGGTCGGGAGGTCAGGGCACAGCCTGAGCAGAAGGTCTGAGGGGGTCATCGTGACTGTCTCTGCCGACGACATACTCGAGTCGGCCGCGTCGATTGAGGAGGCGAAGAAGGGAAACCTTGAGGAGACGAGACCCTACGAGAACTCGCTCGACGTGCTGGCCCACCAGATGGCGGGTTACCTGATGGACCTGGAGTCAGTCGAGAAGGGCCTAGTCTTCTCCTGGGTGAAGCGAACCTATCCGTTCAGGAACCTCTCCGAAGAGGCCTTCGACAGGGTGGTCGGGTACATGGACCAGCTGAGGAAGCTGAGGCTCGAGGGCACCAGACTGGTCAGGACGCGCGGGACGCGTGACTACTACTTCCAGAACCTCTCGACGATCCCGGACGAGACGAGATACTTCGTCGTGGACGTTGCGAACAACCAGACCGTCGGGATACTAGGGATGGAGTTCGTGCTTCTCCAGGCCAAGGTGGGCCTCCACTTCATCCTGAAGGGGAGGATCTGGCAGATCGAGAAGATAGCCAATGACAGGAAGATCTACGTGACATCAGTCGATGACCCCCTCGCGGCTGTGCCAGGCTGGGATGGTGAGATGCTCCCCATACCGTTCGCGCTCGCCCAGAAGACCGGGAGGCTGAGGAAGCAGGTCGCTGCGGAGCTAGAGGGGAAGGAACCGG
>JAJYWC010000066.1 GCA_021791695.1 archaeon | reverse complement strand
GAAGGTTCTCTTCGAACGCTTTCACCACGGGCGCGCATCCCTCTCCCTGGACGCCAACGAGCTTCGGGTATCGCTCTATCAGGCCGAGCAGCTTCAGTTCTCGCAGCCCCTTGTAGAACCCGGCGAGGTTCCCGCCGGCCCCTATCGGGACGAAGATCCAGTCGGGCAGCTCTCCGCGAAGCTGTTCGAAGACCTCGAAGACGGATGTCTTGGCGCCCTCCTTGACGTACGGGTTGTAACGGGAGGCGGCCGTCATGTTGGTCATCCCGTACTTCTTGGCGACCGCGTCTACGAACGTCATGACCTCTCTGGTCGGCGCATTGGTCTGGTAGACCTTGGCGCCATAGGAGAGGAGCTTAGCGAGCTTCGACTCCGAGATTCCCTCTATCGTGAATATGTGCGCGTCGATTCCTGCCCTGGCTGCGTATGCCGCGACGGAAGACCCCGCGTTTCCTGCCGTCATGCTGGCGACCCGCTTCGCTCCAAACTCGCGGGCCTTGCTGATCGCGACGGCAGACTTGCGGTCCTTGAATGACAGGGTTGGATTACGGCTCTCGTCCTTGATGAAGACCCCCCGCATGCCGAGCGCCTCTGCGGCTCTCTCCGCCCTTACTAGCGGCGTGCCTCCCTCCCCGAGCGACACCAGCCCGGTACCCGCGTTGACGGGAAGCAGTGGCGAGTAACGCCACACGCCCGTCGCTCTTGAGTCTGACGGAAGCCCCTTATGGACGGACCTGAGCTTCTCGTAGTCGTAGACGGCCTCCAGCGGACCGCCGCAGTTCCTGCAGACGAGCACGTCAGCGTCGGAGGCGTACTCGCAGGAGTACGGGATGCACCTCAGTATGAACGAGGACTCCATCGAACCCGGCCCGGATACCGCTCCGGCCCGTATTGATGCGTTTCGAGGCTCAGCGGACCTTTCTGAGTACCTGCTCCATCGCTGCGATGGTAGCTCTCACCTTCTCGAGCCTGGCACCGCTCCCCATATGGCCAACCCTGACCACCTTCCCCTTCAGGGCTCCGAGCCCTCCAGCGATCATGATGTTGTAGTCTGAGACAAGGCGGTTCCTGAACTCGAGGTCCCATCCGGGGTCCACCCTACCCACGCTGACGGTACCCGAGTAAAAGTCAGGGTTTGTGAAGACCTCGAGCCCAAGGTCCTGGAGCCCTTCCCTCATCGCCTTCGCCGCGTCGGCGTGCCTCCTGTATCGGTTTTCGAGCCCCTCCTCAAGGGCCATAGAGACCGCCTTCCTTAGCGCAATGATGACCGATGTGGGCATCGAGGTCGGGTGAGGGTGGCCCCACGACGAGTCCACATCGATGGCCTCGCGCCACACGTTCAGGTCGAGTACGGAGCTGTGAATATTCCCCTTCTTCCTGGCGACCTCATCCCAGACAGCCTGCGAGACGGCCACCGGCTGGGCTCCGTTTACCCCTCCGAGCGCCTTGCTCGCGTAACCTACGACGTAGTCCGCGTCCCACTCGTCTGCTCGGATGTCTATCCCACCCACCGCTGAAATGGAGTCGAGCACTGTGAACATCCCCTTCTTCTTGCAGTAGTGGAAGATGTCGGCGGGGTTGACCGCAACGCCCGTCGAGGTCTCGTTCTGGACGATGAATACCGACTTGCCCGCCGGGTCTCGCAACCCGTCGACGACCGACTTCACCATCTCCAGGGTGTGGCCGTTCCCCGGTTCGGCCCTAACTTCGACCGGCCTCCCGCCGATTATATTGATCGCGTCGACTATAGACTGTGAGAACAATCCGTTCACGCAGATGACCGCCTCCTCGCCCCTGTTCACCAGGTTGATGGCAGCCATCTCGACGGCGAGCTGGCCGGGTACCGGTACGATCAGGACCTCGTTCTTCGTCCTGAACACCTTCTGCATCATCGTGGTAGTCTCGGTGTAGGCAGACATCCACTTGTCGCCATAGTGCGGCAGTATCGGGAGCGAGAGTTCGGCGAGGACCTCTGGTTCAGGGTCGGAGGGACCCGGGATCATCAGCATGTCTTTGATACCTCTGGAGGGACGCCAACCCGCTCGCCATATTAAGCGTGCGGAATTCGTCTGGGGAGTGCTGGCGGACCTCAAGGCTAATTACGAAGTAGGGCGTTGTTCTCATCGATGACGGGGGAGGAGGAGGGCAGGGAGGACGAGGGCTCGCTCGGTCTGAGAGACTATCTTGCGCTCTTCGTCGCTATACTGCAGACGCTCGCGCTCCCGTTTGTCATTCTGATCATCATACTCTTGGTAATCGTGGCAGCGCTGTCCGTGACGAGATGAGTCAGACCTCCACCTTCTTGCCGGTCTCGAAGTCGACGTCATAGAGGCATTCGACGAAGTGTCCTGGTTCTATCTCGACCAGGGGCGGCGGCACGCTAGTGCACTTCTCGGTCGCATAGGTGCACCTGGTCCTGAACCTGCAGCCGGAAGGGATGAAGACAGGGCTTGGGACGTCCCCCTCTAGCACTGCGAGGTCCGTCCTCTTGCTCGGGTCTGGCACAGGGACGGACGAAAGCAGTGCCTTGGTGTAGGGGTGCTTCGGGTTCTGGAAGAGGGTATCGGTCGACGCCAGTTCCACGACCCTGCCCAGGTACATCACGGCGGTCCGGTGGCACATCTGCCTCACGACGGCGAGGTTGTGCGAGACGAACATGTATGTCAGGTCGAGTTCTGACTGGAGCCTCTTCAGGAGGTTCAGGATCTGAGCCTGGACCGAGACGTCGAGAGAGGATGTGGGTTCGTCGAGCACAAGGAATTCGGGTTTAACAGCCAGGGCCCTGGCGACGGCGATTCTCTGTCGCTGTCCGCCGGAGAATTCGTGCGGGAACCGCGCGAGGTGGTCTGGGTTGAGCCCCACGGTCTCGATGAGCCGTTCGATGGCGCGGAGACGCTCCCCCTTGGAGGTCCCCATCCTGTGAATCGTCATCGGCTCGAGAAGGGCGGAGCGGACGCTCTGCCTGGGGTCCAGCGAAGCGTATGGGTCCTGGAAGACCATCTGCATCCTCCTCCTGAATGGCTTGAGCTGCGAGCCCTTGAGCTTCGAGATGTCCGTCCCGTCGAAAATTATCTTCCCCTGCGAGGGCTCGAGGAGCCTCATGACGGTCCTGCTCAGGGTTGTCTTGCCGCAGCCTGACTCCCCGACAATTCCCAGCGTCTCCCCCTTCTTGACGCCCAGGGTGACTCCATCGACCGCCCTGACCTTCGCGACGGTGCGGGAGAAGAGCCCTCCTCTGATCGGGAACCACTTGAAGAGGTCCTCGGTGTGAAGTAGGTAGCCGCCGTCCTGCACGGGACTAGCCGCCATATAGGAAACACTCCACGAAATGACCCTTCGAGACCTCTATCAGCGGCGGTTTCTCCTTCAGGCACCTGTCGAAGACCTTGGGACAGCGCGGATGGAACCTGCATCCGCTCGGTGGGAAAATCAAGTTGGGGACGGAGCCCTTGATGGAAGTGAGCTCGGAGTTGGAAGCGTCCGAGCGAGGGATCGATGCAAGGAGACCCTGGGTGTACGGGTGCAGCGGGTTCTTGAAAAGCTCTGCAACCGATGCGACCTCGACTATGTTGCCTGCGTACATCACGGCTACCCGGTCGCACACCTCTGCCACGACAGCTAGGTCGTGGGTGATCAGTATCACGGAGGTCTCTATTTCGTCCTTCAGAACCAGCAGCAGTTTTAGTATCTGCGCCTGCACGGTCACGTCTAGTGCGGTGGTTATCTCGTCCGCG
>JAJYWC010000030.1 GCA_021791695.1 archaeon | reverse complement strand
AAGGGAATGGTGGAGAAGATCGAGGAGTCAGGGGCGAACGTCATAGTATGCCAGAAGGGCATCGACGACGTCGCGCAGCACTACCTCGCGAGGGCCGGCATCATGGCGGTAAGACGCGTCAAGGAGAGCGACATGACCAAGCTCGCCAAGGCGACGGGAGCGAGGATAGTCACCAACTTGGACGACCTCAGCGCGAAGGACCTCGGCTCGGCGAAGCTCGCCGAAGAGAGGAAGATCGAGGAGGACAAGTGGGTCTTCATCGAGGGTGCGAAGAATCCCAAGGCCGTGACCATCCTGGTCAGGGGTGGTTCCCAGAGGGTCGTGGACGAGGCCGAGCGCGCCCTGCACGATGCACTGATGGTGACCAAGGACGTGGTCGAGATTCCGGCCATCGTGGCGGGCGGCGGTGCCCCGGAGGTAGAGGTTGCCAGCAAGGTAAGGGAATGGGCACAGAAGCTCACGGGCAGGGAGCAGCTTGCAGCGCTCCGTTACGCTGAGGCGATCGAGAGCATAGCGACGATTCTCGCGGAGAACGCCGGAATGGACCCGATAGACACCCAGGTGGACCTGAGGGCCAGGCACGGCAAGGGTGAGAAGTGGGCTGGAGTGGACGCTCTCTCCGGCAAGGTGGCCAACATGTGGACCAGGAACGTGGTCGAGCCGATGGCCGTGAAGACGCAGATTCTCAAGGCAGCCACGGAGTCCGCCTGCATGATACTCCGCATCGACGACGTGATCGCCTCCAGTAAGGCCAAGGAACCCCCACCCGGCGCAGGCGGCCCAGGTGGCATGGGCGGAATGGGCGGAATGGGCGGAATGTAAGAGACCGCCCACCGACTCTCTTTCCAGAATTTACTTATTCGAGGTCCAGCCGCCGCGGCTGGAAGTCCAAGCCAGAGCGAGGGTTTTATCGTCAGCAGGAATGCTGAGGCGAGGACAATTGCCTCTTCTCTGCCTCACTGTGCTTCAGGAGTGCGACTAAGATCAGCAGAGAAGATTCGATTACCGGCAACACGCCGCTTCGAGCTTTTCCTTCAGCCAGCGGGCCAAGTCATGATGTCGACCGCCCACCATGTAATAAGCAGCGTCAGCATCAAGGCAGCTGCCATCAGGTTGTACAGTTCCAACTCAAGGCGCAAAAATGTGCCAAGGGTCGGATTTGAACCGACGACAACCCGGTGTTTGAGGAGAACTCGTATCTCCACTTCAGCCGGGGGCTAGAGGTCATGCTCTCTCCCAGGTTTCCCGGCGACTAGCGTCTCTGAGCTACCTTGGCACAGCTATCGTCACTTTCGAAGTTCACTTAAGACTTTCTCCGACAGCGCGTTTGAATTTTCGCGGCCGGTTTTCCAGGGACTATTCGGGCTCTCCTTTGTCCTGTAAATGCAGGCTGAGCCTGAGCTACCTTGCCGTCAGACTCGGCTTTGATTTCTTCTCATCGATGGCTGAATGGAAGAAGATTCCAAAGGGGATTTTCCCCAAAAAGCTTAAAGTGTATTTGGGCCCGAATCGTTCCAACTTGAAGAAAGCCTTCGTAGAGACATACAAAGCATCGCAGACGTTCAAGGCACCCCTCGATTTCGTGTTCCAATGGTGCACGGACTTCAGAGAAGACGATGGCCAGATGATAGGTTCCAATGCGAAGAGGACCTTTCTCGAGCGTACTGACAAGCGGGTCGTCTGGACGGTCGACTACAAGGAAAAGGGCAAGCAGAGAGAAGGGTTGAGAGTCGTCTGGTTGCACGCTCCCGACTCGTGGTCGCTGGACACATGCGGGGACAAGAGGGAGATCGGAGAGTACAAACTGACCCCGAAGGGCAAGAACAAGACGAGACTGGACATGAAGTTCTGGCAGACCTTCGACAGCAAGGACGATGTAACCGACCAGAAGAAGTGGCAGAAGGACGTCGACGAGGAGTGGGGCATCTTCGCCGAAAACCTCGTAAAGGATTACAAGGCTTCGCTCAAGGCATAAGTGACGGCCCTTGGCCGCTCAGTACACGGTCGACATCAAGACCTTCCACTACAAGTGGGACAGAGCACACAGGCCAGTCCTTACGGTCCGCGACGGCGACACGGTGACGTTCGAGATAAACGACGTCTGGAGCTGGACGGTCAACAAGAAGACCAAAGCCAGCGACATATCCAGACTCGACCGCGAGAAGCTCTACCCGCTTGCGGGTCCTGTCTACGTCGAAGGAGCCAAGCCCGGTGACGCGCTCACGGTCGAGGTGCTCGACATGGGGATCGACGACTTTGGATGGACGGTAATCCTGCCGGGATACGGAATTCTCGAAGAGTTCGTGAAACCCTACATCTACAAGTGGGACCTGAGGAACAAGCGCTTCGCGCCCTTCAAGAACGGCATCAAGATACCGATAGACCCGTTCTGCGGCGTCCTCGGAGTCGCACCGGAGAGCCGCGGCTCCTTCGACGTGGCGCCACCAGACAAGAACGGCGGTAACCTGGACATCAGGCACCTCACCAAGGGTAGCTTGCTCAAGCTTCCGGTGTGGGTCCCGGGCGCCCTTTTCTCCGCGGGGGACGTACACGCTTCGATGGGCGACGGCGAGGTCTGCATCAGCGCAATAGAATGCGCCGGCACCACCAAGCTCCGCTTCGGGTTAGAGAAGAACGTCAAGCTTCGCTCGCCAGAGTACACGACCGTGGGCGACAAGCAGCCCAGGAAGGGCTACTATGCGACGACCGGCATCGCATCTGACCTGATGACCGCGACCAAGGAGTCTGTGAGGAATATGGTATCCCACCTCACAAAGACGTACGACCTCACGCCCGAAGACGCGTACGTGCTCTGCAGCGTCGCCGCCGACGTCAGGGTCCACGAGGTCGTCGACAAGCCAAACTGGGTCGTGGGCACCCTCGTCTCACGGGACATCTTCCCCGACTGACGTGCCAGCGACTTGAGCACGAAACTGGGACCCTGCCCTCTCGAAGGCACCCATGTGCGCCTGGAGCCGTTGACCATGGCGCACGGGGCAGTGCTGCTCTCGGTGGCCCAAGATTCCGACTGGTCCTGGATGCCGGTAGACCCAAGGACCGAAGCCGAGATGACCCGCTGGATAGGGGATGCGCTGCAGGCCCAGGAACGCGGCACAGAGTACCCGTTCGTCGTGTGCTCGAAGAAGACGCGGGAGGTCCTCGGGAGCACGCGCTACATGGACGTCCGAAGCCCCCAGAAGGGGGTCGAGGTCGGCTGGACGTGGTATTCGTCCAAGGTTTGGGGAACCGTGGTCAACCCCGAGTGCAAGTTTCTGCTGCTGCAGCACGCCTTCGAGGACTGGGGCGCGATCAGGGTCCAGCTCAAGACCGATGACAGGAACGTCCACTCCCAGGGCGCGATACTGAAGCTGGGGGCGAGGTACGAAGGAAGGCTGAGGAACCACCGGATTCGCAGTGACGGCAGCATAGGTGACAGCATGATGTACTCCATCACCGTCGAGGAGTGGAGAAGCACGGTCAAAGAGAGCCTAAGGAAGAGAGTCGAAGCATTCGACGCCACAAGATAGTCTCGAGTGGAGACGAGAGATGATAGGTGCGGTCGCAGGGATTTGAACCCTGGTCTCTTGGCCCGATTTCCGGACTTACAAGCTTGGAGGGCTTATGTCCTAGACCAGATTGTCCTCGATTGAGATCTGGACGACGACCGCTTGCCCGTCGATTCGCTTAGTCCCCTTTTTTAGCGTTGACTGACGGTGCAATGTTCTGATGTCGGAGATTGTTCCTGGCCTGTTCCGTCTGCGCCCGCGCCCGCTCGACCTCGTAGATGAGGCGAGCAGCGACTACGTGTGCGTCGAGGGCGTCCGGATGGACTCTGATTACGAGGTGCAACCACGACATGGTCTCGGATGTAAAATGCCCCTTGGGAAACCCGCCGACCAGTACCGTCGGGTTCACGGCCTTGAGCAGCTCGACGGCGACCTCATCGAAAGTCGATATTCTGCCCTGAGTTGAAAGGCCGACCACGAGGTCCGTCTTGATCTTGCTGAGGAGCTCGGGGATGGTAGAGTCGTGAGCCACAATCAGGCCCGACTCGGGCCTCTCGACCAGCAGCTTACGGGCCAGGTCTCGGAACCTTGCATAGCTCTTTGGCGGACGGGTCCCCTCCTTCAGTTCCAGCACGACGTTTTCGCGCGTGTGGATGAATACCTTCACTCGTCCGCTGAGATAGAGCGGCGTGCTCGTGACGCTCAAAAGCGTCAGGTGGACCAGGTCGGGGCGGCCCCGCTTCTCACTTTCAGGGAGCTTCAGCATCGCGTGGTGGTGGATGCTCCTATCGAGCAGGATCTCAGAGGTTTTCGCTCCCCTTCTTTCAGCATCATTCCTCACCGAGGCGTGTCCAGCGATCTCTGGCGGGACCAGCTCCAGAGCCGCTTCGGCGATGATGAGGTTGAGCACCGAGGTCGAGCCGTTCAGCTACGATTAATTCTTTGTCTGCTCGCCCCCCGGGCGTGAAGAGGCGAGAGGCGAAGAAGGAGGCGGCGAAGATAGCGGAGAGCCTGATCGAGAGCGCAGCTGCCACGGCCGTCCGGGACCCCGAACTCGCAAAGAGCCAGACCGCCCTCGCCCGGCGTATCTCCCTCAAGTTCAACCTAAGGTTCGACTGGCGGCTGAAGCGGTTCTTCTGCCACGGCTGCAAGAGCCTGCTCTACCCCGGCGTAAATGCCCGGGTCAGGCTCGGCCCGAACAAGACGCTGCTGATGACCTGCACGGAATGTCACCACGTGAACCGGAAGAAACTTGGGGCACGCTTAAATATGGAGCGTCGGGGCCTGAGAAATTCACTCCGTGCATAGAGAATGGTTCGCGTATACGACATCCCCGCCGACAAGCTGATCGATGGTCTAGCCGAGCACTTGAAGAAGGTGCCCGAGCTCGAGCCACCGCAGTGGGCGATGTTCGTGAAGACCGGTTCGCATGCTGAGAGACCTCCGCAGAGGTCTGACTGGTGGTACACGAGGGCAGCTTCAGTGATGAGGAAGGTGTACGTGCACGGTCCCGTCGGTCTGCAGGAGCTCGAGTCCGCGTACGGAGGGAGCAAGGCTCTCTCCTACTACCCCAAGCACCACAGGGATGCCGGTGGCTCGATAGTCAGGAACGTGATGAAGGGCCTGGAGCAGGCAGAACTGGTCGCAAAGCAGGGCAACAAGGGCCGCGTTCTTACCCCTAAGGGAGTAGCCTTGATGGACAAAATCAGCAAAGACATTTTTAAGGAACTAGTGAAGGAAGTTCCATCGCTAGCAAGATACGGGTGATGATAGTTGTACGAGGACAGGGATAATCAGCCGAAGGCCGAAGCGCAGGAAGACAAGGAAAAGAAAGCACTTCGTGAGAATATAATGCGCATGGCACTAACTTCGGAGGCGCGTCAGCGGCTCGCCAACATCCGGATGGTGAAGCCTCAGATAGCCCAGGCGATAGAGGAGTACATCGTTCAGCTCGCCTCGTCCGGAAAGCTCAAGCAGGTCGTAAACGACGACCAGCTCAAGGAGATACTGGGCTCGATGCAGGGGAAGAAACGGGAGTTCACGATAAAGAGGATATGAATCATGGGTAGCGTCAAAGACAAATCGAAGAAGAACCGCCTGACAAAGGCAAGAAAGCAGGCATCACCGGTGCCTACATGGGTCGTCATAAAGACGAACCGAAACATCCGCTTTAATCCGAAGCAGAGAGACTGGCGCAAACAAAAGCTCCGTCAAAAGTGATGATACATGTCCACCAACGTCGAACCGATTACCAGAGTGTACATGGTCCCTCTCCGCAGGGCCTTCGAAGCGCCCAAGTATCGCAGGGCCAAGGTAGCAATCAGGCTGATCCGGGAGTTCACCTCGCGTCACATGAAGGCCGCCGAGGTGAAGATCGACGTGGGCGTGAACGAGATGCTCTGGTCGCGAGGCATTGGAAACCCCCCCAGGCGGATAAAGCTCGAGATGGAGAGAGATGATGAAGGGGTCGTTTCCGTCCGTCTCGCGCCCGAAGCTGAGTCTTCCTAAATGGGCCTATTCCTGGTAGAGATCTACCGGAGCCCCAACGTGGGCATATTCCTCCGCGCCAATGACAAGTTCCTCCTCGCCCCCAAGGGCATGGCGAGCACCAAGTCGCAGAAGATTGCCGAGGACCTGAACGTCGAGCCCTGCTTCCTCTCGATAGAGGGAACTAGGCTGATCGGTCCACTCGCAGTGGTCAACAACAAAGGCATGCTTGTCTCGAGGATGGTGGAGGACTACGAGGCCAAGGAGATAGCGGACAAGACGGGACTTTCGGTCGAGAGGTTCGACTCCAAATACACGGCTGTCGGGAACCTCGTCGCGGCGAACGACAGGGGCGCCGTGGTCTCTTCGATACTCGACTCCAAGGCAACCGCACAGGTGAAGGACGTGCTGGACGTCGAGGTTCAGAAACTGGAGGTAAACGAATACGTGCAGGTTGGAGCACTGGTGGTGGCCACCAACAACGGCGCCGCCGTCTATCCGAAGCTGACCGATATGCAGGTCCAGGAGGTCGGCGAGCTGTTCAGGGTCGAGGCTTACCCGGCTTCGATAAACGGGGGGATACCGTTCCTGTCATCGGGCCTTGTGGCTAACTCCGGGAATGCCGTGGTGGGTAACCTCACGACCGGGCCGGAGCTCATCTTCCTGACCAAGGCGCTGAAGGTCTGACCTCGCGGCAGTCTTAAAAGAAGGGCATCTCGGCCTTCGAGTCGAAGTCTGCTTGAGCAGTGAAGAGGAGCGGGTGAACAACCTTGTGGCGGAGATCAGGGTGCTCGAGAGTACGTTCAACGAACTCTCAGGACGCCAGAACCTTCTGGAAAGGATCCTGATCGAGACGAGGTCGGCCATGGAGACTCTCGTCGGACTCGGTTCCGCCAAGACGGACGAGGTCCTGATACCTGTCGGCGGAGGGATCCTGGTCCGCGCCTCGCCACCGAGCGTGGACAGGGTGCTCCTCAACGTGGGTGCCAACGTCGTGGTCGAGAAGAGCAAGGACTACGCCAGCAAGTTCATGGAGGCCAGGGCGAAGGAGATAGAGGAGAGCATAGTTTCGATCGCATCGCAGAGGAACCAGATAGCCCAGAGGCTCGACTCGGACAGAAGAGCACTTCAAAACATAGTCAACAGACAGGGCTAGTAAGCAGCCTTGTTCGAGAAGCTAAGGGAGGCTTTCTCCTCTCTAACCAAGATAGTCTCCGAGAAGAAGCTCTCGGAAAAAGAAGTGGACGACATCCTGTTCAACTTCCAGCTCACCCTCCTCGAGAGTGACGTCGCTCAGGAGGTCGTCGAGAAAATATGCGCCGACCTAAGGTCTCAGCTGATGGGCATGAGCGTGGAGCGTTCCAAGGACGTCGGCGAGCTGGTCAGGGAGAGGCTCCGGACTTCCATACTCGAGATATTCGCAAAGACAGGAACGGTCGACGTGCCGGGACTCATCGAGGCCGCCAAGGAGAAGGGAGAGCCCTTCGTCATCCTTTTCCTCGGGATAAACGGGACCGGAAAGACGACCACCGTCGCGAAGTTCGCGTACTTCCTGAAGCAGAACGGGTTCTCGGTCGCGGTCGCGGCGGGGGACACCCACAGGGCCGGCGCGATAGAGCAGCTCACCCAGCACGCCGACCGCATGTCGGTGAAGGTGGTCGCACAGAGATACGGAGCCGACCCCGCGGCCGTCGCGAGAGACGGCGTCCTCTACGCCAAGGCGCACCATGTGGACGTGCTCATAGTGGACTCTGCCGGCCGGATGCAGACCAACCAGAACCTCATGGAGGAGATGGGGAAGATCGTGAGGGTCGTCAGCCCGAACCTGAAGATATTCATCGGGGACTCCCTCGCAGGCAACGACGCCATCTCCCAGGCCCAGATGTTCAGCAAGTACACCGGGTTCGACGGTGCCATACTGACCAAGACCGATGCCGACACGAAGGGCGGTGCCGCGCTCTCGATAGCCTTCGTGACTGGAAGGCCCATAATGTTCCTTGGGGTCGGTCAGGAGTACAAGGACCTGAAGAAGTTCGATGCCAACTCCTTCGTCGACCTGCTCCTCGGATGAGCGGACCTACAGCCTCACGACTTCCAGCGCAAACCGGGTGGCGAGTTCGAGTATGCGGTCCTTGTTGCCGCCTCCCATCCCCTTCCAGTCGATCGCAACATAGCGCGGAAAGCTCGTTGTCTTTTGGATGATCTGTCCGAACATGCTCGAGTCGATGGCTGCGAGCGAGTGCTTCGCGACCACAGTGGTTATCGCCATGTCGCTCGTGAGCAGCAGGTCGTTGAATTTGGCGGGATAGTGGGTACCACCGAAGGCCATGGCTACCTTGCCCCACGGCCTCCCCTCCCTCAGCGACTCGACGAGGGCGTCACCAACGACGGCACCCGCATGCTCGTCCCCCCATTCCCTCTCAGAAGAACCCAGCTCAACGAAAAGCACGGGCTTCTGTAGAGAGGTCGGACCATGGTGCGTCGCCTCTATCGTCACTTCGAACCCCTCTATCTCCCTTCGCCGCTTGTCCAGCGCGATCATGTAGTTCTTCTGGAGGTCAGGGTTTACCCTGCCCACCTCCTTCGGTCGACCCCCTAGGAACGGGGCGTCCGTGAAGTTGCCCGTCGTGTGGACTGTCAGCGAGGGAATCTTCGACTCGGCCCTGTGCCTGGAAAGAAAGACGTAGGCCTGTGGGTTGAAGTAGGTGTCGAGGTCCGGAGGCTCGATCAGTTCCGTGTCGACCGTCACCAGAAGCAGGCTGTCCTTCTGGAAGACCGGCTTTCCCATGAACGCTATCTTCGTGGACTCGAAGCCATGGTTCCTGACGAGGCCATTCGCTATCGTCGTCGAAGCCACATCGCGCGTTGAGGTCACAAGTACGACGGTGGAGGGAGGCTTCGCTTCCATCTGCCAGTCTGACCCCCGCTGCCCTCCGAGAAAAGGCTTTGACGGCAGTCCCGGGGCGCTGGACTTGGGGTAGTTTTATAAACCGGTCCCGTCGGTCGTCATAAAAGGAAGTTTTTGCGTCATGGGTGCTCGCGAATTCCTGAAATCAATGGGCTCGGTTATCCGCCTCTCGAAGAAGAGCGACAGGGAGCAGTTCGTGCTCTATCTCAAGCTCGTCCTCCTAGGCATGGCCGTGGTGGGCACAATAGGCTTTGTGATCAAGTTCATCTCGGTTGTGCTGCCGACGATATTCGGTTAAATCCGAGGTCTACAACTTGTCAGAACAAAAACAGAGCTCGATCTACCCCGTGAAGACGACGGGGGGTCAGGAGAGGACGGTCGCCACGTTCGTGGCTAACAAGGCGATGCAGAAGAAGAAGCCGATCTATTCGATACTAGCTCTCGACACCTGGAAGGGATACGTCCTCTTCGAGGCGCCCAACTCGCAGGTCGTCGACGAGAGCATCCAGGGCTTCAAGCACGTCAGGAGCAAGATTCCCGGGATGATGCAGTTCCAGGACATCGAGAAGTTCCTGGTGACCAAGTCGATGGTCGCCGAGCTTTCAGACGGGGACATAGTGGAGATCGTTGCCGGCCCGTTCAAGACCATGAGGGCGAAGATATCGAGGATAGAGTCGGCCAAACAGGAGGTCACGGTCGTGCTTCTCGACACGCCTTATCAACTACCCGTCACGGTGGATGCCGCTTACTTGAAGATCGTTGAAAAGGCAAAGGTAGAGGCCGCAGCCAAGAAGTGATGAGAAATGGGCGAAATCAAGACTATTTCTGTACTCGTAACGGGCGGCGAAGCGACGGCGGGACAGCCGCTAGGACCCGCTCTGGGCCCCTTGGGCGTCAACGTCCTGGCCATCGTCAACGAGATTAACCGTATCACCGGCGACTTCAAGGGCATGAGGGTGCCCGTCAAGGTCGAGGTCGACACCGAGACCAAGAAGTTCACCGTCACAGTCGGAACCCCGACAACCTCAGCACTGATAGTCAAGGAGGCGGGTATCGCGAAGGGTTCCGGCAAGCCCAACCTCGACTTTGTCGGGAACGTGAGCTTCGACAAGGTGCTCGGCATAGCTAAGATAAAGATCAACGACTCCTACGCCGGGTCGATAAAGTCCTCAATCAAGGAGGTCGTCGGCAGCTGCGTCAGCCTCGGCGTAAAGGTGGAGAACGAAGACCCCCGCCTTTTCATGAAGCAGGTCGAGGAGGGCAAGTGGGACAAGGCGATCGTGGCCTTCGAAGCGAAGTAGCCGACGATCCGTCCAAATCTGCATCGATGTTTAAATAATGGTCTCTGGGCGCGGTGTTTCCCCCGGGGAAGAGAATTGCTTTCAAACGCGCAGCTTGCTGAGATTGTCAAGAAGGGGAAGGAGTCAAAGGAAAGGAAGTTCCCCGAGTCGGTCGAAGCGATCCTCACCTTCAAGGAGGTCGACCCGAAGAAGACCGACCTCAACATCAACGAGACAGTTTACCTCCCGCATCCCGGTTCACACAGGTCTACGATATGTTTCATCGGTTCAGGTGACCTCCTGCTCAGGGCAAAGAACGCCGGTGTGGACGGCACCATCGAGCCGTCGCAGTTAGAGAACTTCGCAGGAAACAAGAAGGAGGCGAAGAAGCTGGCTCGCCAGTACGATTTCTTCCTCGCCGAGACGGGGCTCATGGCCAGAATCGGAAGGATTCTGGGACAGTCCCTCGGCCCCAAGGGCAAGATCCCCACCCCCGTCCCACCGAACGCGCCCATCGAGGCGATGATCAACAGGACGAGGTCCGCGGTCAGGGTGCGCAGCAGGGCTTCGCTCGCTGTGGCTTCAAAGGTGGGCGACCGGAAGCTCTCTGACACGGACGTAGCGGACAACATCCTGGCGATGGTTCAGGCGGTCCAGAAGAAGCTGCCAAACGGCGAGAGGAACATACGCTCGGTCATAGTGAAGACGACCATGGGCAAACCCGCGAGGAGCAAGGTCGAAGAATCTTGAGCAAGCAGGTTCAGGTTCAGAGGGAGTACAGTCCCAAGAAGATATCGACCATCGAGAAGATAGTGAGGCTATCTAACCAGTACCCCGTCATAGTCGTCACCCAGCTTTCGAAGGTCCGCTCGGCACAGCTCATGGCAGTAAGGAAGGTGCTCAGGGGGAACGCTGAGATAGTCGTGGTAAAGAACAAGCTCGCCAAGCTCGCGCTAAAGAAGGCGGGCATTAAGAACGCCGACGAGCTCCTGAATCATCTCACGGGACAGAACGCCATGCTCTTCTCGAAGACGGACCCGTTCAAACTCTATCTGCTGCTCGAGAAGAACCGCGTCAGCCTCCCGGCCAGGGCGGGCGACATCGCCCCGAACGACATTATCGTCCCCGCTGGCAACACGGGGCAGCCCGCAGGACCCGTGCTCAGCGAGTTCAGGGAAGCGGGGATACAGACCAAGATCGAGGCCGGAAGCATCTGGATCGTCAAGGACTCCGTCGCCGCGAAGACGGGCACCGAGATCTCCCCCAAGCTTGCGAGCCTGCTCTCCAAGCTCGGGATAAAGCCGATCCGCGCGGGCCTCTCGATAGCTCTCGCCTACGAGAACGGACTGGTCTACGCAGCCGACGCTGTCGCAATAGACCTCGAGAAGTACCGGCATGACCTGCTCTCGGGATTCGCTTCGTCTCGCGCCCTAGCAGTATACATCGGGTACGTCACCAAGGACACGGCACCCGAGATCATAGCCCAGGCATACAGGGAAGCCATGGCACTCGCGGTGGAGGTCGGCGAGATAACCCAGGAAACCGCGCCGGCGATACTAGGAAAGGCTGAAGCAGAGGCCAACGCCCTGATGACCAAGGCAAAGGAAAAGGGCTACCAGTAGAGCTCAGCTTATCCACTGTCCTGCGGCTCGATGTGCGCAGAGAGTCATGAGCTCCGCTAAGCTCGAATCCTTGGCTTTCTGAGATTGAAGAGCTCTTGGAGGTTCTGTCTAGCCGAACAGCGACGCTAGACCTGCCAGCGCTTCCTCTTCCTTCTTCTCTTCTTCCTTTGGCTTCTCTTCTGCCTTTGCTGGACCCGCAGCTGGAGCAGCAGCAGCCGGAGCTGCGACAGCCATCATGGAGGCGTTCTTCAGTGCCTCGTCTATGTTGATCTCGCTCAATGCAGCCGCTAATGCCTTCACCTTGACCTGGTCGACGTCGACGCCGGCCGCCTTGACGACGCCAGACAGGGTCTCCTCGCTGACTGGCTTGCCTGCCTTGTGAAGGAGAAGAGCGGCATACATGTAAGAGTCGGTCATTTTGCAGAGGCGCGCCATCCTTCTAGTGCTTTTATAGTTTTCGAGCGAGGGGAGCGCCAGAGGAAGGCCGCAGGGCCACCGCGTCTCCTACTTTATTTACCGACAGAGGCAGGTCCCTGAAAGAAGACGACAATTGGATGAAGTAAAGGCGCGGCTTCAGCAGAAGTTCTCAAAGGACTATGAGCAATACTACGCCGTCGACCTCTTCAAGCGCAAGGGTTTCGTCAGAAAGAAATGCGAGAACTGCGGGAAGCACTTCTGGACCCTGGACGCGAATCGGACGAGATGCGACGACCAGCCCTGCTCGCCGTACACCTTCATAGGCGACGCGCCGACGAAGACCAAGCTCGACTATATCTCGACCTGGAAGAAGGTGGAGGAGTTCTTCCGCTCCAAGGGACACGCAATAATCCCGAGGTATCCCGTAGTGGCCAGATGGAGACCAGACCTGTACTTCACCGTGGCCTCGATCATCGATTTTCAGAGGATAGAGGGTGGCAAGGTCGTCTTCGAGCTCCCGACCAACCCGCTGGTGGTGCCTCAGATGTGTCTCCGCTTCAACGACCTCGCCACTGTGGGCGTGAACGGGAAGCACAACTCGTCGTTCTGCATGATCGGCCAGACGGCCATCGCCAACAAGGAGGGATACTGGAAGGACAGGTGCATCGACCTTGACTTCGAGCTACTCACCAAGGTGCTGGGCATCCCCGAAGAGGAGGTCTCATTCATCGAAGGAGTCTGGGTCGGTTACGGTGCCTTCGGATACTGCATGGACTACTTCGCCAGGGGCCTTGAACTGGGCAACGCCGTCTTCACAGCGTTTGAGGGCGACCTTACGAACTACTCGGAGATGAAGGAGAAGGTGATAGACATGGGCTCCGGTCTTGAGAGGCTCGCGTGGATCACGCAGGGCACGCCCACATCGTACGACGTCACCTTCGAGTCCGTTCTGAAAAGGATGAGGGAGGTCTCGCCGGTTCACTACGACCACGATCTGTTCTTGCGCTACTCCAGGGTCGCGGGGGCGCTCAACGTCGATGACTACCCTGACCTGTCCGAGGCAAGGAAGATGATAGCCAAGACAATAGGCGTCCCTGCCACCGACCTGACTGAGAAGCTCGCGCCCGTTGAAGCGCTCTACGCGGTCGCGGACCACTCGAGGACTCTCCTCTTCGCAATAGCCGACGGTCTCCTCCCGAGCAACGTGGGGGGAGGGTACAACCTCAGGGTCGTCTTCAGGAGGGCTCAGTCATTCATACAGCGGTACGGGTTCAAGTTCGACCTCGTGGACACGATCAACTGGCACATCGACCAGCTCAGGGAGATGTTCCCGGAGCTGGAGCAGCACAGGGGTGACGTCTCCGAGGTCCTCGAGGTCGAGGCGTCGCGCTACGCGTCCTCGATGGAACGCGTCTCGAAGACCATCTCGAGTCTCTCGGGCTCCAAGAAGCAGCTCGGGACGGATGACCTTGTCAGACTCTATGACTCAGACGGGATAACGCCCGAACAGCTGGTCCAGGCAGGTCTGAACGTCGTCGTCCCGGACGACTTCTATCAGCGCGTGGTCTCCAAGCACGTGCTACAGAAGGCGGAGGACAAGGGTCCCAAGTACGACACCTCGGACGTCCCGAACACCAGACTCCTCTACTATGAGGACGCCGACCTTTTCGAGTTCGACGCCCGGGTCCTGAAGGTCTACGAAGACGGATTCGTCGCCCTGGACCAGACGGCCTTCTATCCCCGCGGAGGCGGCCAGGAACCAGACCACGGTACTCTCGATGGGAAGAAGGTGGAGGATGCGACAAAGTACGGCGGAGTGGTGCTTCACAAGCTCGAGGGCAGGCCTCCGCTGGCTGGCTCGACGGTGCACGGTATCGTGGACTCGGTCCGCAGGCAGAGAATCAAGCGCATCCACACGGCCACTCACATTCTCAACGGCGCCTCGCGTCAGGTGCTCGGACCCTGGGTCTGGCAGCACTCGGCCTTCAAGGAGGCCAACTATGGAAGGCTCGACATAACCCACTTCGCGCACCTGAGCGACGCTGAGATTCAGAAGATAGAGGACGTCGCCAACGACATCGTCATGCGGAACCTGCCGGTAACGATCTCCAACGTCCCAAGAAGGATTGCAGAGGAGAAGTACGGCTTTAGGATTTTCCAGGGAGGAGTGGTGCCATCAGGCGTCCTCAGGATAGTCAACATATCCGACTGGGACATCCAGGCCTGCGGTGGCACCCACACGAAGACCACGGGCGAGGTGGGCCTGATCAAGATCGTGAAGACGGAGAGGATACAGGACGGGGTAGAGCGCCTCGACTTTGTCGCCGGATACCCTGCGGTGACCTACGTCCAGGAGATGTACTCCATGATAGGCCGTTCCTCCTCGGTCCTCGGGACCCAGCGCGAGAACATAGTCAGGGTGGCCGAGGAACTCAAGCAGAAGCTCGAGGAGACGTCCAAGAGGGAGAAGGTGCTGGGCGAGCGTCTCGTCGCGGCCTCCATTTCCGAGGCTGTGGCTTCAGCGAGACAGGTCAAGACGGTAAAGGTTTATCTTTCGACTGATTCGGAAATGGACGAAGAACTGATTGTTAGCCAGGGACAGAAGTGCGTAAAGGCGGACCCGCGACTCGTCTATCTCAGCATCTCTCTACGGGGAAAGGCCGCAAGGATAACGTGTTTTGTCGGCGAAGATGCAGTGGCCTCCGGGGTATCCGCAGACGCGGTAGTCCGCGCCACCGCCAAGGTCCTCGGGGGGTCAGGAGGAGGCTCGAGGTCTTTCGCCCAGGGCGGGGGGCCGAAGACGGAAATGATGGGCGAAGCGACGAAAGCGGTCTATGACACGGTCTCGGGTCTCGTGCAAGGGTGACATCGCTTGGCGTCCTATGAGAAATACTGGCTCAATGTATGGAATGAGAAGAGGCTCTTCGAGTCCGAGCCGATAACGGGCAAGAAGAAGGCCTTCGTCACTTTCCCGTTCCCCTACATGAACGGGCCACTGCACATAGGCCACTGCTTCACCGCGACAAGGGTGGACATCTATGCCCGCTTCAAGAGGATGCAGGGCTACAACGTTCTTTTCCCGTGGGCCTGGCACTGGACCGGCGAAAGCATCCCGGGGATGAGCTACCGTCTCTCCCAGGGAGACGAGTCCGTAAGAAAGGCGTTCCTAGAGGTGGACGGCGTCCCCCCGAAGGAGGTCGAGCGCTTCGTAGACCCGGAGTACCTCGCCTCGTACTACACGCGGGTCAGCCGGGAGGCCGTGAAGGAGACGGGCTTCTCGGTGGACTGGAGACGCGAGTTCAGGACCGTCGACCCAGCATTCAAGAAGTTCATCGAATGGCAGTACCTCCGGTTGCGCGAGCTCGGCTATGTCGTCCAGGGGACGCATCCTGTGGTCTGGTGCAAGCGCGACGAGAGCCCGACCGGCGACCATGACAGGATGGAGGGGGAGGGCGTCTCGCCCGAGGAGTTCAACCTGCTGAAGTTCAAACTGGGGGGTGGCTGGTTGGTGGCAGGCACGCTGCGTCCGGAGACGATCTTCGGAGCGACCAATCTCTGGCTGCACCCCGATGGCGCCTACTGCGAGGCAGACGTGGACGGGGAGCGCTGGACGGTAAGCCTCTCAGCCGCCAACAAGCTCTCCGAGCAGCAGCACAGTGTGAAGGTCCTCCGGGAGTTCAAGGGAAAGGAGCTTCTCGGGACCACGGTGGTGGCCCCCATCACGGGCGCCTCGCTACCGGTCTTCCCTGGGACGTTCGTGGACACGGAGCTGGTGACAGGAGTCGTCTACAGCGTACCTGCGCACGCGCCCTACGACTACATGGGCCTTGTCGACCTGCAGAACGGCCTGACGAGCGATTCGCTCCAGATGGTGGAGCTGGCGAAGAAGGTGAAACCAATCTCGATAATCTCCATCCAGGGATACTCCGACGTCCCGGCCCGCGACGAGGTCGAGAAGCGCGGTATCATGAACTCGGAGGACCCTAAGCTCGATGACGCCACGGCCGAACTCTACAAGGCCGAGTTCCACAGGGGCATTATGAAGGAGAACTGCGACGGCTACAGAGGGATGAAGGTGAGCGAGGCCAAGCCCGAGGTGGTCGAGGCGATGAAGAGGCAGAGCCTTCTGACAGTCATGCAGGAGCTCCCACAGAGGGTCGTGTGCAAGTGCGGCACGAGGTGCTACGTCAAGATACTGGAGAACCAGTGGTTCCTGAACTACTCCGACCCCGCATGGAAGGAGAAGACCAAGACCCTGATCAAGCGAGCCAATGTCTACCCCGAGCAGTCGCTCGAGTGGTACTTCTCCACCATCGACTGGCTGAGGAACTGGCCATGTGCGCGCAGGGCCGGCATGGGGACCAAGTTGCCGTGGGACAAGGAATGGATAGTGGAGACGCTCTCCGACTCGACCATCTACATGGCGTTCTACACGATAAACCATTTCATCAATGCCGAGACCGTGAAGTTCGAACAGCTCTCCCCCGAGGTCTTCGACTATCTCCTGCTCGGCAAGGGGTCGGAGGCCCACGTGGCCAAGCTCTCCGGCATAGACGCGAAGCTGCTCAACAACATGCGCAACGAGTTCCTCTACTGGTACCCCGTGGACCTGAGGAACTCGGCGAAGGAGCTGATACCGAATCATCTCACCTTCTTCGCGTTCCATCACTCCGCCATGTTCCAGGAAGCCCAGTGGCCCGTGGGCTTCAGCGTCAACGGCATGATAGAGATCGAGGGACAGAAGATGAGCAAGTCCAGAAGCGTGTTCGTCACCTGGAGGCAGGCCCTGGAAAAGTACGGAGCCGACGCCCTCAGGGCCACCCTGGCTCTGGCCGCCGACGGCATGGATGACGCCGACTGGAAGGCGAAGAACGCCGAGGACCTGCAAGTGAAGATAGAGTCCCTCTTCATCTTCATTGAAAAAAGTCTCAGGGACTCGACTAGGAGGGAGCCAGACCATCTCGACCGCTGGCTCTTGTCGGTCACACACAGAAGGATACAGGCCGTCACCACGTCGCTTGAGATAATGCGCACTAGGCGTGCCCTATCGGTAGCGCTGCTCGAAGTCTGGAACGACCTGAGATGGTACCTTCGCCGCGAAGCGGAGCCTCGCAGGGAGACTCTCGAACTGGTCTTCGGGTCCTGGATCAGGCTACTCTCTCCGTTCACTCCGTTCGCCTCGGAGGAGCTGAACAGACGGATGGGCGGGAAGGGGCTGCTGAGCTCTGCGGACTGGCCCTCCACGGAGGACTTTCCGACCGACGACGCAGCGGAGGTCTCCGAACTTCTCATCACCACGGTCATAGACGACGCGAGGAACCTGCTCAAGATAATCAGGGAGGAGAAGAAGAAGCTAAACGTATACGCGACCTCGGACGACGCCAAGTCCTACTTCCTCGAGCTCTACAGGGCGCAGAAAGAGGGCGGCAACCGCGGTGAGGTCATAAAGAAATACGCGCGCACGGGAATCAAACCTGAGAGGGTCATCAAGCTGCAGTACGAGCTCGGGGAGGAGCTGGCCGCGCGCCTCGCGGCGGCCGGAGGCTTCGATGAGTTCGCCACGCTGAGCAGAGCATCCGGATTCCTATCGAGCGAGCTCGGCATCGAGGTCACGGTCTACAAGGCCGGGGAGAGCGGGATTCACGACCCTGCGAAGAAGGCTGCGGGAGCGCTTCCCTTTAAGCCCGTGTTCTATCTCGAGTAGGGACACATGCGCAAAGAAATAATATCAGAAGCATACTCATTTGAGATAGAAGGGATCCGCCAATTGTCAGAGTCCGATTTGGAGGTGGCCTAACTGGCGAAATATGTGTTGGTGTCCGACCCGAGCCTTTCGCGAGAGTACAACAACTTCCCGCTCCTCGACTTCCTTCCGTGTGCGCCTAGCGGCCCCGTACCCGAGTTCGTCTACAACTTCCTGAAGGGACACAGGACCCCCGATGACAACGGACGGGCGGTGCTCGCGCCGTACGCCCTGAGGAAGCTGGAGTCCGCGCTACTCGCCAAGAACCGGAGGGAGGACGTCGTGGTGGCGCACGAGCACTTCGCGAGCTCCTTCATCAAGGATGACACTGAGATAATCGGCGTTTACACGATGGACCCTCTGGGCCTGGGTCCGCTGACCATGTCCTATTCGATACTGTTCGGGGACCAGTCCAAGGCCTGGGTCAGAATCGAGTTCGAGAGGTTGCTGAAGAAGCTCGACCAGGCGAGGAAGGGAAAGAAGGCGAAGATAGTGGTAGGTGGACCCGGTGTATGGGAGCTGACGGTCATGCCCGAGATGATGGATGAACTGGGAATCGACCTGGCGTTCCAGGGGGAGGCGGATGACATCATCAACGAGGTCCTGGAGGACATCTCGTCGAATGCCATCTACGACAAGGGGTACTTCCAGGGATACCAGTCATTCGACGAAGGATTCCACAAACAGTGGGTCAAGCACGACCGCTTCATAACCAGGATGAGGAACTCCAAGCAGTTCCCCACGCTCGACGATATCCCGCTGATACAGGGTCCCACCGTGAAAGCGCTCAGTGAGGTCATGCGCGGCTGCGGTATCGGGTGCGATTTCTGCGAGGTCACCCTCAGACCGATACGCTACTACACCCCTGAGATGGTAAAGCACGAGGTGGAGGTCAACGCCAAGTTCGGCAGGAACAGTGCGTGGCTCCACAGCGACGAGATCTTCGCATACCAGCACGGACCTCACTTTGTACCCAACAGAGACGCCATAATGGACCTCTTCCGGGCGACGATGAGCGTCAAGGGGATAGAATACACGAACCCGACGCACGGGAGGATATCCATCCCAGCCGGCTTCCCCGACCTCGTCAAGGACATCTCTTCGGTGGTGCGTGCGGGTCCCGAGCGTTGGATTGGGGTCCAAGTGGGTCTCGAGACAGGCAGCGACAGGCTCGCCCTCGAGCACATGCCGAACAAGACCCTTCCACTCAAGATAGGACCTGACGGTTCCTGGCAGCAGATAGTCGCCGAGGGCGTGAAGGGTATGAACCTCGCCTACTGGAGGCCCGCCTTCACGGTCCAGGTTGGTCAGATGGACGAGACACCGGACGATAACTGGGAGACCGTCGCGATGGTGAACAGGTTGAGCAACATGGACGTGGGAGACTCGCCCTCCGAGTTCACCGTGACGCCCATGCAGAACGTCCCCCTCGGTCTGATAAAGAGCAGAACGTTCACGGCCGAGTTGCTCGACGAGTCGCAACTCGCCGTCTACTACGCCTGCTACAGGCACCTCGCCAAGATGATAAAGCGCGATGCGGTCAGGGACAGCAAGGGAAACCTCGCAAAAAGGACGGCTATGTCCATGACCCTAAACTTAGGCGGCTGGGGACTGCTGCATTTCATAGAAGGGATGTGCAAGAAGCGGGGGCTCGACCTCGAGAAGGTCAAGCGCTACGGTCTCGACTGACGTAGCCCTTTTTATTCCCGACGCGCCTGATCGCGCGTGCAGACCACCCTGACCCGACCTCCATCCCGACTCGATGACGACGCGCTCGCCGAACAGGAGCCTCGGACGACCCCACACTTCATCGCCCACATAGACATGGACTCCTACTACGCCTCGGCCGAGGCGAGACGGAACCCCGCCATCAAGGACAAACCGGTGGTGGTCGGGGCCGACCCAAAGGAGGGGAAGGGCAGGGGCGTCGTCATATCGTGCAACTACGCTGCGCGCAGATACGGGCTCCGATCAGCGATGCCGATATCAGAGGCGTGGAGGCTCTGTCCTGAGGCCCTCTATCTGCTGCCGGACTTCGACTATTACGAATCCCTTTCCAACGAGGTCATGAACGTCATCAGGGGGCGTGTGAAGCTCTTCGAGCAGGTCAGCATCGATGAGGCCTTCGTCGACCTGGAGGGAGTGGCAGGCTCGCTCGACGAGGCGAATGCCTGGATGCTGCAACTCAAGGAGGAGCTAAGAAGCAGGACGGGACTTACATGCTCGATAGGACTGGCCGAGACAAAGTCGGCCGCGAAGATTGCTACCGATATGCACAAGCCCGACGGCATAACGATAATCCCTCCGGGCGAGACGAAGAAGGGCTTGGCCGCGCTTCCCATTTCGGTCATCCCGGGGGTTGGTGTGAAGACGGAACTAGCCCTGAAGGAGCTCGGGGTGTCGAAGGTCGGTGACCTTCAGACGATGGAAGTGGATTTCGTGAAGAGGAGGCTCGGAGCGACGGGAGTCTGGCTCTGGAACGTCGCGAATGGACTGGATGTGGAGCCGGTCAGGGAGCACGAACTCAAATCGCTGAGCACGGAGAGGACATTCGAGGAGGACACCCTCGACTGGACGCTCGTCGATAAGATGGTAACGGAGCTGGCCTCGGAACTCGCGAACCGCGCGCAGCTCGCGCACGTAATCTTCCGTAAGGTCGGAGTTAAGATCCGGTTCAGAGGCTTCGAGACCCACACCCGCGAGTCTAGGATGGCGACATTCTCGAACGACGAGAAGGTCGTGAGCAGGGAAGCCCGGTCCATGCTGCGCGAGTTTCAGGCGAAGAAGCTTCCTGTGAGGCTCGTCGGTCTGAAGATATCAGAACTGAAGGGAGAGATGGCAGACCAGAGCAGCATGACCTCATGGATTGAGAAAAAAGGAGAGGGGTGAGTAGACGCTGCGCGTCTAGCCCCCAATTCTGAATAACTTGGTACCGCAGACCGGACAGACGCCCTGAACCGCCTTTTTTCCGTTCTTCATGGTAATGTTCTGCGGGGTCTTCATTTCTCTCTTGGCCTTGCACTTGACACAGTACGCTTGGGTCGTTTAGGTTCGCCTTCCCACGGAGCGTCAAAAACAGTGTATAAACATTGCAGAGCGATTTTTGTTCTGCAAATGGACAATTACCCACCCCTGTTCTACGTGCATAAATTCTAAGCTTTAGCGTTCGATTGACGTATTTCCAACGGCGGCAGCGCTCGAGCGTCTATTTCCTTCCAAGTCCAGCGCGACCCAGCAGCGTTGGAGTGCGAATCGCAAGATCTCCGCGACACCCCGTCTAGACTCCGGCAGCGACAGGTGTGTCGAATAACTAACCGATTAGTCAAGCGCCTCTGTCGTCCCGTTAGATGAGACGATGAGATTCTCATCGTGATGGGATAGTCACGAAAAAGAAAAGGAACTGGAAGGAGTACAACGAGTC
>JAJYWC010000029.1 GCA_021791695.1 archaeon | reverse complement strand
GACCACCTCGGGGTGACTCCTTCCCGAAGAGGTTTGCCGGTATTCTACGATGGGTTCCAATAGGTCGGCAAAAGCGACCTGCCTTATCGGGGTGCGAGCGAACTTTCTCAGTATGCTCGTCCTCATAATCAGAAGCGCTGCCAGAACGATGGGAACAAGGGCGACGAGAATCAGAGCAGGCTTGCGGCTGTAGACCAGCAGGGAGGCTATCAGGATCAGGAATCCGACAATCTCATGCTTGGTCTTCTTGGTGAATGTTGAGACGTTCATGCCCTCCGAGTGGCCCCTTGCTTACAACGCAACGAACAGAATCGCGAGCAAAAGCCCCGATTAACGGGACTTGACCTGCATGACTCGGCTCCCGTTACCCATGTGGGCAGCCTATAACCTTGGTGTCAAAAAGAGGTATGTCAATTACCCATCCGAGGCTCGCCCTCAGTGTCGTACCTCTGACACCTTGTTAGTGGGTGTCCGCTGTTAAATGCCCGAGGCTCTCCCTCATAACGGGCGGTTGCGGCAATCCCCTCTAACTGTGATATTCCCTCCTCTCCTTCAGGACCCAGAAGGCGATCTTCAGGAGCTTCGCGGACGCCGCTACGATCGCCTTTTGGTCTCCCTTCTTTCTAGCGAGTCTGTCGTAGAACAACGCGACCGTCCCGTCCGGCTCGGTCTTGATGTGGCTCCTGGTGCACTGGTTGAGGACCCACCTGAGATATGGGCTCCCACGCTTCGTTATCGGACCGTGGTACGTCTTTCCTCCGGATGAGTGGGTCGAGGGAGACAAGCCGGCGTATGCCACTAGGCCGGACGAATCGGGGAACCTGTCTATCGCTCCAATCTCGCTGGAGATCAGGAGGGCAGAGTAGTACGAGATTCCTGGTATCGTCATCAGGAGCTTGGCGTCCTCGCTCTCTCCCGCCTTCTGGGCAATCAGCTTCTCGACCTCCTTAAGCTCCCTGTTCACCGACTCGATCAGCCTGAGGCATCCCTGGACCCTGTAGTCATCCACCTTCCTGAGTTCAGCGACGAACTTCTCCGTGAAGGGCTTCGCGTCTATTCTGATGTTGTTCATCAGCAGAGAGGCGTGTACCCTGTTCTTCAGCTGGGCCCTCTGTCTCACCAGGTTCGCCCTGTAACGGACGAGCTCCCTGAACTCCATTATCCTGGCTGGAGGGATGTATGATTCCGCTATGTATCCTCCCCTCAGGAGGTTGGCGAGTGTGATGGAGTCGATCCTGTCCGTCTTGACCTTCGCGGATGCGATAGCCTTGGTCTTCGCAGGGTTCGAGAGGATTACGTGATGCCTCTTCGAGAGCATCTTGTAGACCCAGTACCAGGTCGAGGAGCTCTCGATGACGATGTTCGTGTTTGCCGCGAGCGAGTCGGAGAACTTCTCGAGCTCCGAAGGGTCCTCGTTCTCTATCCTTCCCTCGTCAAGGATGACACCATCGCCGTTCACGACAGCGTACTGCGTGAATGCCTTGTGTAGATCCATTCCAACGTAGGACATGGATCCATCGTCGTCTGACCGTGTATTACGTCTCTTGCCCACATACGACTAAATACTCATTCGTCCTCTATGGATATGAGATACACAGAAGTCGTCGGGGCGACTAGACGCATATTCGGAGAATACTCCTATCGCCTGACGGTAAGACAGGTCTACTATCGCCTTATCTCTCCTCCATACCAGCTCTTCCCGAACACAGCGACCAACTACAAGACGTTCGACAAGATTCTGACAAAGGCGAGAGAAAGGCACGAGGTCGATTGGAGGAAGATAGAGGATAGGGCGAGGAGCATACTCGGAGGAGAGAGGAACGTTTTCGACTCTCCAGATGGATACGTAGACTGGCTCTTTGGCGAGCTTAACGAGCAATATTACGACAAGTCATACTGGGAGGGCCAACCCAACCACGTCGAGGTGTGGGTCGAGAAGGACGCTCTCAGCACGCTCTTCGAGAGAGCCGTGAAGAAATACAGGATTGTGGTCTTCCCTTCGAGGGGATACAGCAGCTACACGAAGGTGATGGAGGCCCTAGAAAGGTTCCCACGGGAAAAGAACGTAATCATCCTACACTTCGGCGACCACGACCCGAGCGGGCTGGACATGTCCCGAGACCTGAGTTCGAGGCTGGATGGATACTCCGCAAATGACGGGGGACTAGTCGTAAAGAGGATAGCCCTCAGTATCGAGCAGGTAAGAGAATTGGCTCTTCCGCCCAACCCGACCAAGAAGGCCGATTCGAGAGCCAGAGAGTACACCGCCAAGTATGGGGACGAGTGCTGGGAGCTCGACGCTGTTCCGCCAGATACGCTAGCGCGGTGGGTCAGGGGCGCAGTGGAGGAAGAGATTGATGGGGATGTGTGGAAGGAGATGGAAGAGAGAGTGAAGAAGGAACGGGAGAAGATAAGGCAAGCGTTGGAGCAGTCGAGCGATGAGATAGACAGTGCCAAGGAAGAAGTGACACAGGCTCTACGGCTTGGCGATTCGTCGTAGTCTGCGTTTTAAGCTGCTGTCGCCCAATCTCGCATGAGCCAATCAGAGACCGTCTCAAAAGATGAATTCGTGCTCGTGCGAAGGGAGGACATGGAGCAGATTCTTGCCATAATCAAGAAGTTGGAGCGTCAGATAGATACTTCTCGACGACCTTCCTGAGCTTGGTCAGCTCGTCCCTGGTCGTTTCGTCCTCGACCTGCATCCTGCTCCTAGCCACGTCGTCAAGAGGAGAGGCGCACTTCGGACAATAGACCATGCCCCGCGATGCTCTTTCATTGCAACGTGGACAGATTATCGGCGTAAACTCTGGCTTGATCGGTTCCACCTCCTTCCCTGCGTAGAGCGCGGTCAGCTTGTCGTCCAAGTCTCTTCCCGAAAGGTGGACATAGACGGCGGGCATCTTGCTGCTCATGGACCACCCATACATCAGCTTGAGCTCCGAATCCGTGAGGAACTTCGCATTCCTGGTCGCTGAGCCGTGCCTCAGCATGTGGTTGAAGACCCTCTTCTTCACTCCCGCACGCTGCGCCACCTGCTTCAAGCAGCGATTCCATCTGACCCAACTCAAGCGATGATTCATGTAGTTGGTGCTCTCCGTGAGCCAAAGAGGAGAGGATGGCTCGTTTCTGAAAGGGTGAACCTCCAGATATCGAGCGAGCAGACTCACCGAAGTTATCAGCCTGACGACCCTGCTACCCGTCTTCCCTCTCTCGATGTGCAGCCTTGCGCCTCTATCGTCAAAGACCACGCTCCCTATGTTCAGGGTGAGGAGTTCGGTAGCCCTCAATCCCGCCTCGTATCCGACCGCCAACATCGCTTTGTCCCTTAGATTGGT
The DNA here is from genome assembly GCA_021791695.1 of archaeon. Lineage (GTDB taxonomy): Archaea > Thermoproteota > Nitrososphaeria > Nitrososphaerales > Gagatemarchaeaceae > Gagatemarchaeum. The sequence continues at coordinate 18,058 of JAJYWC010000029.1, read as the reverse complement.
CGCCGCCTTGATCATCGCCTCGACTTCCTCGCTCGTGAAGAATAGAGGCTCCTTCCTCTCGTTCGGCTTCATGGCCGTCTTGACCCACCTTACTTCCTCTGGATAGGGCGTCTCTCTGTCCACGTTCCCACATCTGGCGAACTTGAAGAACCTCTTTATCGCGAAGAGGTAATCCGAGATTGTATGCGGCGTGTAGCCAGAGTCGTGCTGCAACCATGCGACTAGTCCTTCAATATCCGCGCGCTTCGCTTGCTGGACGCTCGTTCCTAGGCGTTCAATCGCGTTCTTCAGGTGGTAGGTATACTTCGCCAGCCTCCCAGTGGACACACCCTGAGCCTTGAGATGCTGGACGAATCTCCTGACCGTCTCCTTGTCTTCGCTGGAGATTATTTGGGACTCGCTCAAACGCTTCTCCGCGTTGGAGAGACGCCATTCATAGTCGTAGACTTCCTCGATTACGTCTTCCTTCTTCATGCCGTATTGGATAGAGGCAGCATTTAACGCAGAGAGATTTGCACTCATGGCGTAAGGTGCGGGGGGTGGGATTCGAACCCACGAACCCCTGAGGGACGGGGTCCTAAGCCCCGCGCCTTTGACCAGGCTGGGCGACCCCCGCTAGCTCTCCTGCGCCGAGATGCGTTCACTATAATGCTTTTAGAAATTCGAAATATCGGAGCTCTAGTCCTCGCGCCACTTGAAGAAGCGGACCGCGAGCACGAAGAAGACTGCGGACACCACGAGCAGTATCGCGAGGTCGTACAGCGCGGCCGAGTAGTTGCCGTAGATCATGACGTTGTTGAGGCCGTCGATCACGTAGAACAGCGGCAGGACGTGGGCCACGTTCTGCAGATACAGCGGCATACTGGTCACTGGGAAGAACGTCCCCGAGAGGAACATCATCGGGAACGTAATCAGGTTCCCGACCACCGCCGCCGACTCGACGCTGGTCGAGACCGTCCCGACCAGCATCCCGAGGGAGACGAACATGAATGGTCCGATGAGCAAGAACGGGATAATCCAGGGCGTTAGCGCGATATGCGCCCCGAACGCGACGATACCGAACGCCGACATCAGCAGGAAGGACGCGCACGTCATGATTATGTAGAACCCGATCTTCGCGAGGAGCCAGTCCGTCTTCGTCAGGGGCGTGAGCGAGAGCTGCTTGAAGATTTTGTCGCGCTTGTACTGGGAGCTAATGTTGACCAGCGCGAACATCGGGCTAACCAGTATGGCAAACCCGATCATTCCCGGAATAAGGAAATCGATGTACGTGTAAGACTGGGAGACGATCGTCTGGTGCTTTACCTGAAGGATGGGTGTCGTCCCGTGTAGGTTGAACGCGTTGACGACGTCGCCGACCACCACCGAGACCTCCTGGCTCGTGCTGGTTGACGGGTTCCAGAACTCCGTGATGTTCAGCGGTCTCCCTGCGGCGTAGTCGGAGCTGAAGTTGGCCGGAACGACGAGTCCGTCGGAGGTAGAGTGCGACAGGAGGTATTGCGAGAAGTTCTGGGAGTTCGGCACGACGCTGACCTGGAGAACCCCCGTCTGGTTGAGCGCCCCTAGGAACTGCGTTCCGACCTGCCCCTTGTCTTCATTCTGGGCATAGATGTGGATCGGCCCGGAGCTCCCGCCGGAGAATATGGCCCCAAAAAGCAGTATCAGTATCACCGGAAAGGCCAGTCCGAAGAAGAGACCGATCCTGCTGCGGGTGTAGCTCCTCCCGTAGTTGACGAGGTCCGACCAGATCCTCTTCGAGGCTCCCATCTATGCCGCCGGTCCTTCCTGTCCTTCCTCGCTGATCCTGGAACCCACCAGCCTCACGAAGACGTCTTCGAGGCTGTCGTGCCTGACCGTAAGGTTGCCCCACTCCTGTCCGGAGCGACCTACAGCCTCCAGCACCGTGAGCGTATCCTCCTTCTTCTTCAGCGTCACCGTGACGACGCCCTCCGAGTATGCGACGTCCAGGCCTGTGTTGGACCTGACGTACTCGGCGAGAGCCTGGTTGCCGTTCATGCGGACCTTCTCGCCGGAGCCATGCTCGACGATGATCTCACCCGGCGTCCCCGCTGTGATTATCTTCCCCTTGTTCATTATGGCGACCTTGTCTGCGAGCTCCTCGGCCTCCTCGAGGTAGTGAGTCGTAAGCATCACGCTGATGCCCTCGCGCTTCAGGTTCCTGATGACGTCCCAGACGGCCCTGCGTGCCTGCGGGTCCAGCCCCGTCGTCGGCTCGTCCAAGAAGACAAAGTCCGGCTGATTGACGAGTGCCAGCGCGAGCCCGACCTTCTGCTTCTGGCCGCCCGAGAGCCTGTCGAAGTGCGTCGAGGCCGAGTCCAGCAGGATGACCCTCTTGAGTATCTCGTCAGCGTCAACCTTGACGTCGAAGAGACTGGCGTAGTAGTGGATGGCTTCCCTCGGGGTGATGTAGGGCAGAAACGTGAAGCCCTGGGGGATGACCCCTATCCTCTTGTGGAGAGAGGCCCCGTCCTTCCAGGGGTCCATGCCCAGTACCTTCACCTCGCCCGAATCCTTCTCCCTCAGGCCCTCGAGTATCTCTATCGTCGTGGTCTTCCCTGCCCCGTTCGGCCCGAGCAGGGAGAAGACCTGGCCCTCGTCTACGGCGAACGATATCGAGCTCACCGCCTGGAGGTTACCGTACGCCTTCGTCAGGGACGAAACCTCGATGGCTGCCAAGGTCGAAACCACGCCCCTGCCTCCGTTTTATAAGTCGTCCGCGCAGTTCAATGGTGGGCCGGTGTTTTCCCGTCGGCCGCGGCGAGCTCACGTCCTTCTGCCGGAATTCGCAAGGAAGGTCAACGAATTCTTAATAGACGTCGCGGCCCGGCGTCCTGCAGGAAATGAGAGAAGACGGACCTGCCGACGACATCCTTTCGGCCATCGGCCATACGCCTCTTGTGCGGCTCCAGAAGCTCGGCGGGGGCGTCAAGCCCATCATCCTGGCAAAGCTCGAGTTCATGAACCCTGGCGGCTCAGTGAAGGACAGGATTGCCCGGTTCCTGGTGGAGGACGCAGAGAAGAAGGGTCTTCTCAGGAAGGGTGGGACGATCATAGAGCCCACTTCAGGCAACACGGGCCTCGGGCTGGCGATGCTAGCCGCCGTGAGGGGATACAGGACCATCTTCACGATGCCCGACAAGGTCAGCGAGGAGAAGAGGGCCCTGCTTCGTGCGTTCGGGGCGGAGTTGGTCGTCACACCGACTGATGTGCCGCCCGACTCCCCGGAACACTATGTCAACGTGGCGAGGCGTCTCAGCATGGAGACCTCGGGTTCGTACATGCCCGACCAGTACTCCAACCGTGGGAATCCCCTCGCCCACTATCTCACGACCGGACCGGAGGTCTGGGAACAGACCCACGGGAAACTCGACGCGTTCGTCGCGTGCATAGGCACTGGCGGTACCATCTCCGGGACGGGCAGGTACCTGAAGGAGAAGGATCCGAGCATCAAGATAGTGGGGATAGAACCGGAGGGTTCGATATACCACAACAAGAAGTACGGTACCGACTATCCCCTTCACACCTACCTCGTGGAGGGTATCGGTGAGGACTTCGTCCCCGTCGCCTACGAGCAGTCCGTCGTCGACGAGGTCATCCAGGTATCGGACGCCCAGTCTTTCGACACCGCGTTGAAGTTAACGAGAGAGGAGGGAATCTTCGCCGGCGGCTCGTCCGGGGCCGCTGTCGCAGGCGCCCTCAAGTTCATAGCGGGTTACCCCGACATGAAACAGCTGGTCGTACTGCTACCGGACACAGGCAGGAGCTATCTTAGCAAGTTCTACGACGAGAAATGGCGCAGGTCCAAGGGCCTCCCTTGACGGCCAGTGTCACGTTTTAAAGCCGGGGACGGGGTCGCCGGGGCGTGCGGTTCGCGACCAAGGCAGTCCGCTACGGCAATGAGCCTGACAAGGCGACGGGAGCAGTCTCGCCGCCCATCGTGACTGCCTCAACCTTCGCCCAGGAAGGGGTGGCGAAACCCAGAGGTTACGAATACTCGCGCAGCGGCAACCCGACGCGCGAGAGGCTCGAACGCGCGGTAGCAGGGCTCGAAGGTGCCCGGCACGGGCTGGCGTTCTCTTCGGGTCTGGGCGCGATCACGACGGTCGCTTCGCTGCTGGGCAAGGGAGACCACGTCATTGTGTGCAACGATGTGTACGGCGGGACTTTCAGGCTCTTCAGCAGGGTCTTCTCAAACTTCGGGGTGACGTTCACCAGGGTCGATGCTCGCGACCCGGACGCGGTATCCAGGGCAAGACGCGCCCGGACGAAGATGGTCTGGCTCGAATCACCGACCAACCCTCTCATGGTCGTCCTGGACATCCGAGCTGTTTCCAGGTCAGCGAAGAAGGACGGCCTCATGGTGGTGGTCGACAACACATTTGCTTCTCCGTATCTGCAGAACCCGCTCAAACTCGGGGCGACGATCAGCCTCCACAGCACTACCAAGTACGTCTCCGGGCACAGCGACATGATAGGGGGCGCGCTGGCAGTCTCTGACGAGGGCGTTTATGAGAGGCTAAAGTTCCTCCAGAACGCGATGGGCGCCGTCCCCGGCCCGTTTGATTGTTATCTGGCCCTGAGGGGACTGAGGACGCTCCACCTGCGGATGGACCAGCATTCGAAGAACGCGCAGGCGATAGCGGAGCTGCTGCAGTCAGACCGAAGGGTCAGCGAGGTCTTCTATCCGTACCTTGCGGACTCGCCCACCTACAGCATCGCCAGAAGACAGATGTCGCAGGGGGGCGGGATGCTCTCCTTCAGGGTCAGGGGAGGCTACAAGGCCGCGGAGCGGTTCCTGGAGTCGCTCCGGCTCTTCTCCATAGCCGAGAGCCTCGGTGGGGTCGAGTCGCTCGCCGAGCATCCGGGACGGATGACGCATTCGTCGCTGCCAGAGAAGGAGAGGAGGGCGATGGGGATAACCGACGACCTGATCCGCCTTTCAGTCGGTGTGGAGGATGCCCAGGACCTGCTCGACGACGTGAGGAAGGCCCTCGAATCCATCTAGTGCTTTTTCTGCGTCGCCGCCCTTACCTTCTTCTCGTATTCCTCGAGTTTCTTCTTCTTCGCCTCAGCCTTCTTGGCGTCGTACTCACCCAGAGGCGCGTCTCCCTCGACGTAGCCGTGGGCTATCTTGATCACGTTCTTCACGAGCACCCTTGTCTTTTCGTCACGCTTGTCGAGGACAACCTGGAGGTTCCTTCGGTCGAGGACCTTGAACTCGGGCACGCGTTCGAGCCTCTTGAGCCCCTCTATTGCGCTCTCCATCGCGAACTCGTTCCCGAAGAGACCCCTTACCTCCCAGTTGCCTGGCATGGCAGCCGTGCGCCCCGAGTCCGAATAAAAACGTTAGAGTGCCACAAGACGCTATATCGGCGTCGCCTGGCTCGCCGGCCATGGGCAACGCGGGAGGCGGCCGACGGCTACATGACCGCCGTTTCTTGAGCGCCAACTTTCTCCTCCTCTACCTGGCCCTGGCGGATTTCATAGGCCACATGCTCGTGGCGGGGAACTACGGGTACTTCCGAGACGAGCTCTACTACATCGTGAGTGGCCAGCATCTGCAGCTTGGGTACGTCGACTTCCCTCCGCTCATTGCTTACATCGCGGCGGTCCTCTACCCTCTGACGCACGACTCCCTCGTCTCCATCCACGTGGTCCCCGCCCTGGCGGGCTCGGCTCTTGTCTTCCTTACCGGCCTCGTGGCTAGGGAGATGGGAGGAGGGCGTGTCGCCCAGTTCCTGGCGGCGCTCGGGGTGCTGGTCTCTGCCCAGCTCGCCTTCGCATCGATCTTCTCGATGGACATCATCGACGCTCTCTGGTGGACACTCATCTCATATCTCGTTGTCCGCATGATCAAGTACAAGAGCGAGAGGGTCTGGCTGCTGGTGGGTCTCGTCGCGGGAATCGGCCTCATGACCAAGCTGACGATAGCGTTCTTCCTTCTCGCCATCGTGATCGCCCTCTTCGTCAGCTCGCGACGGGTCGTCCTCAACCGTTGGTTCATTCCCGCCCTGTTTATCGCGGCAGCGATAGTATCGCCGTACGTCATCTGGAACGCCATGAATGGTTGGCCCACCGTGGACTTTTACATAGGACATGGCGGGCTGAACGGGAGCGGTCCTGTAGACTTTGTCACCACCCAGCTGCTCGTCTTCAACCCTGTCAATCTTCCTCTCGTCGTCGCCGGCCTGTTGTTCTACTTCAGGAAGCAGGGCCGTGAATTCAGGGCGCTCGGCCTGTCCTTTGTGATCCTGTTCGTCTTCTTTGCGTTTACGAACGGTAAGCCCTACTTCCTGTTCGCGGCCTATCCTGCACTGCTGGCGGGGGGAGCGATCTTCGTCGAGAGGCTGTCCAAAAGGAGGTGGCCCGTGCCGGCCTATGCTAGCATTCTCGCGATCAGCGGAATCCTCCTCGCTCCCATCTTTATGCCCGTGCTCTCCCCAGTTGCCTTTGTGCAGTACTACGGTCCGCTCACCGGGGCGGCCAACGGCGCCGCGGCCCAAGGAGCGGGCGGTCCATTCCCGCAGTATCTGGGGGACCGGTTCGGATGGGATACGATGGTCACGCAGGTCTCGGCGACCTACCAAGGGCTGGCTCCCTCGCAGCAGAGGTCGGCTTGCATCTTCACGTCCAACTACGGCGAGGCGAGCGCCCTAATCTTCCTCGGAGCCGGGCACGGCCTGCCCCCCGTGATAAGCGGTCACAACAACTACTATCTCTGGGGCCCGGGCGGCTGCACGGGTCAGGTGCTTCTTACCGTGGGCCTCAGCCTCCAGCAGATCCAACCACTGTTCGGCAACGTGACGCAGGTGGGGACGATCACCTGCCAGAATTGCATGAGCTCGGAGGACGGCATACCCGTCTATCTCTGCACAGACCCTCTCTTCTCGATAGGACAGGTCTGGCCACAGACGAAAGATTTCAGCTGAGTTCGTCTCAATCCGTATATACCTCCAGCGAAACACGCCGCCACCACGATGCCAGGTTCCGAGAGCTTCGCTTCCGTGATTGACAGGGTCGAGACGCCGACGGGCGCCAGGGAATTCTATAGTCTCAAGAAGTTCGCCGGGCAGGGTCATGATGTCACCCGTCTCCCTTACTCTATACGCATCCTTCTAGAGAACGCCATGCGGAACTCCTTGTCGATGGAGGAGTCGTCTGAGGCGGCGAGGCGACTCGCGGAATGGCCGAAGAGCATCGGTCTGGGCTTCCCGTTCATGCCCTACCGGGTCTTGCTGCAGGACTACACCGGCGTCCCACTCATAGTGGACCTTGCGGCGATGCGGGACGCCGTGAAACGGAGCGGAGGCGACCCCAAGACCGTCAATTCGTCGGTCCCCATGGACCTCATAATCGACCACTCTGTCCAGGTCGACCGCTGGGGAGACGCGCTGGCGTTCGACCTCAACATCGATAGGGAGTACGAACGCAACTCCGAGCGCTACTCGCTGCTGAAATGGGCGCAGGGCTCTTTCAAGAACCTGCGGGTCTTTCCTCCGGGGAAAGGGATCTGCCACCAGGTCAACCTGGAATACCTTTCGACCGTGGTCGCACTCAAAGAGCAGGGAGGAAGGCGGCTTGCCGTCCCTGACACTCTCGTTGGCACGGACTCCCACACCACCATGGTGAATGGCCTGGGCGTTCTGGGCTGGGGGGTGGGTGGCATAGAGGCAGAGGCGGTCATGCTCGGCGAGCCCTATCACATGCCGATACCGCGCGTCGTGGGCGTGAAGATTGTCGGGAAGCTCCGCGAAGGAGCCACGCCGACCGACATCGTGCTTACCGTGACCGAGCTCCTCCGCTCCAAGAACGTAGTCGACGCGTTCGTGGAGTACTTTGGAGAAGGCTACCAGCACCTCTCGGTACCCGACAGGGCAACCCTCGGCAACATGTCACCCGAGTATGGCGCGACCGTCGGATTCTCTCCAGTCGACCAGTCGACCATCCGCTACCTCATCGATACCGGCCGCGACCCGGCGTACGTCAGGTTCGTGGAAGATTATTGCAGGCGCCAGGAGTTGTTCGCTTCTGCGGAGGCGAGCGAGCCCAGCTACTCTGAGGTCCTCGTGCTCGACCTCGACTCGATAGAGCCGAGCATCGCCGGACCCCGAAACCCCGAGGAGAGGAGGCCGTTGACGACGGTACCGGCATTCGCCAGGGCCCTCATCGAGGAGAAAAGGAAGGCGCGAACGGCGGTCGTCTCCCCGGACACCAGCGGCCAGACCCTGGTCCAGCAGGGAAGTTTCGGACACGACCCCCGTGGTCTCGACGACGGCTCCGTTATAATCGCAGCCATAACGAGCTGCACGAACACCTCCAACCCCACCGTCATGATTGGTGCTGGTCTCATAGCGAAGAAGGCCGTCGAGCTGGGAATCTCACCCAAACCCTTCGTGAAGAGCAGCCTCGCTCCGGGTTCGACCGTTGTCAAGGACTATCTGGAAGGCTCCGGTCTGCTTACCTATCTCGACAGGATAGGATTCAACCTGGTCGGCTACGGCTGCGCGACCTGCATAGGCAACAGCGGCCCGCTCGACCCCGCGATCGAGGCCGCGATCAAGCAGAGGGACCTGTACGCCGTCGCGGTGCTCAGCGGAAACAGGAATTTCGATGGCCGCATCCATCCTCAGGCGAAGGGCTCCTTCCTCATGTCGCCGATGCTGGTCGTGGCGTACGCACTGGCTGGCCGGATAGACTTCGACTTCTCTCAGCCCCTGGGGAAGAGCAAGACCGGCGAACCCGTCTTCCTGAGGGACCTGTGGCCTTCTCTGGCCGAGATCAAGGAGGTCGCCCAGCGCTCTCTCAGCAGCGAGCTCTACCGGAGGCGGTACGCCAACGCCCTCGTGGGCGACGACAAGTGGGTCTCGCTTCCCGGCGGTTCCGGTGACACCTTCGAATGGAACGATTCCTCGACCTACGTAAGGGAGCCTCCCTGGTTCGACGCGTCTGCGCCAGAGTCCGTGCGGATGGACATCACCGGGGCGAGAGTCCTGGCCCTTCTGGAGGACAAGATAACCACGGACCACATCTCTCCCGCTGGCTCGATCGCGGTCGACAGCCCAGCCGGGAGATACCTGACAGAGCACGGAGTCGAGATGGTGCAGTTCAGCACCTATGGCGCCCGCAGAGGTAACCACGAGGTGATGGTTCGGGGAGGGTTCGCCAACATTAGGCTGCGGAACCTGCTCGCCGACGGCAGGGAAGGCTGGTACACGAAGTATCTCCCCACGGGCGAGATAATGTCGATCTACGACGCCGCGAACAGGTACGGGAAGGATACCCCGCTGATCGTCCTGGCCGGGAAACAGTACGGCTCGGGCAGCTCGAGGGATTGGGCTGCCAAGGCCCCGAAGCTGCTGGGGGTCAGGGCGGTCATCGCCGAGAGCTTCGAGAGGATACACAGGAGCAACCTCGTCGCCATGGGAATCATACCCCTAGAGTTCCCCGCCGGGCAGGGGGCCAAGTCGCTCGGGCTCAAGGGCGACGAAGTCTACACGCTTGCCGGGCTGAGGGAACTTGGTCCCGGCGCCTTCCTCGATGTGACCGCAAAGTCCGAAAGGGGCGAGGTGCACTTCAAGGCGAAGGTGAGGATTGACAATAAGGCCGAGATGGGATACTACGACAGCGGCGGCGTCCTTCCGTTCGTCTTCAGCCGGGTCCGCTCCGAGACGGTATAGTGCCTATCCCACCCGGGGGACATCGACCCCGTACTTCCTGGCCACGTCGACCAGCCTTGCCCACGTCCTCTCCTCGACGGGAATCCCGTTCACCTTCCTCTTCTCCATCTCGCGCGCCTCGGGGTCGCCGGGAATCAGCACCTCCTTGACGCCGTCTGCCGGAGGAGAGCGGAGGATCTTCTCGACCATGGTGTCCATGCGCGACTTGAACTCGCCGACCTCCGAGAAGAACGAGATATCGACCGCCTGCGCGAACACTCCGTTCAGTCCGGTGAAGGCGTCCAGCACGCCGGCTCCGGAGAGGGCTCCTCCCGTCGCCTCCATAAGCAGGTTCAGGGCGTACCCCTTCCACTGACCGAACGTCAGCAGCGAGCCACCGTTGTACAGGTCGTCGGGCTCCACCGTCGGCTTTCCCTGGGAATCGAGCAGCCACCCGGTCGGCACCTTCTCACCCCTCGCCTGCCTCACCCTAACCTTCCCTTCTGCCGAGGCGGAGGTCGCAAAGTCCCCCACGATCTGACCGTGCGTTCCTGTGGGTATCGCGAAACTGATGGGACTCGTCGCGAGGAGCCCCTTCCTCCCTCCCCACGGGGCCACCAGCTCTCCGTAGGCCTTTACCATCATGACCCCTATCATGTCCTCGCTCGCCGCGAGCGCCGGATAGTCGGCTACCCTCCCCACATGGTTCCCGTTGAAGACGACAACGGTACCGGTCCCGTACTCCTTCGCCTTCCTGATGGCGAGTTCCATCGCGAACTTGCCGCTCACCTGACCGTAGCCGAAGCCTGCGTCGAGCCTCGCCGTGGCACCTCTTTCGCTCACCACCTTCGGCTGGACGTTGGGCTTGAGCGTACCCGCCTCGACCATCTGGACATAGTCGGGGACCCTTATCACGCCGTGAGAGTCGACTCCGCACAGGTTGGCCCTGACGAGATACTCTGCCACGAGGTCGGCCTCTGCATTCTCGCTCCCGGACCCCTGGAAGATTTCCTTGACCATGGACCGAAGGTCGCCATATCGGATGACCGGCACAGGCAGGGGGTCCATCCGGCGCCATTTTAATCTCGACCTCGACAGGGGGACGTACTTCCTGAAGGTTCAGATAAGACCTCGCATGGGCCGCTGGACTGAGAAGCGTTGCAGACCGCCTCTTCACTGGACGAGCTGATGCAGGAATGGGAGAATGCCCTTGGCGCTGCCGGGGACCCCGCGACCTCTCTGGACGCGTTCCTCGACCTTTCCGCCCACGACATGCGGAATGCCGCGAGCAACATCGACTGCCCCTTCTGCAAGAGGCACATGCTCCTCGAGGCGGACGAGATTTCTCACGTCCTGCGCAGACTGCGGAGCGATGGCAACCGCCCTCATTCTCACGGTCTCCGAGAGAGGCTCAGCACGCTGGCAAACTCGTTCGCGATAATCTTCAACGTCCTACTTGGAGGACTCAGGAGGGCCGGGATAATCTGACCCTGGTCCAGCAGCAGAGCATCGATGCTTCTGTACACAAGTGGGACGAGATACTGGAGTACCTGCAGGCCGGAGGAGACAAGACCTATGGCTTCTTGCAACTGGCGGAGAGCGACCTCGGGACGGTCGCCGACAGGATAGCCTGCCCGTACTGCAGAAAGCAGATCGTTACCGAGGTGAAGCTCCTCGGGATTGCGCTCAGGTTCGCAAAGCTCGCCACGGAGTGGGAGATGTCCAAGGGACTGCGCAAGAAGCTTGGCCTCGTCGACAGGGCCGTCCCGCTCATCGTCAGACTAAGCTACCTCGAACTAGCGAAGATTCTCTGAGCTCACGCGGCAGCGGCTGCGAGCTTTGCAGGGTCCTGCAGCATCTCGACCATGGCCCTGAGGAACTCGGCGGCCGTGTATCCGTCGACGACCCTGTGGTCGAAAGTGAGGCTGAACGTGACCATGGGCCTCACCGCGACCGCATCCGCCACGACCGTCGCCTTCTTGACTATCCTGCCGACGCCGAGGATCGCGACCTGCGGCGGATTGATTATTGGCGTGAACCCGTCGACGGCAGTCATCCCGAGGTTGGTGATGGTGAAAGTCCCGCTCATGACTTCTTCGAGGGTTAGATTGCCCTCCCTCCCTCTTGCGGACATGTCCTTCATCGCAGTGACGACCGCGGCCAGGTCGATCTTGTCGGCGTTCATCACGACTGGGACGATGAGCCCGCGGTCGCTCGCTACCGCGACGCCCACGTTGACGTCCTCGATGACCTTGATGCCCGCGTCCTCGAGAGTGGAGTTCATCATGGGGTGGTCGCGCAGCGCCCTCGCAGCGACCTTGACCAGGATGTCCGTGTAGGTGACCCTCGCGCCCGTCTTGCCCTCCAGCTCGGGGAGCCTCTTCTCCCGGTAGGCCACGAGCTCGCTCGCGTCCATCTCGTAGTGGAGCGTGACCTGCGCCATCGTCTGCAGGCTCGAGGTCATGTTGTCGCCTATCGCCTTCCTCGTCGCAGAGACCGGCACGACCTCCCTGACCTTCAGGCCGCGCTCCGTGGTGTAGAGCGACCTTTGGATGAATTCCTGGACGTCCTTCTCTAGGATTATCCCTCCGGGTCCGGTACCGGCGACCTTCGAGAGGTCCAGTCCGTTCTCCTCGGCCAGCAGTCTGGCCCTGGGTGAGACCTTCGCCCTCCCCACGTCAGCCTGCGCGGTCGGGGCGACGGTCGCCCCGGCGGCGGCCGGCGCGCTCGCTGCAGCGGTCTGAGGCTGGGCAGCTGTCACCTCAGGGACGGGTTCACCAATCTTTCCGACGAACCCCACGGTCTCCCCCACCACCACCGTCGAACCCTTCGGCCGTAGAATCTTGAGCAAGATGCCGTCCTCTGGGGCCGTGAGCTCGGCGGAGACCTTCTCGGTCTCGATGACCGCGACCGCCTTGTCGCGTGCGACAGCCTCCCCCTCGCTCTTGAGCCACTTTACGACCGTCGCCTTCTTCATCGTCAGACCGAGCTTGGGGATAACAATTGGTTTGACCAAATTCGCGGCGATGCGGCACAATATTGCGGGTTACTAATGCGTTTCCGAGACTTGGCGCGTGCCCGGGTCCGTCCTTCCGAACTCAGTTTTAATAGGAGACACGCGCTTAGCCCGAGGCATGAGCAGCTCTGTGATGGTGGACAGCAAACAGAAGAAGAGACTTCTTGAGATGCTCCGGAGAATGCTGACGATAAGACGCTTCGAAGAGCGGGTCAAGAAAGAGTTCGCTGCGACCAGGGTCAAGGGCTTCGTCCACCTCTACATCGGAGAGGAGGCGGTGGCGGTCGGAGTATGTTCTAACCTCACGGATGCGGATTATGTCACGAGCACGCACAGGGGCCACGGCCACTGCATCGCAAAAGGGGTCGATGTCAAGGGCATGATGGCGGAGCTCTATGGGCGCAGGACCGGCACCTGCAAGGGTAAGGGAGGCTCAATGCACATCGCCGACGTCGGCCTGGGTATGCTGGGTGCGAACGGCATCGTGGGTGCAGGTGCTCCCATCGCAGTAGGCGCGGGGCTCTCCTCAAAGTACCGCAAGAGCGGGCAGGTGGCCGTCTGTTTCTTCAGCGACGGTGCGCTGAACCAGGGCGCGGTCCACGAAGCCATGAACATCGCCTCGATATGGAAGCTGCCAGTAATCTTCGTCCTCGAGAATAACCAGTTCGCCGAATCGACATCGGTCAGGTATGCTACAAGCGTGAAGGACCCGTCCGTCAGGGGCGAGAGCTACAGCATGCCGTCGGTCAGAGTGGACGGGATGGACGTGCTCGCAGTCTCGCAGGCCGCCGCCGAGGCTGTGGCGAGGGCGAGGAAGGGAGAAGGACCATCGTTCATCGTCTGCGACACCTATCGGTACATGGGCCACTTCGAGGGCGACGACCAGACATACAGGACCAAAGAAGACGTCGATGTCTATCGCAACAACGACCCGATTACCAAGCTTCGCAAGAAGATGGCCGAAGATGGGTCGCTCACCGAGAAGGAGTTCGAGGAGCTTGATGCCTCCGTGCTGAAGGAGATAGAGGAGTCCGTGGTGTACGCCGACAGCAGCGAGTGGCCTGCCCCGAGCGAAGTCCTGGACGATGTCTACACGAGCAGGTAACCCGGTCCAGGTGCACGATATGCAACAAGTCGACCAGCAGCAGAGAAACCTGACCTTCCTCCAGGCGATAACGGAGGCTCTCTCACAGGAGATGGAACGAGACAAGAGCATCGTTGTCATGGGAGAGGATGTCCGAATCTGGGGTGGGGTCTTCGGAAGGTTCAAGGGCTTCAGGGAGAAGTTCGGAGACGACAGGGTCCTGGACACCCCGATCTCCGAGGCGGGCTTCGTCGGGGCGGGGGTCGGTGCTGCCGCGACCGGCCTCAGACCGGTCGTTGACCTGATGTTCGTCGACTTCTTCGGCGTCGCGGGTGATCAGATCGTCAACCAGGCTGCCAAGATGAAGTATATGTTCGGCGGCAAGGCCAAGATCCCACTAGTCATCATCACCATGATAGGCGGCGGCCTCTCCGCCGCGGCCCAGCACTCCGAATGTCTGTATTCGGTCTTCGCCCACATTCCCGGCATAAAGTGCGTCGTGCCTTCGACGGCCTATGACGCGAAGGGTCTGCTCACCACCGCACTCAGGCAGGACGACCCCGTGATGTTCTTCGAGCACAAGTTCTTGCACAGCTCGACGGAGGGGAGGCCGGTCCCGAAGGAGAGCTACGCGATCCAGTTCGGAAAGGCCGACATCAAGAGAGAGGGGACGGACGTCACCATAGTCGGGCTGGCAAGGACCGTGCACCAGTCCCTGGAGGCTGCGCAGGAGCTACAGACGCAGGGAATCAGCGCCGAGGTGCTCGACCTCAGGACCATCGTCCCCATGGACGAACAGGCTATCCTGGACTCGGTCAAGAAGACCGGTAGGTTGGTCGTCGTGGACGAGGACTATCCGCGTTGCAACATAGCGACAGACGTCGCGGCGCTCGTCGCCAGCAAGGGGTTCAACTACCTCGATTCTCCGATCGGCATCGTGTCCTCGCTCGATACTCCTCCCCCCTTCAGCCCTGTCCTCGAAGAGGCGTTCCTTCCAAGCGTCGAAAAGATAGTCCAGTCCGCAAAGGCCGCTGTCCACAGAACCTAGTCGGCTCAGACTACAGCGACCGGGTTTATCGGTGACGCTACCCCTTTAGTGAAGGGAAGCGGCTGCGCAGCGAAGAAGAACGAGTACCTCTTCTTTTCGTCGCAGTAGCTGGCGAGGGCTTCAAGGTCGAAGATCTCACCGATGGTCAGCCCCATGTACACTATCGCCAGTATGTGGAAAGGGATGTGCACCTCCTTGACC
The DNA here is from genome assembly GCA_021791695.1 of archaeon. Lineage (GTDB taxonomy): Archaea > Thermoproteota > Nitrososphaeria > Nitrososphaerales > Gagatemarchaeaceae > Gagatemarchaeum. The sequence goes on along the minus strand of JAJYWC010000029.1, from coordinate 3,032 downwards.
TCGAACGGCTGCACCTCGGCGCCCCATGTGTCGCTGGCCACCGCCGCGACCTCCTTCTCCTTCATCCATTCCAGGGAGTCGATGGACAGCCCCGGCTCGTCCCCACCCGCGTAGTCCGCCCATTCGCCCCTCTTCCTCGCTGCTGCCATGTGTCCGGTCCTGACCAGGACTATGTCGCCGCTCCGCACCTGGACTCCCTGCTTCTTCGCGGCCTCCTCCAGGGTGCTCCCAGGGATACCCTCTCCGGGCGAAAGCCAGTCCTTCCCGAGAAGACGCGCAATGTCGAGCAGGACTCCCCTCCCGACCATCTTCTCGCGTGAGTTGAATATCCCGTTCTTCTTCGCCCCGGTGCTGCTGACCTGTGAAGCACTCCTGCCGTTGTACATCACGTCCTTGTGGATGATGTGGGCGAGCGAGTCCCAGTGGGTCCCTCCCTGGGTCGGCATGATGACGACTTCGTCGGTGCTGCGCGTCTCCTTGTCAGCCCCGTTCAGCCAGTCGGAAGGGTAGGCACCCGTGATGGCATCGCCACCATCTCTCGTCATAAGCAGCATGGGGTTGAACCGTCCCGCCGCGCCTCTCTGGGGTCCCTTCGAGTCCAGAGGTATCGCCAGGGAGAAGACCCTTCCTTCCCTGACCTCCTGCAGAGCAGAGCGTACGGTCTCCGGCCGTATGTAGTTGAGCGTGCCGACCTGGTCGTCGCTCCCCCACCTGCCCCAGTTGCTGAGCCGTTCGATCAGCGACCGGTACTCCTCCAGAGAGATTGTCCTCGTAGGCAAACCCTCACGGTTTCTCGCGCCCGATTATTAACGGTGACAGATTGACCAGAGGCCGCTAAGACTCATTTACTCGCGTGCCGCCGACATCCCCGATGAATATCCTTCTCAGAGCCTATCTCGCCGCGGGAGTGACGTTCATACTCGCCGTCTACGTCATCACTCTGTCCCTCTGGTTCGACGCGACCCTGAACGGGATCTACTACGGGCAGTTCGTCAGCTCGATCGATACGAACGTCTTCGGAGAGAGCACGGTGGTGCTGCTCCTAATCTTCTTCTTCCTTCCCTCCGTTGCCTGGGTCTTCACGAGGGGCCTAATGCGCGCAGCTGCGCCGGAGGCGCGGTCCTGATGGTCGAGGGCAGGGTGGTCTTTGGAACGCTCCTCGTCTCGATGGCGGCAGTCGTGCTCTCTGTGATACTGGGGCTGAAGTACCTCGATGGCACCCTCGGCGGCGCGGATTCCACCGGGACGATACTCCTCACTGCGGCCTTCGCGGCCTTCATAGTCGTGGCGTCGCTGGTCTCCTTTACCAGGGTCCTTTCGAGGAGCAGGTCGTAACGCAGAAAGGACAGCCGCACCCGAGCCTCCTCGATGAGGTGGCTGGCGCTCGTCCCCGCAATCATCTCCCTGTCCTTTCTGTCCTACTGCCTGGCTGCCGCTCCGTTCGCTTTCGTCTTCCTCGGCGCGAGGGTCTACCAGTGGCCGGACGGCAGGGTCACGCTGCTGGGCTGCCTTGCCGTCTGCTCCGTCCTGCTCGCGGGCAGGGCGCTTCTGCGACCCAGGGCTCAGACCGCGTTGGCGCTCGCCTGCATGGCGGTCTGCGGGTTCAACTTTCTCCTCTTCGTCGTCTTCAACTACGGCACCAACCTGCCGGACGGACTGCTTCCGCAGGCATTCTCGGCGGGCTCCGCCATGAAGGTCCTTCAGTGGACGTACGGCGAGAGGCTCTCGCCGATCTATGGGCTGGCCATCCAGACCGGTGCTTGGTTCTCCGGCACCGTGGCCTCGGTGTTCGCGCTCAGGCTTCGGAGGGGGGTTGGCGCCGCTCTCCTCGACGCGGCCTCCTTCGCGTCATTCGTGCTGATGCTCTATGCGCTCGGGGTCTACCTCATCATCCCGCAGTGGTCCGCCCGCGCCGTGACGGGGCTGCAGGCGGGCACGCCAGTATCATGGTTCACCAACGACGACCTTCTCCTCTGCTCGGGAGTCGTCTTCGTGACCCTCTTCGCGCTGAGGCGCAGATTCTTTCGTCAGGCGCAGTAGACGGTCCCGTAAAGGCTTAAATCCAAGCCACCGAAGCCTATATATATTCCCCGGCGGCGGGCCTTCTTAGGGTTCCTTATAGTGCACTTGATGCGCCATCCAGTGTTAGTACTCTATGGGAGTGCTTCGGCCTAATGCCGAGAGCGAAAGCAAAGAAATCCGAGGAAGAACTTCCGTTCAAGACGACGGACCACTTCCTGGTACCGAAGCATGAGCTGATGACACCGGACGAGGCGAGGGACGTCCTCGTAAGGTACAACGCGACGGCTGACCAGTTTCCATTTATCTCCTCCACAGACGCGACCGCCAAGTCGATCGGAGCCAAGGCCGGCGACTTCATACGAATAACGCGGAGAAGTGAGACCGCCGGTGAGACCGTCTACTATCGTTACGTCGTGGAGGCATAGAGATGAGCAAGCAGACCGTAAGACAATACGATTCGTGGATAGTCCTCAGGAACCTCCTCGAAAAGGAAGGCGTTGCTAGGCAGCACCTCAACAGTTACAACGAGTTCATCAGCAGGGGCCTACAGTCGATCATAGACGAGATAGGAGACGTCGAGATCGAGACCGTAAGCACGCCATACAAGGTCAAGTTCGGCAAGGTAGAGCTCGGAAGACCGAGGGTCATCGAGATTGACGGTTCGGTGAGCAACGTCTTCCCCATGGAAGCCCGTCTCAGGAACCTCTCCTACGCCTCCCCTATTTTCCTGGACATGACGATCGAGGAGGAAGGGATGTCCAGAGAGGCTACTCGCCAGCACATCGGCGACCTCCCGGTGATGGTAAAGTCCGACCTCTGCCAGCTATCCAAGATGACCAAGGAGCAGCTCATCGCGTCGAGCGAAGACCCCAACGACCCCGGTGGCTACTTCATCATCAACGGTTCCGAGCGCGTCATCGTAGGTCTCGAGGACCTCTCTCCGAACAAGATTCTCGTCGACTCCGAGAAGGCGACGGGGGTCTCGACCTACAAGGCGAGGGTCTACTCGT
>JAJYWC010000028.1:5373-21511 GCA_021791695.1 archaeon | reverse complement strand
GCAGCAAATGCGAGGTTGTCGGTCGAAGATTGCGTTGAAGCTATGACAAGGCGGGTCAGGTAGTCATAGTGTCGGTTTACCTCTCTGCCTTGGATGGTGTATTCCTTCTTGTTCTTCGAGAAGTAGAATCTTGGAAGGAGATGAAGGCGAAGCAACATGTACCAGACTCCGAGAGTCATTTCGCGAGAAACTGATGTCGTGCCGACCCATCTAGACTTTCCCGAGCCGGTAACGGTGCCATCTCCTGCGATGTATCCCTCCAAGAACCTTGCTAGAATCTTGCTCGAGCTGTGGTTGAGCAAGAAGGATGGAACACGCTTGCTGTATTTCGTGCCTCCCGCTACCGAGTGAAGGAAGACACCGAGTGGGGCACTCCCTATCTCCAAACGCAATTTAGATCCCTGATGCACTCGTGCCACTCTCACGTCAAAAATCCTTTCCAGGAGGTGCTGGGTGCGGTCGATCAGTTCGCCCTCTTGGTCGCCGAAAGAGAATGTGACATCCCAGCTGTTCGGTCTGTTCTTTGCCCTTGTTGCAGACCCCTCGGCGCAGTATATACCTAGTAACTCTGCAAATTCTTCGTTGATTGGTATGTGTCTGGGGATTCCTGCGGTTTTCGCGCCCCCGAACCGAAGTCTGCCGGCTCTCTCGGTGAGCGACCAGCTTGATGGCCTGAGGCTCGGTTGTCCCAGTAACGAAATCTCAGATTCCAGAATTTGAGAGGCATCGATAGAGTTTGAGACCACAGAGTCTCTCTGCTTGGGGATGGCCAGCAAGTCGTCAGTGGACAGCTGATCGGCCCGCTTCTTGACTAGACACTTCTTGGTCTCATCGTAAACAAAGACGTTGTGGTTAGGCGTACACCTGATCTCCGGAAGATAGAATGGGCGTATGACCTTGAGAGGGCCTTCGTATGGATGGCGAAAGACCTTCGAGACGCTCCTGAAATTGCCTTCATGGGTCAGCACTCGTATTTCGTCTCTCGGAAAGCAAACTTCGCCTTCTTGGTCTGACGAAGCGAACAGTTGCTCCATTGTTCTAATGCCTTGGTCTGTGATGATGGAAGTGTCGGGCGCGAAACAATACCGACACAGCCAAGAACATCCGGTGGTCGCTATCGAGAATATCTTGGACCCGGGTCTGTAGTGCATGACCGGCTTCTTCTCGATGGGGTCGATGTTCCCCGTGATGATCTTGCCATAGTTGAGAAGATACAGCTCCCCGCCCACCACGCCCCTGACGCCGCAGAGCCCGACCTGCCCCTCCCCAACCTGGCAGCGCCTCGCACAGGCTACGCACTGGACCCTGCCGTTCGCGAGGTTGCGAAACAGCTCGGCCCGCCTGCCCGTCGGGACCGTGAGCCTGGACTGCGGCGCTGACACGTTCTCGAAGGACCCTCGCCGACCTTTATCCTTTGGGGTCGCTCCAGGGACGCGTCTAGGGGGAAAGGTAGATCGGGCTGCCGCTCTTGCTCGAAGCGAGCGCGGCCTCCGCTATCCTTATCACGCTGAGACCGTCGTTTGGGGTAACGAGGGCGGACCTCTTCTCCCGGATTGCCGCCACGAACTCCCTCAGCTCCAGCGTGAGGGGTTCCTGTACCGTGTGCTTGGGGACCATCGTCCCTGACTCTTCGTGAATCTGCATCTCCTGCGATATGAAGTCGACGGTGGCCACGCCTCCCGTGAAGACAGCGGTCAGCTCCCGTATCCTCATGGGCGTGACCCAGTTGGTCGTGATGAACGCAGTTCTCTCGCCGCCGAACCCGAGCAGTATCGTCGCAAAGTCCTCGTTCTTGCCCATCACGCTCCCCACCCTGGCGTAGACCGTCTTGGGCTCCTCCCCGAAGAGCCACCTCGCCGTATCGATGTCGTGTACCGACGCGTCCTTGACGACTCCCACATCGGTCACGTTCTCGCCCCTCCTGTTCTCGCGTCTGTACTCGAAGAGTATGGGCCTTCCGAGGGAACCCTCCTTCGTGATCTTCTTGAGCTCGGTGATGGCCGGATTGAACCTCTCGATGAACCCCACCGTCAGGATTTTGCCGGAGGACTCCGCGACCCCGATGAGCTCCTCCCCCTCCTTCAGCGTACTCGTCATGGGCTTCTCCACGAGCGTGTTGACGCCGGCTTGCAGGGTCCTTGACGCGACCGCGAGGTGTGTGGATGCAGGGGTGCAGATGTTCACTCCGTCGAGTTGCTCTGACTTCAGCATCTGGTCCACCGAGTCGTAGCCCTTCACCCGGTACTTCGTTGCGAACTCCTTGGCCCGCGCGGCGTCGGCGTCGCAGACGGCCGCCAGCACGCCCATCTCGCTGAGCACCCTCACATGGTTCTTCCCCCAGCCGCCCGTCCCGATAACGGCGATCCTTGTCAACTTCGACGGCGCCTCTCCCAAGCCCTCTTAACGATTTCTCGCGCTATCCCCTCTGGAGCGCCGGGGTGGCCTTCAGGATTGTCAGCTCGGTAGTCCGGGCGCTCCCCTTGAGGCCCCGGACCCATTCAAGGTCGGGGTGCGAGCAGGCGATGGCCACGTTGTGCTTGTACGCGTCGATCACCTCCTCCCTGCCGGCGCTGACCTGTGCATGTCTGACGTCCGTGACGTAGTCCCTCAGCCTCTCCTCTAGCTTCTCGGCCGTCTTGACCCGGTCCGCCCGCATCTCGTACTTGTCGACGGTCCATGCGACGATGACCCTCGTCTTGCTCGCCTTGAGCTGCAGCTCTCTGAGGAGCTCTCTGGTCTCTTCGACGATGTAGCGTACGTGATTGTCGAGGCTCTTCAGCGCAGCCCCCGCGAGGTACGTTAGAGGCTCGCCGACGTCCTCGCTCGCCTGAATTGCGGTCAGGTCGTAGACCCTGCCCGCCAGGTCGTCGATGTACTTCTCGGGACCGCTCCTCGTTATCGGCTTCTGTCCCCGCGCCCTCCTCATCAGCTCTATCTCGGTCACGATCGAAGCGCTCTCGTTCAGCACCGACGAGGCGTGCGCCAGCTCCGACGAGACTATGCTCTCCTCGGTCGACCTCAGGCCGATGTCCTCGGGCGTGACGTAGTCGCGCATCTTCGCGAACGATGCGACGGCGACGTGGTCGGTCCCCGGCCTCAGTGGACAGTAGCCGTAGTTGAGGCTCTCCCCGACCTTCATGCCCGTCTGCTTCTCTATGAGCGCTATGTTGTCGTTGTTCCCGCCCACGCCCACTGGTAGGATGTTGATCACGGTGCCCCCCCTGGAGATGTTCCTTGCAACCTCGCGCATCTTCCCGGTCGACTCGATGATAGACTCGTCCCCTGTCTTCCGAAGCTTCGGGGCGAACAGGACCACCTTTGCCTCCGAGAGCACCTGGGAGATCGGCTTCAATCCCAGCAGGGATTCCTCACCGAGCAGGCCACCGAGCGTCTTGTTGGTCCTGACCATCTCCGCGTCGAGGTCCATGGCCATCTGGAGCGTGTCGTCCACTATCGTCACAGAGGCTTTCTCGACTATTTTCGAGGCGAGGGCATACCCCTCTGTCGTCAGGCCGTATATCGCCACCTTGATTTTCTGCAACGCGGAGAACTCTGCGCAAGCATGGGTGCCGAAGCGTTATAGCTTTTCGAGTAATGCTTTAATCCGATGGGCTGACGTAATCGACCCTTGCGCTACTGGGTGGATCTGTTGACCCCGAAGCAGGTGCTCTTCTTCCAGCCCGTGGTCGGAGAACTCCGTCTTCAGGGGCACGAGGTCCTTATGACCTCCAGGCACTATCGCGAGGTCGAGCAGCTGGCTTCTCTCCTCGGCGTGGACCTGACCTACGTCGGCGCTCGAGGGGGCAAGGACGCCGTCGACCAGCTGAGAGCGAGCCTGGAGAGAATGAACGCGCTGCTTCCTGTCGTCGGGAAGTTCCACCCCGACGTCTCGCTCTCGGTCGCCTCGGCCGACTGTGCGCGCATCTCCTTCGGGATAAGGTGCAAGCACGTGGCGGTCAGCGACTCACCCCACTCAGTGATAGCGGGGAAGCTCTCTCTCCCGTTCTCCCATCACCTCCTCACGCCCTGGATAATCCCCTACATCGCGTGGTACCACTACGGGCTGCAGCGCCGCGAGATAACCAAGTACAAGGCTCTTGACCCGGCGGCATGGCTGAAGCGCCCCCCCGTCCGGGCCACTCCTGAGGTGAAGCTCGACGCCGGCAAGCCGACCATCCTGGTCAGGCTGGAGGAGTCCTACGCGCCCTACATGATGGGCACCGACGAGAGCTGGCCGGACAAGGTCCTCAGCAAGCTTGCGACGGACTACAGGGCCTGCAACCTCGTCGCGCTCTGCCGCTACCAGGACCAGCTCGAGAGGGTCCAGGAGAAGTTCGGGGACGTCTTCCTGGTGCCAGACCGCGTCGTCGACGGAGCGGGGCTTATCAGGCGCTCCGATGTCTTCATCGGGATGGGCGGGACGATGACGACGGAGGCAGCCCTCATAGGAGTGCCGACGATCTCGGCGTATCAGGGACACGGCCTCTACACGGAGAGGTATCTCCGCTCCATCGGACTCCTCCTGAAGACCCATCACGTGGACCGGCTCTCACACCTCGTGAAGAAGTGCCTGACGCCGACGTACAAGCGCCACTGCTCGAGGAAGGCCAAGAAGGTGCTCGACTCGATGGAGGACCCCGTGGAGAAGATCGTGAACTATCTCGTCAAGAGGGAGAACTTCACCCTACACTAGCCGAAATCTTGTCGTACGGACCTGAGCGGCTCTAGCGCGGTGGAGGGTTTCTTTCTGTCGGATTTCCTCGTCTTGCTCGTCATGCAGGCTTGAACCGGTAAGAGACAAACCGCGCTCGCTCTGACCCGGGTACAAAGCGCCTGGAGAGAGACCTCACCAGAGGTAGGGAAGTTTCACCCCCGGCCGGGACACGAGATAAGGGATGAGCGAGACTGAGTCCAGAGAGGCTTATCTACGCCCCGACCAGCGCACTGCTAAATGAAGCCCGGTGGTGTAGCGGCAAGCATACTGGCCTTTGGAGCCGGTGACCTAGGTTCGAATCCTAGCCGGGCTACCTCGCATCTCCTTTCCTACAATTGTTGTGTCTGCTATAAATTCGGCCGGCCGTGGCGCTAGCCGCCGGCACGATGTCTCCTGTCGTCTCGGAGTGACAATCTAGTGCGCGCCAAAAACCATGTGCCCGTCCGCAACCGCACCGTCGCGCTCGGAGAAGGCGCCCTGACGCGCCGCAACATCGCGGTCCTGGTCTCGACCCTCGTCGCCGCCAAGGTCGCCGTCCTACTGGGCACCATCCTGCTCATAGCGGACGGGAACGTCCACACCATTTCGTACCTGCTGAGCCCGCAGGGGTTCGTCGCCCTCATCCACGGCATCAGCACCGACTGGGACAGCGTCCAGTACGAGCTCATCGCGCGGTCCGGATACAACACATTCAAGGGCTCGGAGCTCTACGCGTTCTCCCCGTTGTACCCGGTCCTGATCTACGTCGCGCACTTCTTGACCGGGTCCTACTGGACAGCGGCGCTGCTCGTCACCAATGCGCTGAGCTTCGTCTTCCCGGTGCTGGTCCTCAGGCTGTTCGGACTGCGTCCAGCGATCCTCGCGGAGACCTTCCCCGTCTACGTCGTCTTCTCGATGATAGCGTACTCGGATGTCCTGGCCCTCTTGCTTCTTTCCCTCGGCCTCCTGCTCTACGTCGAGCGCAGATATCTGCTCGCGGGGCTGTCGCTAGGCCTGGCCGGACTCGTCTTCTACGACCTTCTCGTCGCCGGTGCGGTCTTCCTCGTCTATACCGTCGCAGTGAGACAGGACAGGGCTGGTCTGCGCAGGCTTGCCGTGTCGCTCGTGTCCTTGGTCCTGCCCGTGTTCCTCGCGGGCGCAGCCATGCTCCTCGCCTATTGGAACGTCACTGGCAATCCGCTCCTGTTCTTAGAGCTCGAGCACAGCTACTGGGGAGTCGCCTCGACAACGCCGGTCGGACAGGTGCAGTGGCTCTTCAGCGGGAAGGGGGTCGGCTCCTTCACCGGGATGTTCTGGTACGTCTACGGCTTGAAGCTCTCCTCGGCATACTGGGCGGTGAGGAACCTGGCGTTCGAGGCCTTCTTCTTTCTCGGGATCTACCTTCTAACCAGGACGAGGGACTATCCCTACCGCTGGCTTCTCGTGGGGTATTCGCTCCTCCTCTCGGTCCCGCTGCTCTTCGTGGAGGGTACACCCGTCTACTCGATTCCCCGTCTGCTGCTCGCAGCCTTCCCTGTCTTCTTCGGCTACTCCGAGACGGTCATCACCAGGAACTGGAGGGTCCTGGCCTATGTCGCAGCGTCGCTCCTCGCCGCTTGCTGGGTATTGCTCACGTTCACGTTCGCGTTCTTCGCGTGAGCGTCAGCCTATCGCGATAGGCCGACCCTTCACGGGTTGGTGCACCTTCGTATCTGTCATCGAGGGGAAGAGGTCCGCCCTCTCCGTATGGATGGGCACGACTTTCCTGGCGCCGACACCGTTCACGAGCTCGGCGACGCGCTTCATGGGCGCGTGCCCCGACGCGTGAATCTGGTGATAGCTGAAGCCATAGTGCTCCACCCAGTTCCTGATCACCTGCTCGTCCCGCTCGCCCTCCTCGTTGAACGCCTCGGTAGTCGCGTGGATATAGGCGCCACCCCGATCCGGATGGATGTCTATAAGTTCGGGGAGGGTCCACTGGTCGAGGTGAAGGAGGAACTCGTTCTGCTTCGCCCTGATGTCGCTCGCGGTGACGCCGTTGTCCAGGAACTTCCTCTCCCACTTCCGGTAGTCGCCGTCGTCGTAGGCCCCCTTCCCCTTGCGGCGGATGTAGACGGAGACGTCGCGCCCGAGCCTGGGCACGCCGAGCCTCTTGTCGTCGCTGAGCCTGTCCAGAAGGGCCGCAACCTTCATCGAGACCACGAGGCGCCTGCCGGCCTTCTCGCACGCGTCAAAGAAAGAAGAGACCCTGTCGAGGTCGTTCCCCCTGAAGGAAGAGAAGACCAGGTGGCCGTTCCTGGAGAGAAGCTTCTGCGTTTGCAGCGCGACGTCCGACTCTTTCAGTTCCGTCCCGTCTGCGTCGTCGGCCACCCTGGTACCCTCTGAGAGGAGGACCGTCGGCTGAGCCGCCGAGGCGAGCTCGACGAACTCCTCGGTCATGGAGCCCATGGGGCCATGGAACCTGAAGTCGCCGGTGTACACGACCGTGCCCTCCGACGTGTCGACGATGAAGCCGTACGCGCCGGGGATGGAGTGGTCGACGTGGACGGGCCGCACCTCGATGTGTCCGACCCTGAACTTGTCGCCAGTACGGAAGGTCCTCAGCTCGTGCCCCTTCAGGGGGGAGGCCCCGGAGGCGGCGTAGGCAGAGTCTATCAGGGCCGTCGTCTCCCCGCAGTAGACTGGAATCTTCGGGTCGACCAGGTCGACCCTCCCCGTATGGTCTGTGTGATAGTGACTTAGCAGGAGCGCGTCCACACGAGGCGGCTCGTACCTGACCTCGGTGTTCTTGAGCGCCTCCTCCGAGTACAGCCCGACGATCTCGGGAAGGAGCCCGAACTCAAAGTAGTCCCCGGCGCCGTTCACCTTCCTGGGCAGGATGCCAGAGTTGAAGAAGTCCCCACCCTCTGAGAATCCGGCCCCGAAGTCTAGAAGGACCCTCGCGTCGCCGTCGACGACGAGGACCTTGTTGCCCCCTATCTCATTGACCCCGCCGTAGCAGGTGATCGAGACCGTCATCCGCGTGGGCGTGAGGGGCGCTGATATATGAAGGGAGGCGGGCCGTCGCTCAGACGATCCTCGTCAGCTTCGGCAGGAGCGAGTTGTCCTCGTCGCGCTCGAGGACGTACGGCTCGGTACTCGGCTTCTCCCCGACTATCACTGCGACGCGGTCCCTCATCATGATCCTCGCGTATCTGCGGCTCATCGCGAGCACTCTGGGCTTCATCCTCGCAGCACTGTTCAGCGTCACGAGCAGCGCGTCGCTGGATGTCTCCTGGATCTTCGAGATTCTGGCGGACAACCCTTCCAGCACCGTGTCCGACGTCGAGGCGAACGAGCTCTCCAGCTGGACCATCGACTCCACGACCAGGACTCCGCCCGTCCTGGAGTTCTTCCTGACCTTTTCGAGGAGGACTGTGACGTTCTCTCCGAGCCCCTCGTCGTCGTCGGCGCCCACGGCATAGAAGGGAGGTCTCAGCCGGTTGCCGCTCTTCTCCATCGAGCCTATCGCGAAGTTGTTCAGGTAAGCTTCCTTGGACACGTAGGGCTGGATCAGGCTGGAGACTTCGTTGAGCGGTGAGGCTGGGAGCGGCAGCAGGAATGCTCCGTGCCCCAGGTTCAGGGCGTTGATGATTGCCATAAGGTCCACGATGCGGATGGACGAGTAGTGCACCGTCGGCTCGTATTCGATGGAGAAGGTGCTCCCCTTGGGGATCCCGTAGAAGATCGAGTCCAGCGCATCGCTCCCCAGGGAGAACGCGTCATCGAGGTCTTTCTTGGGCTTGACCTTCCTGGCCCTGGTGTAGTCGGGGCGCAGGTGGTAGTCGAAGGCGGTGAACTTCCCTCCTTCGAGACTGAAGAGATGCTTGTGCTGTGGTATCGGCGTGCCCCTGAGCTTTGTAAGTTCGAACTCCCTGAGGAGCAGTCCGTTGTCGTCTATCCTCCTGAGGACGACGATCCCGTCCACGAGGTATTCCATCGTGGTCCGGTATGGTTCCTCACTGACGAAGATTATCCTCGCCTCACTCGTGTCCGCGAGGGCCATTAGTGTCTTCTCGGCCTTGATCCTCTCCTTTTCCTCAATCTCCTTGGCGAACGAGTCCCATGTGTCGACGACTAGGACCCTGGCCCTGTCCTTCTCCCGGCCCCTGAGTACCTTGATTATCTGCTCTAGCATGTGGGTGCTGTTCCCTAGCCTGAGGTCAAGGAATCCGCCCTCCTCCACAGCCTTCGCCGATTCCGGATTGTGCCTGCCCAGCTTCTCCTTTGAGACTCTCGCCGAGATGTAGTACGCAGGCTCGTCACGAGCCAGCGTCCTCAGCAGCTGAAGGGCGAGAGTGGTCTTGCCCGTCCCCGCTTCGCCCTTGATGAGGAGAGTGTTTCCTCTCTTTTCGAGGAACTCTTCGAGTCCGGCGAGTCTGACCATCGAGACGTTCGAGGAAGGCGGTTGGCTATGCTTGGACATGAGCTGGAGAATCTACCATAGTCCTGGCCCTTCGAGTACAAGTGCCGTTACGCCCGAATGCCATCCTACAGCGTTTAGCTTTCGACCCGTCCTAATAATCTTTCTTTGGCCCTACGGCTAACCGGCACGGCGTCTCGGCCATCGGTGCGCCTTATATCGTGCAGGAACGGCAGCAGCACGGTTTGACAGGAAGACTGACGGTGGGGAAGAAGGCGCCAGACCAGGTCAACGTTGTGATAGAGATCCCGCGTGGCAGCAACGTCAAGTACGAGATAGATGAAGAGACGGGCTTTGTCTTCGTGGACCGCTTCCTCTACACGCCGACCTACTACCCGTTCAACTACGGCTTCATCCCGCAGACGGAGGGCGAAGACCGCGACCCGCTCGATGCGCTGGTGGTGACGGAGGAGCCTGTCTACCCGATGTCGGTCATCCGGTCCAGGCCGATCGGGGTGTTATTGATGAACGACGAGAAGGGTCCTGACGCGAAGGTAGTCGCCCTACCGACCCGTGACGTCGACCCGAACTACTCCAGCGTGGACGGATTCGACCAGCTTCCCGCGTTCACAAAGAAGCAGATTGAGCACTTCTTCCAGCACTACAAGGAGTCCGAGCCCGGGAAATTCGTCGAGGTGAAGGGCTGGAAGGACGAGAGATATGCGCGGAGGCTCGTCCTGGAGGCCCACGAACGGTTCCTTGGCCGTGAAAAGCGAAAGAGGTAATAGCATTGCCTCACACGAGCTTCCAGCAGGCGATACTTCAGAAAATGAGCAATACGCAGACCCCCTCCGGCAGGATGAGGATAAGCGACGAGAACCTGCACATCTCATCGTTCGGCCTGGTCAGGACGGAACCCGGCTCTCTTCTATTCGTGAGGGCTACCGACGCCCATCCGCTCTCTTTCAGGAGAGGCAGGCTCCTCCTTCCGGCGACCATGCTGAAGTTTGGTGAGCGTCCCATGGACGCTGCCGATAGGGCGGTGAAGACGCAGTTGTCGGGTGTCACGGGGACCGCTCCAAAGTTCGTCGACATACAGTCGTACATGGGAAGCCACTGGGACATCTGCTTCGTATACGAGTTCGACGTGAGAGGAAAGGGGCGGCCTGCGGCTCTACCTCCCTACGCCGACGCGGCCTCGTATAAACTGGACTCCCTGCCGAGGGCTCAGATAGCCGAGGACCACCTCGAGATAATCGACGGGCTGTCTGTCTCCCACACCTGACCGGCGTTCTCAGCCTATGGCGTACTTCTTCTTCAGGCGCTCCGTCGCCGTGTAGTTCACCAGAGGGCCGGCCGAGAGGTTGGAGTTGCTGATTACAGCGATGTTGCCGTCGCTCGTCCTGACCCACGCGTTCCTCAGCGCCACCCGGACGACTTCGCCCTTCAGGCTCCCTCCATACTCGATCCTGTCGCCCAGTCTGATGACACCGTCGTTTATCATCAGAATCCCCGCGATTACGTTCGAGAGCGTGGTCTGGAGCGCGAGGGATAACGCCAAGCCTGCGATGCCGGATATCGTCAGCGCCGTGAATTCCGAGGCGAGCTTGGTAAAGCTGAGGATGGCGGAGATGGCGATCAGGATTGCGATGACCCGCATTCCCTCCCTCACGTCCCTGATCACCGTGGGGCCCGCCCCGGCTAGCTTCGCGGCGCGCCTTATCGCTATGCTGAGCAGCTCGACGGCGACGACCGCCACGACAGCTATGGCGATCGAACCAAGGACCAGATAGTAGTCTGAGAGCGTCAGGACCCTACCACTTCCATGTCATCAGCGCGTCTGTGATATAAGAAACATCCAGTCTCTTCCTTTCGGACCGAGACCGCGTCTCTAGACGGTCCATAAGAATCGACGCTCAGCTCTAAGTATATGCTTAAATCTGGTTTTCACTCTCTTCCGCCCATGACTCTCGACGACAGAATCCGATACGGGATGCTGGCACTCGGCGGGGCGACTCTGGTGCTGACTGCGATGGGCCTTCACGTCAGCCCGCTGAACCTCGTTGGCGGCGCCTGCGAACTATAGCTAGGCAGAGTTCCGGGGCGACCCGGAACCTTCCCCAATTTTCATTATCAGGTTCTGGAACCTCACGAGTATCTCTTCCTTCTCGAACTTCCACTCTCGCTCGCCGTCGTCGAAGAGCTGGTAGCTCAGAGTGAATCCTGCGGAGTTGGTCTGGTCGACCACGTAGTGGCTGGCCCTCTTGCCGAACTTGGCGAGGACCGAGGTCAGGAAGTTGAACGCGAAGTTGACCGTCTCGACCGGGAACGCGAACTGGGCGTAGTAGTCCTCGCCCGCGGCTTCGCTCCAAAGGAACGGGACCTTGTTCGCTTCCGAGACGAGGTTGACCCTCTCGACGTCGGTTACTCCGCGCACGAGTATCGGGACGACCATGTAACGGTGTTTCCTGAAGACCATCTTCTCTGAGGTCGGGTCGTACCTCGTGCCCATCCACCTCAGTGCGTAGCCATTCACCATCCGCTTCTCCTGCACGTGACGGATCCAGTGCCACGCCAGCGTCTTGTAGTTGATGTCGATGCCGTCGACGGCCTTTATCGTCTCGCGGATTTCGCTTAGAGACCTCGTGGCGTCGACCTGGAGTTCCTTCATTATCAGAAGGTCGATCTTGTCCACGCTGAAGGGCTCGAACCCCGCATCGTGATCCTCCTTGCTGTGCTCTACCGGCTTCTCCCAGTCGAACTCCCAGATGCCCTGGTCGAAGTTGAAGTACTCCGCCCGCATAGGGACGTTCCTGAACCAGGCGAAGTTGTAGAACTCTATCGAACTGAAAATGCCTAGCTGCTCAAGACGCTTCATGAACTGGGTGAAGTCAGACGTGAACTGGGACGGGACCGTCGCGTGGAGCATGTATGTCCCCTGCGGCATGAGCTCAGCCGCGCTCGTGAGGTAGCACAGCTTGTTCATGGCCGTGAAGACCTCCTTAGCGTAGGGCATGTACGTATCGCCGAGCCTCGCGGTCATTACTACCCTCCTCAGCCCCATCCCCTCGAAGTTGAGGCGAGCCTGCAGTGCGAACCCCTTCGCCAGTATCTTCTCCTTGTAGCGATATCTGATTGTCTCCTTGTACTGGCCCGAGATTCTCGCGATGAGGTCTATATCAGGCCCCATCTTCATAATCAGCTTTGCTAGCTGAGCCATCTCGGTAAGAGGAGGGTTCCCTGAAGCCTTTCCGGTAGGCTCATTGACCATTAGAGCGGAACAGTCGTCGGTTGTTTGTATTTAAGATTATGAAAAGTCGTACTTTCCGCCTCGGAGGGACCTTTATGAAACTGATGGAGGCGTTCGTCCAAGTTTATCTATCCGAAAGTGAACCCGGGAGAAGGAAATGGCAAAGGCGCCCATCAACTACATTGCGGACGACGCCAAGATAGGGAAGAACGTCAAGGTCTGGCACTTCAGCTACGTGGGCTCCCGGACCGTGATAGGAGACAACGTTATGATAGGTTCCCTCACCCACGTCGACTACAACGTCAGGATAGGAGACAACACCAGGGTGGAGGGCTCCGTCTACATCCCTCCACTCACCAGGATAGGCAGGGACGTCTTCATAGGACCGGCCGCCGTCATAACTAACGACCCATATCCTATGGGAAAGAGGATGGTCGGCGTGACAATAGCGGACGGTGCGATAATCTGCGGAGGGGCGATGATCAAGGCGGGTGTCACCATAGGCGAGGGGAGCGTCGTCGCGATGGGCGCCGTGGTCACCAAAGACGTCCCACCCGGGGTGGTCGTGATGGGCGTGCCCGCCAGAAAAGTCTACACGAGGAAGGAGTACGATGCCAAGAAGCTCAGATGGGAGTCTTCCTCCACTTAGTATAGAGAAGGTCAAGGGCGAACATAACAGCGACCCACAGTATTGCGAGCCCTGCGGTGAGGATTACCTTCAGCGCCGACGATGGGACGAAACTGTGTATCGGCGGACCGAGTGGCCTGATTACCGCGATGAACAGATAACTCTCGGCGAGGATCAGCAGCCACGCGACCGTGACGATCAGCATGAGACCATAGACGTTCTTCGAGTTCAAGTGAACCACGTGAGCCCGGAGGTGAGTATCGACAGGCCGCAGGCGAAGACCGTTAGCGTGAGGATGACCTGGACGACCTCTTTCTCATCGGCGGGGGAGCCGAGAAGGATCATCCTCACGAGAGTCGTAGGCGCCCCGGCCCTCTCCGTCGCATGAAGCTTGCCGTCTTCTCCCAGGAACGTAGGTCTCGTCTCCATCTCCTTATGCTCCACGAAGCCCCGGGCGCTGTACAGTATGTAGTACGAGTTGAGCACCGCGGGGATCAGCGCCACCAGGGCTGCTATCTCCACTCCACCCATGATCGCGAGCGCCGCGTAGAGCGCACCGAAAGCGAGGCTGCCAGTATCGCCGTCGAAGGCCCTGGCCGGATACCTGTTGTAGTAGTAGAAGCAAATGGCGGTTGCGGCGAGGGGCAGTACGACAGCCACCCGGAGGAAGTTGAAGGCAGGGGTGACCAGGCCCTCCATGAAGACCCCGGCGACCAGGGCCACTGAGACCAGGCTCGTGAACCCTGAGATTTCGCCGTTGAACGCGTCTAGCATGTTGAAGGCGTTCGCTGATACCGGCATCGCGGCGATGATCAGTATCGCGAATATGATGTAGTGCGTGCCCGTCGCGCCGAAAAGAGGAAAGCTCAGAGTCGCCGTGTAGAGCGAGCGGTTCACCTGCTCCTCGAGGATGAGGGGGATCGCCGCCAGCACAAGCAGCAGCGGCTTCACTACACCACCCAGCCCCTTCAGGTCGTCGTAGAGTCCTATCGCGCCAGCGACAAGCGTAACCTCGATCGCGACCACGGGTAGCGTTGACTCGTGCAGGAGGTAGACCGCCGCCTCACCGATGACTATCGCTGCGATGAGAAGAGGTCCAGCCGGAGTGGGCACCTTGGTCTGCCCGGGCTTGTGGACGTCTGTCCCGACCCTGCCCCTCGACCTCAGGAGGTCCAGGTACCTCGGCATGAACGCGAAGACGACCACGCAGGGAAGGACGAACGCCAAGACGAAGATGACGGCATCGCTGGCTGAAGGTAGCAAACTCTTCCGTCCCGCCCCGTGCTCGACCTAAAAAGATTCCAGAGATGGGACGTTCGCTCAACTATGCTCAGGGCTAGCGCCCACGCCCTCCGCGTCGGAGTCGAACTCCTTGGCTGCCTCCGGAAGTCCGTGCTGCCACGGACGACCCGAATAGTACAGGTCGGCGTGGAGCATCCCGTGCAACAAAGCGTCGTCGACCTCCTTGGCCGACCGAAAGTACTCGAGCCCGCAGAACCTCGGCGAGACCCATATCTCGCCGGTCTCCGGATGGAAATCGCTCGAGATGCCCTCTGCCGTCTCAGCGAAGACGACCCTCAGCTTCGGCAGGGGTCTGACGAACCTGTCGTTCAGGTCGTCGAAATGGTAGTTCAGCAGCATCTCGTCGACCCGGAGCTTCCCGTCCAGTCCCTGGGCCGACCATGTCGCCCCCTCATAGACGACCGTGACCCCGATGGCGATGAGGAACGCGAACTCGTGCACCCTCCAGTTGTACTGCAGAGTCGGCGTGAAAATCGGCTGGAGGACGACCACGAAGAGCAGCGTGGTCAGGACAAGCGTCCCGTAGATGGCCGCGAAGGCGTGCCACCAGTAGCTGCTCATCCGCCCGAGCGAGCGGGTGTCTTGTCTCTGCAGCCGAAACAGGCCGAAGAGCGCCAGACAGAACACGACTGACTGACCGGCGATGGCTATCCCAGACGAGCCGGCGCCCACCACGCCGGCGTTATCGAAGTACCTGTCCCAGACAACGCCCGCAGTCACGCCTACGATGACGCTGGACGAAAGGAAGAACAAGGAGACGCTCCTCCTCTGGGAGACCGGGGTCCCGAACAGGACGGGTGTGAAAAGCACGACAAGGCCGAGCAGTCCCGCGACCGTCCAGGGGGTGTCGAAGACGACCACCGCGAGCACGGGCCCGAGGGGGTTGGAGTTGAAGTACGCCAGGACCTCGTCCCTGCCGAGGACGAGCGTGAGCACGTTGAGGACAGATATGAGCGAGAACCCCGCGATGACCCAGTAGAGCCCTGACGAGCTGATGTCGGGAAGGTATCGTCGGAGGTCCATCGAAGCCGGTCCGGCCTGACTCTAGTCAACCATTAAATATATCAAGGGGGCGGGTACGCCGATAAGTTTCCGATGAACATCAAGGATCTTCGCGATGGCATGCGAACTGTCGAGGTTGAAGGCGAGATAGTTGACGTCTCCTCCCCAAGGGAAGTTACTCTCAGGACAGGCGGTCAGGCTCGCGTGGCCGATGCGACACTAAGGGACGAAAGCGGCTCGATAAAGCTCTCGTTGTGGGACGCACAGATTGATGCGGTGAGCAAGGGTGTCAAGGTCAAGGTCTCCAACGGCTACATCAATACGTTCAGAGGAGAGAGGCAGCTCAACGTCGGGCGCTATGGAAAGCTCGAGCTGGTCGAAGGCTAGACATAGCTTTCCGCAGTCGAGCACCGATAGACGTATCTTCATCCGAGCGTCCTGGTGGGCAGCTTGGGCAGGGCTGGAACGACCTACCGCCGGCTGAGGGCATCATTCACCGACAAGCCGACAAACTTCGGGTGGATAATCGAGGGGAAGCTCGCAGCCTCGGGCCTGCCTTCGTCAGCCGCCCAGGTGCGGTGGCTTGAAAAGCAGGGGGTCGACGCCATCCTTACGCTGAGAGAGGTGCCCCTTCCAGAGGAATTCTTTGAGGGCACGAGCGTGACCTCCATACACGTCCGCATGGAAGACCACGCGCCCATCACGCAGGAGGCCCTCTCCAGGGCCGTGGCTCACGTCAGGGAGCAGGTCGAGAAGGGCAACGCCGTGCTAGTCCACTGCCTTGCAGGGCAGGGTAGGACGGGGAGCGTCGTCGCCGCCTACCTGATAGAGTTCGAGGACAAGGAACCCGAAGAGGCCATA
>JAJYWC010000028.1:0-5363 GCA_021791695.1 archaeon | reverse complement strand
GCTGCGGAAGGACAGACCCGGCTCTGTCGAGCGCTCACAAGAAAGCTCTGTCCACGAATACGCCCGAAGGGTCAAAGGAAAGAAGAAATCGCGGTAATGAAGAACCACACGCCGAACGCAAGGAGTACTACCCCCGAAGCGTAGGCTATGTACGGATAGACCTCCCGGTAGCGGCTCAGCCCGGCGCGCAGAAGCGAGGAGTAGACCAGGGTCCAGGCCAGTATTCCCCCGAAGAACCCAAGCACTATGCTTAACCCGAACGTCGAGACCATCCCTATACCCACCGCCACCCACCAGGCCAGCTGGAAGGGGTTCGACAGGCCTATCGTAAGGCCGAGTACGTAGGGGCGACCGTTCCTCTTCTCTTCCCGGGGCTCGCGTCTTGCGTTCCTCAGGGTCGCGTACGAAAGATAGGACATGAACAACCCTCCCACCGCGAAGAGGGCATCGCGGACCTCTCCCGACGCCACCAGCGCAGTGACGCCGTAGTAGGTCAGGAGGAAGAAGACGACATCGGCGGTCGTCGCGCCGAGCAGCGTAGACCAGCCTGCGAACCAAGACCTTGTCACCTGATAGGCGGCCGCAGCGTTCACTGGTCCAGGTGGTGCGGCGATGGAGATACCCAGGAAGATGCCGGTCGCGAATATCTGCCAGCTCTCCAGCAACGGTCTCCCGCGCCGGTGCGGAGGTATAACCTTTGGCGCCCATTCGCCCATTCGCCCATTCGAAACGCTTAAGACGTTCTTGGGGAAATCCGTCCTCCAACGGCGGTGAAGCTCGCCATAACCGCTCGCAGCGATGTGTGAGCCAATAGCTTCTACCAAAACAAGAAAACGCGAGCGGTCAACAATTGAAGTGGGACATACTCTATCTGTTCGCAGGGGCGGCAGTGGCGGTTGTACTACGGTACAAGATTACGGGTGACCCCCTCTTCTTCGGAAGCCTCCCCCTCTCTGTCCTCATCGTCAACATAATCGGCAGTTTCATCCTCGGGCTCAGCTCGACGGCGACGCAGAGCTTCGGGCTGGACCAGCGCTACACCCTCCTCATCGGCATAGGCTTCTGTGGCACTCTCACGACCATGTCGACCTTCGCCCTCGAGAGCGTGAACCTGCTCTCGGCCGGAAAGACATTAATCGCAGCAGCGGACGTTTTCCTCAATGTCGGCGCGTCGATGCTCGCGATTCTTGCAGGAAGGGCCGTCATCCTTGCAATTGCAGGGTTCGTGTAGGCGACCATTGAATGAAGACCGGTGATCCACCGATGAGGAAGCTGCTGAAGCTCACCGTCCGGGTGAGGTCTAGGGACGAACACGAGGGCAGGCCGATCTCGGACCTGCTCGTCTCTCTCTACAAGGAGCACGGAATCTCTGGCGCCACGGTCCTTCAAGGCGTGAGGGGCTACGGGAAGCACGGTTCATCCCGGGTCGACGTCCTCGGCCTCTCACTCAACCTTCCGCTAGTGATAGAGACTGTTGACGAGGAGCAGAAGATACGGCCGATCCTCGAGGACGTGAAGAGGATAGTCGGCCACAACGGCCTGACCACGGTAGAGATGGTCGAGGTTCTGTAACTCTTCAGACCCGGCAGCTCAGATTTCGCCCAGCTTCTTCATGTCGGCGAACGACGCCTCGACGGCCTGCTCGAAGAGAGCCATCTCGGCCTCCCGCATCGGGAGGGACGCGAACGCCGAATGGAAGGCCGGCATGCTCACCCCGTGAGACAGCAAAAGGGCATCCAGCATCCTGCCCTTCTTCTCGTCGGAGCCGCGCGCGGTCTCGACGTTCGTCACCTTCTCCTTGGAAAAGTGCATGAAGAAGATGGACCCGATGCCAGTCATCGAGTGCGGCACGCCATACTCGGTCGCCACCGCGTCGAGCGCCCTCGAGGCCTTGCTGCCCAGCCCCGCCAGGTGCTCGTACGCATCGGGCGTCAGGAGTTCAAGGGTCGCTAGGCCCGCGGCCATTGAGACGGGATGCGCGTTGAACGTCCCCGACTGGGGCAACCTGGGCTTGCCCACGTTCGGGAACTCTGCCTTGGTGTACTCGTACTCCTTCATCAGCCTGTCAGTCCCGAGGAAGGCACCCACCGGGAACCCTCCACCGATTATCTTCCCCAGCGCTACGCCATCCGGTTCCATACGCATCAGCTCGCTTATCCCGCCCCTCGCGACCCTGAAACCGGTGACGACCTCGTCCATGATGAGAGGGACCTCTGCCTTCTCCGTCTCTTCTCTCACGGTCTTGATGAAGGACCTGGTCGGTGGGGCCGACCCCGCCTGCCCCAGGACGGCCTCCATGACCACTGCGCCGACCTCGCCCTTGTCCTTCCTGAACGCGGCAACGAACGACTCCTCGTCGTTGTATCGGTACCGGGTCACAGTCGAGAGATACGATTTGGGGATTCCCGGGCTCGAGGTGACGATGTCGTGGCTGCCGTGATAGGCCCCCGTCGACAGCATTATGCGGTCCTTCCCCGTCGCCGCCCTCGCCGCCCTGATCAGCTTCATCGTGGCTTCTGACCCGGATGGAGTGAACAGCACCCGCTCCCCGACCGGGAATGCCTCCTTGATACGCTCGGCGAGTCTGACCTCGAGTTCGGTAGGTCCGCCGCACCAGAAGGCGTCGAGCTGCGCCTCCACCGCCTTCTGCACTCTGGGATGCCTGTGGCCGAGGACGAGCGGTCCCATGTTGTTAGTAAAATCCAGATATTTGTTTCCATCCACGTCCCAAACGTACGGACCCGCGCCCTTCTTCATGTACAGAGGGTACGGCGCGTAGTAGAACGGCGCACGGGTGCTCCCGCTTGGGATTGCACCGGTCGCTCTCTCGAAGAGCTTCCTAGATGAGACCGTCCTGTCCAGAAATTCTTGCATACGGTCCTTGGTCGTCTGGGTGGAGACCAACGAAATGTTACCGAGGACAAACTCTGGGCCATTCTATATCTGTATTGCTGTCCGTTGCAAAGTATATTGAAGAGAGCGTGGTCGTCTTCAGGACCGAGATGAGTCGCAAGAACTCGCGTGAGGGTACCGATGAGCCGCGCTTCATGAGATGGATGGACCTCCCTGAAGAGCGGGTCAACAAGGACATGACCAGGAGGCTCGCGGTCGGGGAGAGGGAGATGGTCGGACTGATCTCTTTCAAGAAGGGGGCGTTCGTACCTGCGCACAAGCACCTCAGCGAACAGATAACGTACGTCCTCAAGGGCTCGATGAGCTTCACCATAGGTGGCAAGAAGTACTCCGTCAAGGCAGGCGAGGTCCTCGTCATACCCTCCAACGTGGTGCACGAGGCGGCCGTCCTTGAGGATACCCAGGAGCTCGACTTCTTCTCTCCGCTCCGACGCGACTGGCTCGCCGGGAGGGATAGATATCTCAGGACCGGAAGGTCGTACCTGAGGAAGAAGTAGGACCCGTCGAAGGGCCGCCCTCCATATCCCTCTACGCCAGCTCTAGCGGCCCCGGTGGCTTTCGCGGCGTTGCTGGGCGCAGCTCGTGCCTGTCACGGCGTTGTATCGATACGGCTTCCTGGCCTATATCGCCGGCTTTCTCGCGCTAAAGCTTTTCATCCAGGCCAAACTCCGCCGAAAGAACCGAGGCGCGCATCGACCACGAGACCGTTCTCCATCGTAATCCCGGTGCGCGCGACCGATACCGACCTGCTCGCGAAGAACCTACCGAGCTGGAAGGCGCTCGGCTCCGACGACCTCATCCTGTGCAGCAACGGCAAGTTAGACCCAAAGATGACCGAAGGTTGCAGGACGGTCGACTCCTCGCAGGCCGAGGAAGGATGGTACCACCGCCAGGGCGGTGCCCGACGTTTCGGTTTCCTGAACGCCAGGCACGACATCATCCTGACCGGAGATATCGACCTGACGGTGACACGCGACTGCCTCCGGGCGGTCGAGCTGGTGCAGGGAGACATCGGCATGGTCTCTCTCGAGAAACTACGGGGCGCACCAGGACTCGCAGAGGTGGTCAGGAACACTTCGAAACGAATGCTCCGTAGGATAAGGCACAGGCTGTTCTTCACGGGCCTGTATGTGCTGAACCGTCAGGCCTGGCTCGAGACGGACGACGCGACGACCACGAAGCAGCTGACCAGTACCACGCGCAAGGGCGAAGACATACTACTCAAGCAGGCCATGCTCCGCACCTCGTGGAAGGTCGTTTACCTGCCTGTGGTCGGAGGGATAGACCACCGCACCTCGCTGGAGGACCGTCCCGCGGGCCAGCTCGAGGCCGGCAGGAAGGCGTGGGCGCAGCAACTCTCGCCCTTCTCGGTGACCATCCGCGCTCTGATCTACGTCAGGCCCCTCATGATGGGTCGCTACCTGGGCTACGCAAACAGGTCCGGGCAGCTCACCCGAACGCTTCTGGACATCCCCCAGGACGGCGCCTCCAAGGTAGTAAGACGCGTCTTCAAGCGGAAGGCGCCCGGGGCTGAGGCTCATCTCGAGGCGTACATGAAGATGGACCCCTCGCTGACCTTCGTCGACGCCGGCGCGAACATCGGCCACATCAGCCGCTATATGGCCCTGAGGAGCAGGTCGGTCTGGGCGTTCGAACCCTCGGCATCCACTGCGGAAGAGCTGAGGTCGAGGACGCGCGAGTTCGGGAACGTTGTGGTCCAGCAGTGCGCTCTTGGCGACTCGGACGGCGAAGCCGAACTGCTGAAGCACGATTCCAGCGGCAACAACAGCCTTGTCAGGCGTTCGAAGGACTTTGCTTCGGAAACGGAAAGGGTTGAGGTAAAGCGGCTCGACGAATTCATGGACTCGTTTCCCAGTCCGGTCGGGCTTATCAAGATAGACGTCGAAGGTTACGAGGGCCACGTGATACGGGGGGCGATGAGCCTCATAACGAGGGACCACCCCCGGCTGGTGGTCGAGGTCCACCCGCCGTTCGAGGAGAACGAGGCGGCCGTGAGGGCATCGCTGCCCGCATACTCATGGCGCAAGGTCTGGAGGCCCACAAGGAACCAGTTCCATCTCATCGGAGACGCGTCGTCGAGCTAAGACGGGCGAACGATTCCGGTCCGCGCGCTCTTAAGAATGCAACGCCCGTACCTTGGTCCGTGACCTCTCTCAATTGTCCCACGTGCAGGACCGAGCTGTCCGGAGTGCCAGTCAGGTGTGGCGCATGCGACTCGATAGTAATCACCTGTCCGGTCTGCATGGGTACCGGTAAGTACGACATGGGCCCGTCGGCACCGGCCGATAGCCCAACAGCACCTGACTGCACCGGCTGTGGTGGCGCAGGGATCATGGACGAAAGAAAGCTGACATCCCATGACTGAGGACTCTCGCAGACGCAGACACGAGCCAACGACTATATGACGTGGGCCAACATGACGTAACTTC
>JAJYWC010000065.1 GCA_021791695.1 archaeon | reverse complement strand
GAGCACCCTGCTGCGTCAGGCCCGCTCCTACAAGGAGGTCAGGCCGAACGTCGAGGAGGTCTGGCTGCCCAGCGGGAAGCGGGTCTACCTGCTCGCGAGGGGGCGGATAGTCAACCTGGTGGCGGCCGAGGGCCATCCGCCGGAGGTCATGCAGATGTCGTTCGCGAACCAGTTCATGTCGGCGCTTTACGTCCTGAAGAACCACTCCTCGCTCGGCAACAAGGTGCTGGACGTCCCGGAGGCGATAGAGAACGAGGTGGCGCTGGCCAGCCTGGACTCGCTCGGGATATCGATAGGAGAGCAGACAAAGGAACAGAGACGATACGCGAAGAGCTGGAAACTCTAGCACACCTTATAGCTGGGCGAGCTGGCCGAGGTCAGACCGAGGGAGACCACGACGAAGAGAGTTATCATAACGGCTGCGTTGCCCTACGCCAACAACGACCTTCACCTGGGGCACATCGCGAGCACCTACCTCCCTCCGGACATACTCTATCGCTACCTGAGGCACGGCAAGGCCGAGGCGATCCAGATATGCGCCTCCGACGACTTCGGCACGCCGATACTAATCGCCTCCGAGAAGGCCGGCAAGAAGCCCGAGGAGTACGTCGCCTACTGGAGGGAGAGATTCGAGCAGGACCTGAACGGGCTAGGGATAGAGTACGACCTGTTCTACAAGACCAGCTCGGAGGAGAACGTCAGGCTGGTGCAGCACTTCTTCACGGCGCTCTACGAGAAAGGCTACATCTATCCCTCCCAGGTAGACCAGTTCTACTGTGAGGTCGACAAGAAGTTCCTCCCAGACCGGTACGTCAAGGGGACGTGCCCGTACTGCGGGACGAAGGACCAGTACTCCGACGGCTGCGAGAACTGCGGACGCACCCTGCAGCCGGGGCAGATACTCGAGCCCAGGTGCGCGATATGCGGCACCCCTCCCGTCAAGAGGACGAGCAAGCACTACTTCTTCAAGCTCTCCAGCCTCTCCGGCCAGCTCAAGAAGTGGCTGGACACGAACGACAACCTCCAGTCCGACGCGCGGAACTACGTCCTCAACTGGATAAAGGAGGGCCTGCAGGACTGGGACATCACCCGCGACATCAGCTGGGGGGTCAAGATACCGCTCCCAGAGGCGGAGGGTAAGGTCCTTTACGGCTGGTTCGACAACCATCTCTGCTACATTACGACGGCCCTGAAGGTGGGAGGGAAGCAGCTGGGCAGGGAGGGCGCGGAGTACTGGAACGACGCCACGATCTACCACTTCATCGGGAAGGACATCGTCTACCACCACTATCTCTTCCTGCCCAGCATGAGGATTGGGGAGGGCTCCTTCAAGCTGCCCGACTACATACCGACGCGCGGACACCTCCTTCTCCAGGACAAGAAGATATCCAAGAGCCGAAGATGGGGCATAACCATCAGGGAGTATCTTGCGGCGCTCCCTCCCGACTACCTGCGGTTCTACCTAACGCGGATAACCCCCTACGCCCAGACCGACTCGAACTTCGACCTGCAGGAGTTCAGGGCAAAGGTCAACAACGAGCTGGTCGCCAACATCGGCAACTTCTGCTACAGGTCGCTCGTCTTCGTCAAGAGGGAGTTCTCGCTCAGCATCCCCGAACCGGGAGAACCTGGAGAGCCCGAGAAGGCGCTCGTCGCGGCGATGCAGAAAGCCGAGGCCGAGACGTCCCTGCAGATAGAGTCCGGGAACTACGACCGCGCCCTGAAAGCGGTCCTGGACTTCAGTACGAGCTGCAACCAGTACTTCCAGGCCAAGGCTCCCTGGGAGAAGAACCCCGGCGTCAACACGACCGTCTACTACGCCGCCAACTGCGCCGCCACCCTGGCCATACTGCTACACCCCTTCCTCCCGTTCAGCGCGGAGGACCTTTGGTCCCAGCTGGCCATCGAGTCACCTCTCGGCTCGATTCCCTGGGGCGAGGCCCGAGAGCTCATGCTGAAGGCTGGACACAGGATAGGAGAGCCAAAGCCGCTCTACAGGAGAGTGGAAGATGCCGATGTCGAGGCCCTTCAGAAATACGTAGAGCAGAAGAAGTGACGCTAGTCGAAGGACGACAGTGCTTCCAGCCCCGATGGGAGCGTGCAGTCCATCGCATCGTCGATGGAGCGCAGCGAGGATAGCGGGTCGTACTCGTCGTACCTTGTGGCCTTGAAGCCGGAGGCGAGCACGCTTACCTGCAGCTGCGACCCTCCGCGGTAGTTGACGGCGTACTCGACATCGATTACCTCGCTCCCGAACATCGAGCCCAGCCTCTTGACCGCGGTCGCGGTCTCGCTCGCCTTGAGCGTCGTGTCGCCTGTGAGCACGACGACGGCGTGATTTGCGTCCTTGGTCTCGGCCCTCTTGCTAATGCCGATTATCGCCCTCGCGAGCGCCTCCTCCGCCTTGTCCACCGAGCCCGATGAAGCGCACGTCAGGAAGGAGTATCCGTCCTGGAACACCGTCCCGAGGACCTTGTTCAGCCCCACGGGGATGGAATCCTCAGCCTGCCTGGCGAGAAGCGAGCCCAATGCCTTGACGGCAGTAGAGTTCGCGATATCGTAGACCTCCTTCAGGGTCGCGTCGCTCGTGCTCTTGAACAGCGTGTCGTTGTCGACGACGACCACCCCGCGCGATACGGACCTGAGCCTCCTGAGCGCGAGCCCGGAGTAGAACCTGAGCTTCTCCTCGAACGCAAATGGCATCACCGCCACGCTGACCGTGTCGGTGCCGTTCTCCTTCGCGAGCTGCGCGACTACCGGTGCGAGGCCGCTTCCCGTGGCTCTCCCCAGACCGGCCACTATGAACACTATCCTGGCGCCGTCGATCAGGGACTTTATCTCGTCGATGTACGCGATTGAAAGCCCCCTCACCATCGGCGGAGTCATCTTCTGGTCGATCGGGCACTGAATAAGGAGCTTCTCTCCCTCCTTCGCTTCCAGGTCGGACTCGTCGCAGGAGATGTAGGCGAACCTGTCGACCAACGTCGTCTCTTTGCTGAGTAAAGATACAATCCTTGCCCCCGCGCTGCCTATTCCGAGGGCCAAAACATGTCCGGAAGCGCTGTTTGACATCTGATGGCAGATGGTCCGCCCATCTCGCATTAATCAGCCCGACAACTAAAACGTTGAACCATTGGTGACAGAAAGTTAACCAACGGGCCTTCAGCGGGGCTTTTCGACGTTGACGAGCCTGTTGACTAGCTCATCCTGCATGTGGCCGCTGCACTCGACGACCACCTTCCTCACACCCGTGACGCCCTCTGCGGCGGTCCTTATCCGCTTGCCGAGGTCGACCGCGGTCGGACTGTAGGCGGAGAGAGGCGTGAACCGGACCTTGACGACACCCGGAGTTACCTCGAAGACCTCCGTGACCGTGTTGAGCTCCCCCAGCTTCCTCCCCGTCTCATCCTCGACGAGCTCGTACACCACGTCCTTCGCGGCAGTCGCTAGTTCTCCGGTCATCGCAATCTTCCTACCACTTCACCTTCAGAGACAGAGGATGCGAGGCCTTGGCCTCGTCTATCCTCCCCACCGCAGTGTTCTGAGGCTCGTTATCGAGCTCGCCCCGCTGCAACCTCTCGTAGAGGCCGTTCAGGAGATCGGCGTACTCGTCCAGCGCCTCGAGCGTCTCGGTCTCGGTCGGCTCTATCATGAGGGCCTCCTCGACCGTGAGCGGGAAGTAGACGGTCGGCGAGTGGACTCCGTAGTCCAGCAGTCCCTTCGCCACCTTCATCGCGCCTCCGCCCATCGTGCCCCTCACGGAGACTATCGCCTCATGCTTCCTTCTTAGGCCTTTGCCTTGAAGGAGAACGTAGGCCTCCGGGTTGAGCTTGGAGAGGAGGTAGTTCGCGGCGAGGACGGAAAGGCTCGAGACGTTGTCGAGCCCTCCCGAGCCGAGCAGACGGATGTAGCAGTATGCCCTGAGGAGGATGGCGGAATTTGCGTAGCTCCCCTTCAGGCGGCCTATCGTCCGGGGCACGCCGTAGTCCAGGTGGTACGCGTCGCCCGACCTGGTGACGACCGGCACAGGGAGGTACTCCTGCAGCTTCTCTGCGACTCCAACCGGACCGGCGCCCGGTCCTCCTCCGCCGTGCGGCGTCGCGAAGGTCTTGTGCAGGTTGAGGTGGACCAC
>JAJYWC010000064.1 GCA_021791695.1 archaeon | reverse complement strand
GCTATAGAATCTTCCAGAGCCGTATTATCGAGGAGTACAAGTCGATGGCACCGTCGGAGGGGTTCAGGGTGATGGACGGGACACTGGACATCGAGCTGCAGCAGAAGCTGATGAGGCAGCAGGTGCTTCCGCTGTTACCGCAGAACATCGTCGCGAGCGCTGCCAAGGAGCTCGCGGTATGATGCCGGCCGAAGATTCAGACGGAGGAAGAGCACTCGAATTCTACGGCGACGGCATAGGGTACCTGAAAGACCGCAGGATCAAGGGCAGGCTCATCGTCATCGAAGGCCCGGATGGCTCGGGCCGGTCCACTCAGGTCGACCTCATCACCGCTAAGCTCGAGTCCGACGGTCACGCTGTCGCCACCACCGGACTGAAGCGATCCGAGCTCATAGGCAAGGGCATCCTCGAGGCTAAGCAAAAGCTCCCGCTCGGCAAGAAGACCCTGACGCTCTTCTATGCGGCGGACTTCGCCGACCAGCTCGAACACAAGATAATCCCCGCGCTCGAGGCAGGTTACATCATTCTGGCAGACCGGTACATCTACACGCTGATCGCCCGGAGCACGGTCCGCGGCATCAGCAGACGCTGGTCGCACGACCTGTTCGGCTTCACGATCAAGCCCGACCTCGTCTTCTACCTTGACGTCGAGCCGGAGGAGCTCTTCCACAGGGTCTTCCAAAAGTACGCGACGTTGGACTACTACGAGTCCGGCGCTGACCTGGGACTCTCTGACGACCTGTACGACTCCTTCGTGGCCTACCAGAGGATGATGGCGAAAGAGTTCATGGTAATGGAGGGCAGGTACGGGCTGGTGCCCATCAACGCCAACCGGCCGATCGAAGCGGTCAACGCCGACCTCCAGAAGAGGATCGATGCGTATCTGAACAGAATCAGGAAGTCTCCCGCTTAAATCCTCGCTCTCAGGATCCGGTGCGATTGCCGGTAGTCCGTATGGACGTCCCCGGTGTTCCCCCGAAGCTCTTGGCGGAGCACTATGCGCGCGCCAACGAGAGGGTCGCTCGCTCGCTGCGGGAGTATCTGGGGGACCCGAACGAGGAAAACACGAAGGCCCTGAGAGCCTCCGCCAGACGGCTCGCCACCATCCTAGGGGTCGTCCCTAGGCGCTCGCGCAAGAAGACCATGAAGCAGTCCCGCGACCGCTGTAGGAAGTTGCTGAGGACCACCTCGAAGGTCCGAGACGCAGACATCATTCACGAAAGACTGTCGAAGTTCGCTGGCGACCCTACCGTCGAGCTTCTCCTCTCGAACCTCAAAGAAGAGCGCGAGGTCTACGCCAGCGAATCAATGAAGGCGGCCTGGCGTCTTTTCGAGGCGCACAGGCCAAAGCCTGACAGGAAGGACTTCAAAGGCTCGACGCGATGGGTCAGGAAGACCCTGTCAAAGCTCGACACCGAGATCGGCGCCGAGTTGCCTCTGGTCGTAAAGAACGAAGGAAAGGTCGACGAGCTGCATTCGTTGAGGAAGCACGCGAAGACGTTCCGGTATGTCCTCGAGCTGATGCCTGCCAGTCGGAGCTCCTCCATTATGACCGAGGTGCTCAGGTCATGGCAGGATGTCCTCGGAGAGATACGGGACAGCGACATTGTGATAGAATACCTAGGGAGGGCGCGTCAGACCAGTGCCGTGAAGGAAGCTCTCCTTGAGGAGAGAGCGCAGAGGCACAGGCGCTACCGCTCGTTTGTGCGAGCCTATGGCAGAGAATTCAAGACGTGGCCGTCGCCCTACCGGATGGCGGGTTTCCGCTTGGGCGGACGCTGAGGCCGCTCAACCGTTAAATGCTCGAGCTGTACGGGGTGGCACCATGCCTAGAGAGATCAGGAGTAAGGAAGAGTTCCAGAAGCTCCTGCCTTCCGCGACGGAGATTCGCGTGGTCAGGTCTGGGGACAACGCGAAGGTCAAACTGAGGACCAGAGACCGCCTCTACACCTACCGTACGACCGGGGCCGACGTCGAAGTCCTCACCAAGGGCACTAAGGCGCCAGTCGTCGAGTTCTAGAGAAGCGTAAGCGCCAGCAGGGTCGCGAGACCCAGGGCCATGGGTATCGGCAATCCCGGCAGCATCTTTGACCGAGATAGAAGGAACAGCGTCATCACGACTCCGACATCGATCGCGACCATCGTGGCTAGGGCGAAGGGCAGGTTGTAGTCGAAGGTCGTCGTCGAGACCGACTCAAGCAGAGCGATCGCGGGAAGCATGGAGTAGAATATCGTGTCCCCCGTCCCGAGGGTGAATTCGCCTACCTTGGATGTCACCGCGGTCAGGGTCTCCGCCGGGGCGATGTTAACCAACTGCTTCAGTGGACCTCTGAACACCGCGTAGATGTCGTAGACAGAGAAGACACCGGCCAGGAGCAGGGCCGTGAGGATAGGGATGGTCGATGCGAAGATGCTCCCCACCTCCGCTGAAAGGAGCCCGGTGATCACGGGCGCTACGGCATAGAGTCTGGGCGTCCTGGTGATGTACGCGAACGCGATGGTCACAGCGGCAGAGATAACCAGGGAGACCACAAGACCCGAGTTCGGGTCAAGAAGGTACGACGCGACTGCACTGGTCGTAAGGAGCGTCATAAGGAAAAGCGCCAGGGTCGTCGCCACCGAGATGATCCAGGTAAAGACGTTCGCGCGCTTCTTCTTGATCAGCCAGACCGCGAGGAAGGTCGTCACGAATGCGCCAGCGACGAGGACGAGCGCACTGGTTGCGGAGCCGGCTGCGGACGTCCCCCCCGGCGCGAAGCTGTAGCCGGTCGATACCGTGACCGGGGCGATGAAGTAAGTGAAGAGCAGCGCGCAGACCTGGATGGCCGCCACGAACGCGACCATCAGCGCCGCGCTCCTTACCGGGAACGTCCTTTTGGGCGCCTGCTGCTGCCCCAAGTTGCTCAGACCTCGTAGACTTCGTTGACCCTTGGTGCGAACGCCTCAGCGCCAAGCTCCTGGTGGAGCTCGTCTGCTAGGCTGACGCAGCTCTCCTCCTCGCCGTGGACCGTCATGAACTTCGGAGAGCCCTTTATGTTCTTGAGGTCTGAAAGGAGCGTGGTCTTACCGCTGTGGGAGGAGAAGTCGAACTTCTTGACCTCGGCCTTCACCTTGGTGGGCTTTCCGTTAAGAAGCGTCAGGCCTCTGTCGAGCAGCGTCCTTCCAGCGGTGCCGGGCACCTGGAAGCTCACCAGGGCGATTGAGTTCTTCTCCCCCTGAGACAGGCGCTCGTTGTAGAAGACCGAGGCACCACCGACGAGCATCCCCGCGGGCGCGATTATCACGCCCGGCTTCTGAATGAACCTTCGTCTCTGGCTCCAGCCGGTGATCTGCTCCGTCCTCTCCAGCGTCCTTCGGAAGAGCGCCGGGTCGCGCACGTACTCCTGGTACCGCATCAGGACCTCATTGACCTTCAGCGCCATGCCATCCATACCTATCTGGTGCTTGAAGCCGTTCTTGTGTAGCGTCATGGCGAGCTCCTGTGCCCTTCCCACCGAGAACGCCGGAGCGAGGAGCACGCCTCCCCTCTCGACGACGGCGTTGGCGTGCTCGACGAAGGCCTTCTCGACCTCGGCCCTGTGGGGGTGGTCTGCGGTCGCGTAGGTGCTCTCCGTGATGACCATGTCCGCTTCACCCAGGTCCTTCCAGGAAGCGTTGAGCAGCTCCGTCTCAGCGCCGTTGATGTCACCTGTATAGAGCAGCCTCTTCGAGCCAGCCTCGACAGAGATTATGCAGGAACCCGGTATGTGCCCGGCGTCGTAGAAGTTGATGGTCATGCCACCCACCTGGAACGTCTCCCTGTAACCGTGGAGGAGTGTGCTCTTGTTCATCGCGAGCAGGTCCAGATACTCGAACGGGAGATAGGGCCCGGAGATCTTGATGAAGTCGTTGATGAGGAGGTTCGAGAGCTCCTGGGTCACCGGGGTCGAGTGCATCTTGACCTTATCGCCTCCTATGAAGAAGACGGGGGCCGCACCCGAATGGTCGAGGTGCGCATGACTGAGTATCAGCCCCTGGACGCTGCGCGGCTGGACGTGGACCGGAAATCCGGGTTCCTTCGTCGTCATCGCGCCGTAATCTAGCAGAATGTTCGTGTCGCCGTGGGAGACCATAAAGCCCGACCTGCCCACCTGGCGGGCGGCTCCCAGAATCTTAACTTGCATAGCAATAGCTAAATTTTCGG